>CAZDEC010000017.1:0-56330 GCA_964504295.1 uncultured Thioalkalispiraceae bacterium
AACCAGTTCAACCGCACCACCACAAAGAACGGCTTGCTCACCAAATAAATCTGTTTCAGTTTCGTCTTTAAAGGTTGTTTCAATAATACCGGTGCGGCCTCCGCCAACACCTGAAGCATAAGATAGCGCAGTGTCTTTTGCTTTACCGGATGCATCCTGGAAAATAGCAATTAAATCAGGAATACCGCCGCCTTTTACAAATTCACTACGTACAGTATGACCGGGAGCTTTAGGTGCAATCATAATAACGTCTAAATCTACGCGTGGCACAACCTGGTTATAATGAATAGCAAAACCATGAGCGAAAGCCAGGGTTGCACCTTTTTTAATATTAGGTTCAATTTCATCTTTATAAAGGGTAGATTGAAATTCATCCGGGGTTAACACCATAACTAAATCAGCACTTTTAACTGCCTCAGCTGTATTTTTTACTGTCAGGCCGGCGTCTTTCGCTTTTGCAGCAGATGCAGAACCTTCACGTAATGCAACGGTTACATTCACGCCTGAATCTTTCAGGTTATTTGCATGTGCATGACCTTGTGAACCATAACCGATGATGGTTACGTTTAAGCCTTTGATGATCGATAGATCACAATCTTTATCATAAAAAATATTCATTGTTTTGCCCTTAATATTTTATCCTTACGGATACTTTAATTACTAAAAAATTTAAACCTGTAATGCTTTGTTGCCACGTGCAATGCCGGTAGCACCAGAACGCACAGTTTCAATAATAGATTTTGCTTCAACTGCATCTAAAAATGAATCGAGTTTTTCACCTTCGCCGGTTAGTTCAACCGTATAAATATTGTCAGATACATCAATAATACGACCTTTAAATATATCCGCCAAACGTTGTAGTTCATCACGCGCAGCGGAATCAGTTGCATCAACCTTAACCATCATCAACTCACGTTCAATATGACTACCTTCACTGATATCGGCAACCTTAACTACGTCAACTAATTTATTCAGTTGTTTGATAATTTGTTCAATAATATTTGCCGAACCACTGGTCACAATGGTCATACGAGATAAAGATTCATCTTCGGTGACCGCAACTGTTAACGATTCAATATTATAACCACGTGCAGAAAATAATCCTGCAACACGCGATAAAGCACCTGATTCATTTTCAATTAATATAGAAATTATATGTCGCACTATTAAAACCTCTACGCCAGTTCACGATCAGAAGACTGAACAGGAATACATTCATTTTGCAGATGCATTTCATGATG
Organism: uncultured Thioalkalispiraceae bacterium; assembly: GCA_964504295.1. Taxonomy (GTDB): domain Bacteria; phylum Pseudomonadota; class Gammaproteobacteria; order UBA6429; family Thiohalophilaceae; genus SZUA-37. The sequence goes on from CAZDEC010000017.1 coordinate 1,242, forward strand.
GCCTTTGCCTGCTGCAATCATTGGATAAACATTTTCGGTCTGGTCGGTTACAAAATCCATAAAGACCAGTTTGTCCTTCATTGCAAATGCTTCAGTTAAGGCGCTATTAACATCGGCTGGCTTGTCGATACGCATGCCAACATGGCCATAACTTTCTGCCAGTTTCACAAAATCAGGTAAAGCCTTCATATACGATTGTGAATAACGGCTTTCATAGAAAAATTCCTGCCACTGTCTCACCATTCCCATGTAACGATTATTCAACATAATCACTTTTACCGGCAGATCATATTGCAGGGCAGTGGATAATTCCTGAATACACATTTGAATACTGGCTTCACCGGTAATACAGGCAACCACTTCATCTCGATGTGCAATTTGAACACCTAATGCCGCTGGCAGGCCAAAGCCCATCGTGCCTAAACCACCTGAATTAATCCAGCGACGCGGTTTATTAAAACCATAGTACTGTGCGGCAAACATTTGGTGTTGACCAACATCCGAGGTAATAAACGCATCACCATTGGTTACTTTATGTAATTCCTCGACCACAAACTGTGGCTTAATCAATGCGCTTTGTTTGTCATAACGAAAACAATTACCGGCAGACCATTTTTTAATTTTCTGCCACCATGAAGCCAGTGCTTTTTCATCTGGTTTTGCTTTGTTGAGTTTAAGTTCTTTACTCATATCGACAAGCACATGTTTTACGTCACCCACAATCGGCACGTCTACACGCACATTCTTAGCAATTGATGATGGGTCAATATCAATATGTATAATTTTCGCGTCCGGACAAAACTGTTCCAGGTCACCTGTTACCCGGTCATCAAAACGGGCACCGATTGCAATTAAGGTATCGCACTCATGCATGGCCATGTTTGATTCATAGGTGCCGTGCATACCGAGCATGCCAATAAAATTTTCACCCTTCGCAGGGTAAGCGCCTAAGCCCATTAGGGTTTGCGTAATAGGAAAACCAAGCCATTCGGTAAAGGCGATTAATTCTTCGCTGGCATTACTAAGCACCACGCCGCCGCCGCTGTATATCATCGGCCGCTTTGCAGCAAGAATTAGCTCAACAGCTTTTTTAATTTGACGTTGGTTGCCTTGAATAGTTGGATTGTACGAACGAATCGCTATCTCTTCGGGATAAGCATAATCTATCTTAATACTCGGATCGGTAATGTCCTTAGGAATATCCACGACCACTGGCCCCGGTCGTCCTGTCGTTGCGATGTGAAACGCTTTTTTCATTGTTTCGGCGATGTCTTCCGCACGTTTAATTAAAAAATTATGCTTAACACAGGGACGGCTAATACCAACAGAATCTACTTCCTGAAAAGCATCGCTTCCAATAAAAGCCGAAGTTACCTGGCCGGTTATAACGACCATCGGAATTGAATCTAAATGTGCGGTTGCGATACCGGTGATGGCATTGGTGGCACCGGGGCCTGAAGTCACCAATACGACACCGGGTTTGCCGGTCGAGCGAGCGTAACCATCGGCAGCATGTGTGGCGCCCTGTTCATGGCGCACAAGAATATGCTCAACATCAGACTGATTATGTATCGCATCATAAATATGAAGCACGGCACCGCCGGGGTAACCAAACACATGTTCAACGCCCTCATCTTTGAGGGATCGAATAACAATCTCTGCACCACTGAGTTTCACTATTGCATCACCTTTAAAGTCTTTAACCATCAAAATTGCATACTATGAATAACACGGTATACGGGAATTAAACCGAATAGATAAAAAACGCCCATAGCGGGCGCCATTCAGTAATATTTATCAACATATCACCGGCGTCGCGGTTGCCAATCAACATATGCTGACAGTAACCTGCAACTAAATTATCTTTCGTTCAGGGTAACAGGGGGAACGTCCCCAGATACTCAAGCACTGTATTATAATAGGAATGCTATTGGCTGGCCAAGTAAATGCTTATAAATACATGTAAAAACAGAAAAAATAGCGCTAAAGACCAAGTAAAAATAAGGATTTATGTCTAAAATTGCCTTTTTATTAATACAAACAGGCTCTTCCGTGCTAAATTTAAAGTTAAATAGCTAAATGCGACTTTTCGAATTTACAAGCAAGATTGAACTTGCCATACTCGAAAAAAAATCTGGAACGAATGAATATGAAATTCAAAATCTTATTTGCCCTTTTAGTAGCACCACTTTTTATCATTATAGCGACAAATTCTGTCTATTCGGCAATGTATAAATATCAGGATGAAAAAGGTATTTGGGTTTACTCTCAGCATCCACCGGCAAGCGGCGATTTCACGATTATTAAAGCACAAAGACCATCTCGTAGCTCCAGCCTCAATAGTGAAGCGCGCAAAGCCAAAATAAACAAAGCCCGCGATGCAATCTTAGGTAACAAACAAACCTCCAGCAAAGTTCAACAGGAGACCGATAAAAATGAAGCTAAACGCCAGACAATTTGTGAAAAATCGAAAAAAGGCCTGGAAGCACTGCAAATTTACCGTCGATTTAGAGACAAAGACGGCAATATTACTTTTCTGGATGACGATGTTCGGGCTCAACGCATTAGAGATGCACAAGATAATATTGAACAATTTTGTAAATAATAATTTAAAAACAGAAATACCTGCATGCCCTATTTAAAAATACAATCTAACCAGTCGATTGAACCATCCGAACAAGCCACTTTACTCAGTGAAGCCTCGACACTGGTAGCCACTGAACTGGGCAAACCCGAAGCCTATGTGATGGTTAATATTGAACCGACTCGGCCGATGCTTTTTGCAGGAACCGATGAACCCACCGCCTATCTTGAGCTAAAAAGCATTGGGCTTGCCGAATCACAAACAAAATCCCTTTCTGCAGCACTTTGCCAATTAATTCAAAGCACTTTCAATATTAGCCCAGATCGCATCTATATTGAATTTTCTGATGCACCTCGCAGTATGTGGGGCTGGAATGGAAGCACCTTTTAAATCGACCGATAGCCCACCGCACTTGCCGCAATAAAAATAAATAAACGTCTTACCTCGGTAAAAACTATACGAACAACCTCAAAACTCGTTAAAATAGCCTTATTTCTCATTACCTATAAGTACCTAAATTATGCGCGTTTCACAAATTCTTATTGCCACCGTTAAAGAAGTTCCATCTGATGCCGAAGTTATCAGCCACAAATTAATGATTCGAGCCGGCATGATTCGAAAATTATCGGCGGGGCTATATAACTGGCTACCGATGGGTTTGCGTGTTTTGCGTAAAGTCGAAAACATTGTCCGTGAAGAAATGAACAATGCTGGCGCACAAGAGCTATTAATGCCAACAGTGCAACCGGCCGAATTATGGCAGGAATCTGGTCGCTGGAAACAATATGGCCCCGAGTTATTACGAATGAATGATCGTCATCAACGCGAGTTTTGTTTCGGCCCAACTCATGAAGAAGTGATCACCGATATATTCCGTAAGGAAGTACGCAGTTATAAGCAACTACCCATTAACTTTTACCAGATACAAACCAAGTTTCGTGATGAAATACGGCCACGTTTTGGGGTAATGCGCTCACGTGAATTTATTATGAAAGATGCTTACTCATTCCACATCGATCATGACTCACTCAATGACACCTATCAGATAATGCATAAAGCCTATTGCAAAATTTTTGATCGTATCGGTTTAAACTACCGGCCGGTTAGCGCCGACGCCGGTTCCATTGGTGGCCACCTTTCACATGAATTCCATGTGCTGGCAAAATCTGGCGAAGACGATATAGCTTTTAGTGACCAAAGTGATTATGCCGCCAATGTCGAGCTAGCAACAACATTAGCCTCAACCACAGTACGCCCTGAAGCAAGCCAGGCGTTATCCAAAATAGACACACCCGAGCAGCACAGCATTGAAGAAGTAAGTGATTATTTAAAAGTTAACCCATCCCAATGTATTAAAACCTTACTTGTCGACGGTGTCGACGATAGCATTGTTGCGCTTGTACTACGCGGCGACCATGAAATTAATGATATTAAGGCCGAAAAACTTGAACAGGTTTTATCCCCTTTCACCCTGGTCGAAGCAGATAAAATTCGTAGCGTCGTAGATTGCGATGCAGGCTCAATTGGTCCCATCGGTTTAGATATACCTGTTTACGTTGACCATGCTGCCGCTGCACTTGCCGACTTTGTTTGCGGTGCAAATGAAAATGGCAAACATTACACAGGAGCTAACTGGCAGCGCGATTTAGCGCTGGAAAACAGCGTTGATTTACGCAATGTAGTCGATGGCGACCCTAGCCCCGATGGCGTTGGCACCCTAAGCATTAAACGCGGCATCGAAGTCGGGCATATCTTCCAGCTTGGCGATAAATACAGCGATGCCATGAAAGCAACAGTACTCGACGATAAAGGCAAAGCCGTTACCGTTACCATGGGCTGTTATGGTATTGGCATTACCCGTATTGTTGCCGCTGCGATTGAACAGAATTATGATGATAAAGGTATTATATGGCCTGAGAGTATTGCCCCTTTTCAAATCGTACTTATCCCAATGAATTTACACAAATCTGAATTAGTACAAAAAGAAGCCGACTCGCTGTACAACAAATTAAAACAACTTGGCTATGATGTATTACTCGATGATCGAAAAGAACGCGCTGGGGTTATGTTTGCCGATATGGAATTAATCGGTATTCCTCACCGTATCGTTATCAGTGAACGCGGGCTTAAAAATGGTACCTTTGAATATAAAGGACGTAAAGACAGTGAGTCACAAGATATAAAGACAGATACCATCTTTGACTTTATTAACGGTAACTTTTCAAACTAAAATTAAGTATCATGCGAATTATAAATAACAATTCCATCTTACAAGCCTGTTTGTTTAGCCTGTTAATATTTACAGTTAATATTTCTATTGCATCCACCCAGGAAAAACCCGATGCCGAGCTACGTCAACTTCTAAAAGGCTCGATTAATGCAAGCGATAGCTTCAAGGATAGATTTGAAGCAGAAGTATGGTTGCTGGATATGTCCACAAGACTTTCCTCTAAAGTTAAAAACACAAAAACCCGCTTACATTTATTACGCCATATTCATTATGAAGCCAGGCGTGCAAAGTTATCACCGCAAATTGTATTAGCCTTAATTCACGTCGAAAGTAATTTTGATAAGTATGCTATTTCAGAAGCAGGTGCGCGAGGTTTAATGCAAGTAATGCCCTTCTGGTTAAAAGAAATAAATGACATTGGTGACAATCTCTTTAACATACGTACTAACCTACGCTTTGGCTGCACCATATTAAGATATTACCTTGATAAAGAAAAAGGCAATATTACCCGGGCACTAGCACGTTACAATGGCAGCACCGGTAGCTATCGTTATACAACAAAAGTTTTCAGCGCGCTGGATAAATATTGGCGTCTTCAATAAAGGTTTAAGGTATAAAAATGAGCAATCCATTTCAGGATCAACTTTTAAAAACAGGCATCGTTAGTAAAAAACAGGCGCATCAGGCAAAAAAAGATAAAAACAAAAAGGCCAAACAACAACGCGCCCACAATAAAGAGCTTGTCGATGAAACAAAACTTAAAATTCAGCAAGCCGCTAGAAAAAAATCGGAAAATGACCGTAATCTAAACAAGCAAATAGAGCAACAGGCAAAGCTTAAAGCGATTTCAGCTGAAATAAATCAACTTATCACCACCAACGCTATTGACCGTAGCGAAAACTGTGATATTAGCTACAATTTTGAACACCTTAAAAAAGTTAAACATATTTATGTTAACGCAGATATGAAGCAACATATCATCGATGGAAGATTGGGCATTGCACTTATAGAAGAACGCTATGAACTTGTTGCCAAGGCGGTTGCTGAGAAAATTCAACAAAGGAACGACGAGCGAATTATTTTATTTGAAAATAATGAACAATTTGTTGATGAAGACGACCCCTATGCAGACTATCAAATACCAGATGACTTAATGTGGTAGAAAGGCGTTACCTACAAACGAATAAAATATGGCAGTACGACCAACAAAGCTCCGACTAGAAAAAGAACATAGAGTTCCGTCACAAAATAGGGGAATATAAATAACGCAATACCGACAGATAGCGGAACAATAGCGCGTTGATTTTTACCGTAAATAAAAAATCCCAGGCCAATGCCGCCAAAGAGCATTGTTAAAATTAACTGTGTTTCATCCATCGCAAATATCAAAAAGTAATATTAGCCGGCGAGCCTGCATGCAGTTTTTTATCCTCACTTTTAAATTCAACAACAAGTACAAACTGAGCATCTGCGGCATTTTCACTATACTCAATGGCTACAATATTCGCATTATATTTTTTAGAATAAGCCTTAACCTCAACTTGTTGACCAATTTTAATACCGCCACTTTGTTCAGGTGTTAACCTTGCTTTTGCTAAAAATTTTTCGCTTGATGCTAATGTTATCAGACCATCATAATTTAAATTATTAAAAACAGCCTGACCGACTTCAACTGTACGCTTTAAAATAATACTATTAAAGGAAGCTTTTAATTCTGAATACTCTAAATCAACCATTGCTTTCATATAAGCAGATTCCGCAGTCACTAAAGCCGCTTTTGCTATAATTGAATTATTTTTTGCAACTTGCAAATCATGGTCGGATAATACCGTGCGGTCATACAACTCCTCTGCCCTTGACAGTTCTCGATTAACTTCATCATAGCTCGCTTGCAATCCCAGAACCTTTGCCTTGGTTTCTCTCAAGATTGCCCGCAAGATTCGAGAATCCAGCTTAACCAATATTTTTCCTTTTGTAACTTTTTGCCCTGTATTCACGCTAACGCTTTCAACCACTCCGTCCACAGGGATGGTTAATTCAACACGATGCGCCCAGCTTACAACGGCATCTATCTGCTGCTGGGAATAGGCGTCCATTGGCAATAACAGCCCCAGAATTAAAAAAGTATGTACAATAGATTTCATTATATATGCTCTATAGTCAACCGATATTAAGAATCGATTATTATTCATTTATATTTTTTAACTGTTGCCCAACGTCAAGCTCAAGCTTAGCCAGAACCACCATCATTTGAAACTGGGTTTGTAAATACTCGCGTTCTGCTTCAGATACGCGCACCATGGCATCCCCCAGGTCTGTTTTTACTTCTAACTCATATAAAGCGCGACTACGATCAAGATAAATCTCTCGGTAATCGGCAAGCGCTTTCATTTGTAACAACTTACCTTTTAAGGCATCAAATTCAAACCATAACGATAAAAGGGATGCTGATGTATTTGCTTTAACGAGACCAAGCTCTGCTTCAATTAAATGCACCTTATTTAAAGCTTTGGCTGTTTCTAAATCTGCATCATGCCCGGCAAATAGGGGCATTTGAAAAACGACACCAACCTGGAATTGGTAACGCCCTGGTACCTGACGAGAATACTGAAAGCTTGCCGCTTCAAGGTTGATCGTTGGGCTATCAGTTTTTCCTGCCAGCACGACTTTCTCTCGCGCAGCGGTTAATTGAGTACGTAAAGTTGATATTTTATAGTTATGTTCTAATGAAATTTTATTTAATACTTCAATCCCTGGAAGCTTTAATTTTCCTACACTAAATTCAGGTTTAGAGACCGTATTAACGAGTTCACCAGGTCGCCCCATTGCAATGGCTAACCTTGCACGAGTAATACGTTGTTCATTCTGACTGCGGATGCGAAGATAACGTACTTTCTTATAAGTAACATCTTTTTCCATCACATCAATATCAGATGTTTGACCAAGTTCCAGTTGATCGCGTAATTTATCCAGAGTAACAAACTCAGTTGCCATTTCTTCGTTATATCGATAAAAATCCATATCAGCCAGAACAACATCATAAAATCGTTGCATTATTTCAAGGCGCCGTTCAAGAATAACTCGCTTCTTGTTAATTTGCTCTGCCTTAATATTTAAGCTTGCAGATTTAATGCCGCTACTTGTACGTCCAAAATCATACAGGGCTTTACTGATAACAATACCTGCTCGATGATCATTAGTACTTTGATTTTTTGCTAATGCTGATGGCTGAACATATTGCAATTTACCTTCTAAATATATATCAACATCATTTTGACTTTCTACTATATCCTTTTCGTTATTTGCAACCCGTATATTAATTTCAGCCGTTGAGAGTTTTGGATGTGGTTTTTTTGAATAGAGCAAAGCGTCACTCAGTATTAATGGATCAGGGATTGGTTTTTTTTCAGCAGCATAACCTGATGGTATTATTATCAAGCCTAAAAAAACATATTCTAAAAACAATTTCATTTTTTTAATTTTCTAAACTCTTTCTTTTTTTACGTTTATAACGAGTAAAAGAAGATTTCATGTATTTTTTATTACTGACGAACTCGCCCATCAGCAAAAACTCATCAACCCCGGATGTTTTACCTGTGTAGCGGAATATTCTTTTTCCTTCCAGATTAAAAAAGGCGAAAACAGGTGTAGCTCTAACACGGTTTACTTTAAAGGCAAAATCTTTTTGCTTCATACTTTTACCTTGCATACTAACAATCTCCAGGTCACCTTCAATATCGACACTAAAACTCAGGAAATTGCTGCGAAAATATTTTTGTACTATTCTTTGGTTAAGTACATTCATTTTCATATAATGACAAAAAGGACATTCATCCATTTCAAAAAATATTAAAACCCCCTTCTTACCCTGCGACTTTGCGTTTTCAAGCTCCTCTTTAAAGTCTCCCCAGGTTTCATTAAAAAAGAATTTGTAGGGGTCACGCGGAGTCAGGCTACTATTAGCCTCTTTAGAAAAAACTTGATTAAATGACATACTCAACCATATAGCAGCAAAAGCGAGCGTAAATTGTCGTTTTATCATAGAATTACCCTGTATAATCACAAATAAGTTTACGTAAATAATATAAGCAAATGTATATATTCGCACTGTGTAAACACACAGTTAAATTAATATTAAACTACACTATTATTGAGTATTATATAATTTAACCCTAAATGAACAAACAGCAATATGCGAAGCCTACCTCTAAACATCCAGATTCTTGCTTCACCCATCGTGCTTGCATTGCCCATTATTGCGATTCTTATTTTTACTCTCGTCTATCTCGATGATATTTCAGAGCAAAATGATATTATAAGAGAATGGGCCAGAGCAACCGATCAGCTAAAAATTGCCAAGTCTGCAAATTATCAAATGTTGAGTTTACTTACTGGTATATCCGAACTAAATCAATCTGACAACTCAGAAAGAAAAGAAGAACTGTTTTTTAATTATATTGAACAATCTCAATTTCTAAATACAAGCCTCACTTCAACTGATTTAAGCGATAAAATATCCAAAGCTGACCTTTTTTTATTTTCAACAACAATTAAGAATACTCAATACTCGGAAAATATAAACATACCGATTGCAATTTCAGACTTAAAAAAACTATCTCCAAAGCTGGATTATATATACAACACTCTTCAAGCAAAAAAACGCAGCCTTTACATTCAATCGAATCAGGATATTACTCAAATAACATCCAAGCTGACTCAGTTGATTTTAATCGTTCTTGGCATCGCGACACTTCTGGCCATAATAATTGCTGCTCTGGTAAGCACCCATCTAAAAAAACGTCTATCTGCTATTAGCCAACAGGCATCAAACATATTAAACGGTACTGAAGAAAATATTAAATATTCTTCTGTACCATCACATAACAATGATGAACTTGATCAAATTTCAATCAAGCTCAGCAAAATGTTTCTACGCTTAAATAACACAATAGAAAGTGCAAAAATATTGCAGGCTGCAGAAGATGAGAGGCAACGCATCGCCATGGACATTCATGACCAATTTCTATCCGAGGTAACCCAGCTAAGACGTTCGATAGATAAATCTCAAACGTCAGAAAATTACGAACGACAGTTAAACACCATTGACAATACGTTGGAACGACTCAATACAGATTTGCGAGCATTAATTAATGACTTGTTTCCTCATTCTCTTGAAATGCTTGGCCTTGATGCTTCATTAAGGGATTTTATAAGCAGGAAAATCTCGACTATTCAGAATATAGATTTTTATATTCAAATAGATGAAAACATTGATTCAAGATTAACTCCGCAACAATGCCTGCATCTTTATCGTATATCAATTGAAGCAATTAATAATATTTTGAAACATGCTTATTGTAATCGCTTCGAACTGGTACTCAAAGCCATTAATAATAAATTAATTTTAACCATCGAAGATAATGGTAGTGGATTTGATTTCAATCAAACATCATCACACAGCCAGATGGGAATGCTATCTATAAAACAGCGTGCCAGTATTTTAGAATCAGAAGTAATATGGCAGGCATCTCGTTTTAGCTCAGGAACATGCTTAAAAATTATTATGGATATCCCGCCAGAAAAGAACAAAAAACCTTCATCTGAGCATTTCGCTAATTCAACTGCTTACGTCGAAAACCGTATATTTAAATTGAGATAAGCAAGATGAATTCGACCAAGATGACGACGCTCATTATTGCCGAAGACAATCCGCGTGACAGAGAATTTCTTACCGATCACCTTACTAAGTACCAACTCACACTGACAGAAGATCCTCTACAGGCCATCGAACTAGCAAAACAATACCATTCACCTAATATAATTACTGATTTACAAATGCCCCAAATGAATGGAATCAATCTTGCGAAAAACATATGGCAACAGCAACCACTGGCAAAAATTTTATTCTGGTCAAACTATGGAGATGAAACCTATATACGATCATTAATAAAAATTATTCCGCAGCAAACAGTTTATGGCTATATATTAAAAGATAATACCTCCGACATTTTATTAAAAGCCGTTACCGCCGTGTTTAACGATGACCAATGTTGGATAGATCCTAAGCTTAGGCCAACTCAAAAGCTTGAATTAGAACCAAACAGCGACTTAACCGATACAGACTATGAGGTACTTGTTGATATATCACTTGGCTTAACAGATAAATTAATTGCAGAGCGACGCTTCCTCTCTCACCGGGGTGCGCAAAATCGTCTAAAAACTCTTTACCTTAAACTAGGTGTTGCCTCTGAAAACATCGATACAAAAACGTTAAACATCCGCTCTCGAGCAATATCAGTCGCGCTTAGAAGGGGCTTAATTAATACCGATGAAATAGATAAGGAAGAAATATTGTTTCAAGAATGGCAGCAGCAACAACAACGTTTTAAAAATTAATCGTCCTGCCTAATTATATTTTCCAATCTATCTAAAGTTACACCGCCTATTATCGTTGTCTTTAATTTCCCCTGCGTATCCAATATAAATGTTGTTGGTAAGGCATGCAAATGTCCATAGGGTGAAGATATACCTATAGTTGAAACTAGAATGGGATATACAATTTCAAATTCTTTTACAAATTCCTTCACATAATCCAGGTCATCTTTTTCAATATTAACCCCCAACACAACAGCATCTTTTAAATGGTGTTTTTTATGAAATGCATTTAGTTCAGGAATTTCCGCTGCACAAGGCGGGCACCAGGTAGCCCAATAATTCACAATAACCCACTTACCTTTGAAGTCAGATACCTTAACTTGCTTATTATTCAAGTCCGGCAATATCAACTCCGACTCAGCAATACTCACCGATAGAAGGCTAATAGATACAAATACACTAAGAAAAAATTGTAAGACCACGGCTGGAAAACGTTTCATGATAAAATAACCTTTTAAAATATTATTCCTATTCAGACTACAAGCACAGAAAAATGCACATTAATCAGCAACAGCTTTTTTAAGCTCAGCAAGATTAAAGGTTAACACTGCACCAATCAATACAATAACCCACGAAATATAAACCCATAAAAAAAATAATGGCAATACTGAAAATGCTCCGTAAATTAAATCGTATGTGGGAAAGTATTGTATATAAATTAAAAATAAAAATTTCGCACTTTCAAATAGCACAGCTGCAATAGCACCGCCAATAACGGCAGATTTTTTATCAACTTTAGTATTAGGTATCCAGATGTATATACAAACAAAGGCTATCCATGTTGCTACAAAAGGGCCAAGGTTTATTATTATTGAGTTTAAAAAGCCACTATCCAATGTTTGGCCTAATGCCGTCACGGATAAAACATAAGTGCTAACATATAAACTAATAGCTAACAAAATGGGAATGGCTATTAGTGCCAGAAAATATAAACCTAATTTTAAAATAGTTCGCTTACAACGTTGAATGTTCCAGATATTATTGATGGTTAAATCAATCATATTCAGCCCCAACAAAATGGTTACCACCAGGATGCTTAAGCCAAATGTTCGTAACTTAGATGCATGCTCCGCCAGAACTAATAATTTAGTCTGTAGTTCCTGTTCGGCCGTTGGAGAAAAAATATTGAGCAGTGTATTTTGTATAATTAATTGATTGTCTGTACCGCTAATAAACTGGCTAACTGAAAAAATAAACAAAGCAATAATGGGAACAACACTAAGTATCGTTGTAAAAGAAAGTGCTGCCGCAGACTTTAAGCAATCATGTAACAAAAAATGCTTAAAACTTTTTTTTAGGAATTTAATCATGAAAAGAATAATAACAGCCATGAAAAAAGCCCCAAGGATAAAACCCTATGGAGCTTTTTTATAATAACAAGTACGACTGTTATTGTGACAAATAAGCCTTATCGGACGATTCAACCGAACCAATTGACCAGCTACCACGTGTTTTAGCATGGTTAATCGCTGCATCAACATCGCTACCTGACGCACTTTGATCGATAGCCAGATTTTGACCTGGATAAATCAAATCCGCATCTTTGATTTTATCCTGATTAGCCTTATAGATTAATGGCCATTGATAAGGATTGGAATACACTTCGGATTTTGCAGAGATATCCCATAGATTATCTCCTCGCTCAACCTGATAACTATTCGAACCTGCGGCACTGCTGTTTTTAGAATCATCCGCCAGAATATCCTTAAGTCGATCAAGCTCAGAGTATTTTTGCGCAACAGCATCTTTTGCTTGTTTCTTTGCCTTATTCGCAAGCTTGATCGCTTTAGCATCATTGCCGTTTTTCAGTGCTTTTTTGGCTTTCTTGATTATCTTACCGGTATTGCGCCAGGCATACATCTCATCAAGCGCTATTTTATAGGCTGACTCAGCAGCAGCAATGGCAGCGGCAGCGCCACCCTGTTGTTTTGGCGCTTCTTCTGTCGTACCCGCACAACCAATTACAAAACTGCTTGTTACAAGTAATAAAGCAAAAAGCCGCGAAAGCTGGGCTATTTTCATTGTTATTCACTCCCCGGTGGAATACATGGATTTTAAATTTAGATATATGTAGAAAATATCATCCACTCGATAATAGGTCAAGATACTAAATGACTATCTCTCACTATTTTCAGCTTATTCTTTAAGAACTGCCAGCTGTCGTGACTTAATAGCAATAGCTCGCGCACGTATCGCTAACTCGCGAGCTAGCTCATATTCACCTGAATCAATCTTTTCAGAAGCCCGCTCAAGCAATGCTTTTGCCTGAGAAAAACCTTTATAATCATACACTTCTGCTTTCGCCGTTTTCGCAGCCTGTAAACTTTGGCGGGCATTACTCATTTCCTGCACTGGCGGCAGCAAACTACAGGCACTTAAAATAAATAAGCCCAAAAGGGCGGAATAGATAAGGATTAACTTATTTTTAGCAAAGAACAAAATATTTTGAGCAGGTTTAGTCATTGAACAGGCAATTTACCTTGATTGTGGATGCTATCTACATCTATACAATTGAAGTAGAATATTATAAAAAAATAACACTCGATCATGGATCTGTCAAGGTAGCTCAAAATAGCATAAAGTGAGGTTATTTTGCTTCATTCAAGCATTCTAGGAAATAAATTATGACTGTTAAAATTTACCATAACCCACGTTGCTCAAAATCACGAGAAACTCTTTCATTGCTACAGGAAAAAGGCATCAATCCCGAGATAACAGAGTACTTAAACACACCACCGAATATGCAAACTTTAACAGAAATTCTCAACACTCTCAGCATCGAACCACGACAATTAATGCGAAAACACGAAACTGAATATAAAGAAAATAATTTGGACAACCCTGAGTTAACAAAAGAAGAATTAATTCAGGCTATGATTGATTTTCCTAAAATAATGGAACGCCCTATTGTTGTAAACAATGGTAAGGTCGCGATCGGTCGACCGCCAGTGAATGTACTGGATATATTATAAAAATGAACTCCAACGTCAACACAGAAATTTTAATTCTCTTTGATAGTAAACACGGTTCAACATCAGAATTAGCAAACTTTATTAGTCGCGGCGTTGAAAGCGTTGCCGACGTACAGACACGCCTTCGCACGGTAGCGCCAGTATCTACCGTTACCGAAGCCAGCCAGGATAACATTCCCGATACGGGGCCACTATATGCAACGCTTGACGACTTAAAACAATGTGCCGGTTTAATTATTGGCAGCCCAGCTTACTTTGGTAATATGAGTGCGGCGCTAAAATATTTTATTGATAGCTCCACCCCTATCTGGCTGTCAGGTGATTTAATTAATAAACCCGCTGCCGTTTTCACTTCCAGCTCCAGTTATCATGGTGGTCAGGAATCCGTTTTGCTTAGCATGATGCAACCACTGTTTCATCACGGGATGTTGTTAGTTGGTATCCCTTATTCAGAAACCACACTCAATACCACAAGCACCGGCGGCACTCCCTATGGTGCAAGCCATATAACTGGAGCAAATCACAATTTGCCTTTTAGTGAGGATGAAAAAGTACTGGCTAAAGCATTGGGTAAACGCGTTGCTGAACTGGCAAAAAAATTGAGTAGCAGAACAAATGAGTAACATAAAAAGTAAAGCAGATTTTTATTATAAAATAACCCTGGTTGGTTACTTTGGAATTCTTATATTATTATCCAGCTGGATTATATATTTTAAACCACCAACAAATTCAACAATATCCCTGTCGCTTATTTTTATATTAAGTCCTCTGTTAATTGCATTACGCGGCCTGCTCAATGGTAAGCGCTATACTTTTGCCTGGAGTAGTATGTTAATACTATTTTATTTTATGCACGGCGTTGTCGAAGCCTGGGCAAATGAAAGCACGCTAGTACAAATACTTGCTCTTATTGAAGTTGGTTTCAGCGTTATATTTTTTATTGGCGCAATTATGTTTGTAAAATATAAATCACGCGAGCTTGGGCAAAAATTAGAGCCAGAAGATTAACTTTACTAACGAAAAAAAATAGTCCTTGCTAGTATCCCGTATTTTCCCCCAGCTATACCCCTGGAGGGTATTCTGAAAAGGTCGGTAATTGTTCATCACTACACGACCATTCCGCTCGCGAATCCCAAAAAATTCTAGCCTGTGGCTTTATCTCTGGCACCATGTCTAATGAGCCCGCGGCTATCAAGACCACGCCTAACTCCGGCACAACCCGTGGCATCGGGCTACCACACTCTTTGCAAAAACAGTTATAAAAGCGCTCCGCTTCAGGTACTTTATAGCGGCCTAATAATTCTTCGCCCGATAACCATTCAAGCTCCTTATCCACTTTAATCATTATATTGGTTGCATGCCCGGTGCCGGTTACCTTACGACAACGTTCACAATGGCAATGATAAAAGCGCGCAGGCTCCCCTTCTAGTTTATAAGTAATTTTTTTACACAAACAACTGCCAGTATATGTTTCTGACATTAGCTCCCTCCTTAGATAAAGTGAAATATTTAAAATCTTTCGCAGCTACGGTAATCTTTTACAGCAATTCACGAACAAAAGGCACGGTCAACTTACGTTTGGCAACCAATGATGCCTTATCCAGCTTATCAAGTAAATCAAACAAACTCTGCATGTCACGTGAACTTCGCTTTATTAAATATTCAACCACGTTATCATCTAAATCAAGTCCGCGATTTTTTGCACGTTGTTGTAGCGCAAGTTTCTTTTCGTCATCATCCAATGTTTTTAAATGATAAACCGGTCCCCAGCACATTCTTGATGCCAGATCGGCAAGCTTAATTTCTGAACCCGTTGGTGACTTTTCGGCAGCAACGACTAACCGCGTATCCGCATCACGTAAACGGTTATAGAGATTAAACAATGCTTCTTCCCACATCGGGTTGCCAGCAGCAAATTCAGCATTGTCTAAACAAACTAAATCCATTGTTTCTAAATTTTCGAACGCATCGGGTGTCAACATCATATTATTTAACGGCAGATAACTTAATTTTAAATTCCGTTTAGAATAAGCATGACATAGCGCCTGTAATAAATGGGTTTTACCGCAACCACTACTACCCCACAAATAAACATATTGTTCCATTGTATTCTTAATTGAATAAACGGCGGTTTCGTTATGCCCGACAACAAAATTATCGAATCGCGCATTATCCATTAACTGGATTCCAAGGGGGATTTGCTCTAAAGTGCTCATACTAATAGCTTCATACAACTTAACTTAATTTCAAAAAATATTATCCGTTATTATACAACGAACTTTCTTTATATTGCTGATGCATATGACGAATAATAACGGCTAAAACGGCTGCAACAGGTAAAGCGCATAAAATACCGAAAAAACCAAATAATTGGCCACCGGCCAAAATAGCAAAAATAACCGCAACCGGGTGCAGGCCAATTTTATCTCCGACCAAGATTGGCGTTAACACCATTCCTTCCAGTGCCTGACCAACACCAAAAACAATAAAGACATACAACAAATAACTGGCATCCTGAAACTGCATAATAGCTGCGATGCCGGCGACTAAAATACCAATAATAAAACCAAGGTAAGGAACAAAACTGACCACACCGGCGAGTAAACCTATAAGAATAGCCAGTTCAAGCCCAATAATACTTAAACCAATTGAATACACTAAGGTTAAGGCCAGCACCACCAGAAGCTGGCCACGAAAGAATGCCCCTAAGACCTGATCAGATTGCAGGGCAATAGATGAAATTATTTTTTCTTTACTTTTAGGTAATAATTGACGAATACCTTCAATTAAATAATCCCAGTCCCGCAATAAATAAAATGACACAATAAAAACCAATGTTAAATTAGCAATACCGGTAAACAATGCCAGCCCCGAACGCGTTATAGACCCCAGTACTTGCGCAACAATGCCACCGGCCGATTGCCAGTTAGACTTTAAGGACTCCTGCAAGACATTTAAATCAAATTTAATTTTTGACTCACCAAGTTTTTCATTTAAAACAGGTAAGATTGTTTTTTGAATCCAGTCAGCATAAGCAGGAACTTTGTTAATTAAAATAACTATTTGATTTTCAATTAACGGGATCAGGATAAACAGAGATAAAACTGCCAACAAAGTTAAACTTAAAAAGACAAGTGAGACGGCAGCAACCCGTGGGATTTTTTTTGACACCAGCCAGTCAACAAGCGGGTCACCAATATAAGATAAAACCGCAGCAATAACAAAAGGGGTTAGAACAGGCGCGAGTAAATACAATAAAATAAAAAACAGGATGGTTCCAATAAAAACTAACCATTTAGAACTTTCTGTCATGTGGCTCCCCTTCTTTTTTTAAATGTATTGGCACTATTAAGCTCAGTGCTTAACGTGTTTTAACGCACGCTTACCCCATAAATAAATATACACAGCACCACTCGCAATCGTAGTAAAGAGCACTGTCCAGATTAAAAAATCAATAACCATTTTATCGATGGACAACCATGCCAAAGAAACTAACAGCAGCGCAATGAGTACAATCTGCATTAAGGTATTAAGCTTACTAATATAGGTTGGCATCATTTCAATTTTCCCAAAAAATATTCTATAACACACACCGCCCACTACAATAATAACATCACGCAATATCACACACGCGACTAAAAATACCGGTAATAATCCCAGCCAGGCAAAAGCGATATAACTTGAAACCAGTAATAATTTATCAGCAAGCGGATCCAGTATTTCACCCAGGTGCGACTGCCAGTTAAAACGTTTCGCTAACCAACCGTCTAAACTATCGGTTAATCCGGCAATAACAAAAAGCACCAGAGCAGGCATGTAGTTATGCTGTAGCATATAAAATACTACCGGCGGTACTAACAAAATACGCAAGACACTTAAAAAATTGGGTATGTTACGTAAACTAAACATCCGCTTATTTTAACAACCTGTAAACCAGGTCAGGGATAAGCTCTTGAGGTTTTTTTTGTATCACCTGAGTAACTGCCGCATCGCTGTTGACATCGGTGCTACCCGTTAAACCCAAACCGGTTGGTTCAGCATCATTTGTATTTAAAACCCGCTGATTTGGAATAGTATTTGGCTCAGCAGCCAACTGCGTTCCTAAAGATATTGCCTGCATAACCCCAATACGGCTACCTTGCGTGGTCAGTCTAAAAATCACTCTGCTACGTTGCAATTTAACCGTTTGCACTTTCTTAACTGAACTTATCGACACCAGATATTTTTCGGCTTGCATATAATCCGCTAAACTATTTAAACCATTAATTTCTACAAGAATTTTCTGAATACCCTGTTCAGTCTGCACGTCGGCAAAAGCCAGAGAAAGATTTTGTGCGGTATGGCTTAAACCCTGTTTAACTATTTTATCTAAACGAATATCCTGCCCCTCCCAGCTAAGCCGTCGACCATTAACGTAAAGGCTCCAGCGTGTATTCCAGGTTCTATTGGCAATATATAATTTACCCACCAGTATCGATTCGGTTTGATAACGTTTTGATACCTGCATAATGCGGTCTTCAAAGTTCCCCCAAACGTCACTAACGGATATATTAGCTCGATCAGCTAAATCCATTAATGGAAAACGAATCGGCAAACCATACAGCCTCGCATATTTTTCAATCGCATCACGCGAGCTACTTTTTATACTGTTAGAAAGCAAATAGCGCTTACCTCTGCTTTCCACCACTATCCAAACTAAAATCGAGGGGCGAGTACTACCCCACACCGGTAAGCCAGTATCGTGTAGGAGAGTGTCTATTTTCTTTTTATTAAAACGTATTAATAAAACCTGTTGCACCGTTTTAGCTGGTTTCTGGTTTTTATCTTCTGCTGGTTTAATTCCCCAATCGATATAGGGTCTACCAGTAGGCTTTTGATATCGAAATTGTTTGACATAATACGTGGCTTTACTAAGTGCCGTTGCAATCTCAGTTGTTTTACCCACCAGCACTAATGCGGGTTGTTGCTGATTCGGTGTTTTTGCAAGTGGTACAGCATCCGTTTCAATTAAGGGTGGTAAGGCCAAAACCACATCTTGTTGCCCCGAAACCCTCACCAGCACTTCTGCAAAAGCCTGCTGAATGGCAACATACCGATCGGCTCGACTTTGACTCAAGACAGGGATTTCAGCTTCGTATAAATCGGTAATTTTTGCCGCAAATGCCGACGGTGCGGCTACCGCTCCGCTAATGCCTACAAATCCGATTAAAGCAAAGCATCTAACTCGAACAAAATACCGGGAAAACCTTAAAAATGGAGTAGAAACACTCTTTAAAACTTTGATTCCTTGCAACACTGCCCCCTAAAATTATTTTTAAATTTATTCACTCTAACTAATGCAAAAACCAATATAAATAGAGTATCCAGTCCAAGCTCGAATTTGATACAATTATATAGTATGCACTGAATTTACCCAAAAAAGTGGTCTTTCATCGCATCTTAATGACGTAATGAACGGTTACACAATTTTTAACCACCCTACTAATTCTGGAGTTTTACATTGTCTCACGATGCCTCAAATACTGACACAAAAACGACCACACCGCTAAGTTATAAAGACGCGGGCGTTGATATTGATGCCGGCAACCAGCTTATCGATAGAATTAAACCGCATGCCGCCAGAACAAAGCGAAATGGCGTAGTGGATGGTTTAGGTGGTTTTGGCGCGTTGTTTGAAATCCCGGAGCACTACCAGTCGCCCATGCTTGTTTCAGGCACCGATGGCGTGGGCACCAAACTCAAGCTTGCCCTGGAAATGAACAAACACGACACCATTGGCATCGATTTAGTCGCAATGTGTGTCAACGACCTCATCGTACAAGGGGCAGAACCCTTATTTTTCCTTGATTATTACGCCACCGGAAAATTGGACATTGAAACCGCTGAAAGTGTTATAAAAGGAATCGCCGATGGTTGTCTACAATCCGGTGCGGCTTTAATTGGTGGTGAAACAGCCGAAATGCCCGGCATGTATAACGCCGACGACTATGATCTGGCTGGCTTTTGTGTCGGTGTCGTCGAAAAAGCCAAAGTCATTAACGGTGAAAAAGTAAAAGCTGGCGACACCTTAATTGGCCTGGCCTCCAGTGGCCCACATTCGAATGGTTATTCACTTATCCGCAAAGTTATTGACGTCAGTGGTGCCGATTTAAGCGCAGCATTTGATGGCGCAACCCTGGGTGACAAACTATTAGCCCCTACCCAAATTTATGTTAAACCACTACTGGCCTTACACGAAAAAATCAGCATGCACGCCCTTGCCCACATTACGGGCGGTGGCTTACTCGAAAACTTACCCCGTGTTATGCCCGATAATACTCAGGCAAACATCGATGCCAGCAGCTGGTCAACTCCAGCCATCTTCGACTGGTTACAGTCTAATGGCAATATTTCGGATGAAGAAATGTACCGCACCTTTAACTGCGGCATTGGCATGGTGGTGGTGGTAGACAGTAAAGATGTCGATACAAGTATTAAGCTCCTCAACACCGAAGGTATCGAAACAAGTATTATTGGTACAATTGAAGCCAGCGAGCAACAATCTCCTCGCGTTATAATTTAAAGACCGCAACAATGTTACGCATCGTCGTTTTAATTTCAGGCAATGGCAGTAATCTTCAAGCCATTATTGATGACATTCATGACGACGAAGTTGAAGCGCAAATTGTTGCCGTCATCAGTAATTCCCCCCAGGCCTACGGATTACAACGTGCCAAACAAGCCAACATTGACACAATTGTGATTGATGACGCAAACGTCGCATCAAGGACTGAATACGACCGGTCATTACAACAGTGCATCGAGCAATATCAGCCGGATCTTGTCGTACTGGCCGGTTTTATGCGAATACTATCCAACGATTTCGTTAACCGCTATAAAGACCGACTTATTAATATCCATCCATCATTACTACCAAAATACCAAGGGCTGAATACCCATCAAAGAGTTCTTGATGCAGGCGATAGCCATCATGGAGCCAGCGTACACTTTGTTATTCCCGAACTGGACGCCGGCCCACTTATCCTGCAAGCTGAAGTACCTATACATAGCAACGACACAGTTAGCGAACTGGCACAACGTGTGCATGATCAGGAATATATAATTTATCCTTTGGTTATTAAATGGTTCGCAGAAGGTCGCATTAAAATGGAAAATGGCAAAGTTATCAAAGATGGTAAAGAACTAAAGCACGCTGCGGCAATATTGCATTTAATATAACCTAAACAGGCTAATGAACATTTTTAATATAACACTGTCACAAACCTGAAGCCTTCAATAATAAACACAAAGAAAAAAACCATGCTAAAAGCTTTATATTTAATACTCTCCCTGGTTAGCTTTTCCAGCATCAGTTTCGCCAACATACTGCAGACAGGATTCACGATTGAATACGATGTCAATTACAATGGTATGGATATAGGCGTTAATAAACGTAGCTTACTGTTTATCAGCGATCAAAGTGCCATCTACAAAGCCGAAACAGTCGCCGAAGGATTCGCTTCTTTATTAATAAAAGAAACAATCAAGGAAGTAAGCAAAACCAATATCACCCGAGATAAGATAACCCCCGTCCAATATGTCATTACGAAAAATAAACGCGGTAAAATAGAGGAAAATAAAATTGATTTCAACTGGCAGGAAAAAATATTAACCAATAGTTATTCAAATAAAACAGAAAAATTAAAAGACAATACCTATGACCTGTTAAGCCTTCAACTCAACATTATGCGCGACTTGCAGCAACACCGAAAAAAGATGCAATATCAAATTGCAACAAAGAAACATTATCGTCAATACACCTTAAAGACTGAAAAAGAAGAAGTGATTGATACTCCTCTGGGCGAATTTAAAACGATTAAACTTGTCAGTAAATCAGCCGAAGGTAAAAGCCAGTTTATTTTTTGGTGCGCCCCAACCCTGGAATATCTACCCATTAAAATTGAAAAAATAAATGATAAAGGGGATGTAGTAGGTTTTACGCTACGTGCATTTACTGTGCAAAAGTAATTAAGCCTAACCTACCTTATCACTGCTGCCCCGTTAGCTTAAACCTAATGATGTTGAAATGCAGAAGCAATGTCTACGTTTATGATAACGCTAAGCCTTGGGTAAAGTAACTCCCTGCTGCCCCTGATACTTACCGTCTCGATCCTTATACGAAGTTTCACAGACTTCATCCGATTCAAAAAACAACATTTGCGCAACACCTTCGTTAGCATAAATTTTTGCTGGCAGTGGCGTAGTATTTGAAAATTCCAGAGTCACATGCCCTTCCCATTCAGGCTCAAGCGGCGTGACATTAACAATAATCCCACAACGTGCATACGTTGATTTACCCAGGCAAATCGTTAACACACTACGTGGAATTTTAAAGTTCTCAACGGTGCGCGCTAAAGCAAAAGAGTTAGGCGGGATAATGCAAACGTCAGCTTTAACGTCGACAAAACTTTGATGGTCGAAATCTTTTGGGTCAACAATGGCTGAATTAATATTGGTAAAAATTTTAAACTCATCAGAACAACGCACATCGTAGCCATAACTGGAGGTACCGTAGGAAATAATACGACCACCTTCGTTCTCACGCACCTGCCCCGCCTCAAACGGCTCAATCATACCTTCATTCTCCGCCATACGACGGATCCATTTATCTGACTTAATACTCATTTTTACTACCCTTTTGGCTACAGCCGACTAATACATTTTTTTGAGCCGCCATTCTAATATATATAGGGTTATTTGGGGTTGATTTTGTTTTATTTAGTAGTGGACAAAAAGTATACATTTCCCTATTATTTAGTAGGGGTATTAGGGAAGCCTAATGTCATATAATAAAAATATTCCACAGTAAATCGTGGGGGGAGAAGTGTCATGCAACAACTAACCGCTGTTAGTCTGGGTGCAATTGTATTTTTCGCACTCGGAACACCTATCGTAAATGCATCTGACGATGCTGAATCTAATATATTCGTTTCAAACAAAGACAGTACAATGTCACTGGTACGCTGCAAAGCTCAGGAAAAGGATGATGATGACGAAGATCGTGACGATCGCGCCAGCTTACCTGGTGAATCCGGCATAAGCTGCCAGGAAGTAGACAACAAAGCCGTTGGCTTTAAAGTCTCCTGGCCAGCTAACCAGTACCGTGGTGAAAAACATTGGTGGTGGAGCGGACTAAGCGGCAAAGTCATTGGCCTAAAAGCGAAAGATGAACTCGACCACCTTACCGAACCAAAGCATCAAAAAATTGTTAACACCTATACCTATGCAGGTGTACCAGCCGGTCTACCCACCGCTGGTGCTAATTTTATTGGTGTATCACCTAAAAGCAAAACGGCCTGGAATTCAGCACGTGAAATCGATGAAATTCAGGAAATCGATATTGATCCGCATAGCAAAACCTTCGGTCAAATTCTCACACATATTACCGTGCCGCTTTCTGCTAATGCCAGCTCTGGCTCGGCCACTAAAGGTAAAATGCGCCCCTGTGATATGAGTATCACGCCAAACGGCAAATACCTATGGGAACCTGATATTGGCGGAGAAACAGTGACCGGGGTGGATATTAAGAGCAAGAAAGTTATAGCTCAAATCACCTTACCAAGAGAAAACCCGGCGAACAGAGTAGTGCCTTTTATGTTAACAACGAACGGCAAAATAGCGCTAGTTGAAAACTTCGAAGCGCCATTTGGAACTGAATCTATTATCGACGTTTCCGATCCAAAAAATCCTGTTCATCTCAAAAAACTAACTCAGGCAGATGGCCTTGGTATTACACCTGAAACGAGTGAATTTACCCCTGATGGTAAATACGCTTATATCATTGCCAATGGCTCACCCAGCACTCCTGGTGAAATCAATGTTCTTGATTTACAAACCTTGCAAATCGTCAAGAGCATTGCACTACCTGCTGGTTGCCGTCCACACACTGGGGACTTTACCAATGATGGCGGCTATTTCGTGGTGAACTGTTCGGGTACCAATACCGTTGCTGTTATCAGTAACGAAATACATGAAGTGATACAGGATGTTGCATTAAGTGGTGTTACACCACGTGGTGTTGTTACTCGCTAGAGGTTTCTAATTGCGTTACCTGAAAGTGATTAGTCGCTGTTACATAGCAGTAATATTAATAGCCGGAGCATTTGCTCCGGCTATTGCTGTTGCGGCTCCGACTTTTCATTTAAGCGTCGTCACAGACAAAACAGATCATCTTGCATGGAAGGCTGCATCTCGATTTACTGAGCTGGCTGCTAAGAATGGCTTAAAAGTTAAAATTAAACTTGCCAACAGAGCCGCTGAAAATAAATCCAGCCAGACTTCAGCTGCTCCACCTGATCTTATCGTTATGCCATTACACAGCATGGCAACACAAGTGCCTGCACTCGATGTTTTGGAGTTGCCGTTTTTCTTTTCAGAAATTCAATCCGTACATCAGGCATTCGATGGCAAGCTTGGTAGCTTATTACGCGAGCAGACACGGCAACAGGGTTGGGAGTTGTTAACGCTATGGGATGAAGGTATGCATGTGATGTCGGGTAACCGCCGCTATGATCATGCTATTAATCTGACCGGCATGGAGTTTATTCTGTTACGCCCTGACTTAATTGCAGAAAAACAGTTTAAGGCCTTTGATGCCTGGACTCGCTCTGCACGACCACAAACACGCGAACAATTACTGCGCGAATGCATGATAGGTAGTCGTTCAGCAAGCTTACAAAAAATCTGGTATGAAAAACTGGATCGCGTGCATCTGTCACTGAGCTTAACGAAACACCGTTACGAAGGCTGGGTAGTGGTTGCACCGCTGGCAAGCTGGAACAGCTACGGTAAAAAAGATCAGGCCGCCCTGCGAAAAACATTCTCAGCAATGCGTCTCTGGCAACACGCACAGGCACAACAACGAGAAAATAAGGCACAACAAAAACTGCAAGTATCCGGCATGTTATTGTATAAATTAACAACCACACAACGTGCTGAATTTATCAAACGTCTGCCGACATGGGATGCACTGCTATCAAATAAATTATCCCAAACACTCAAGCAAAAATTAATCACCACCGCAACAACTGCTACCTTCTCGTTGTCGGCTAAGAAAGCGTTGTTGAAAACGCAGCCAACAACCCCTTAAAGCCAAGGCAAGCGTTAACCAGGCTGCCAAGGTATTGACCATTGCACCGGGTGACAACCAGAGTTGTTCACCCGTTTCGATAAGGTCAAGGCTTGCCAGTGGATCGAATACAGGTGAAAATTCAACACCTAACCATAGGTTAACAAAAAATCCCGCAACCAATGATGATGCAATCAGGCTGCTGGTGTAGATGATAACGGTACGCTTGCCAATCGTTTTATACAATGCAAATAGTTCGGGCAGGTTGGTTGCTGTCCCCGTTACCAGAAATACGATTGCCGCACCTGGCCCCGCACCGCTTGCAAGTAGTGTCGCCACAAGTGGAATATGCGCAACGGCACACACATAAATACTCACCCCTAACAAGGCTGCAGCGAGTAAACCAAACATAGAATCAGCACCCAGATACTGTTCACTCCATTGCGCGGGTATGCTTGAACTCAAGGCCGCCGCCAGCAAGATACCAATCGCCAGATAAAAACCAATCGTCGGGCCAAGCGTTAAAAATCCCCAACGCAATCCCAAAACGACACGCTGGCGAAAAACCGCTGTTATAACATTTGATTTATTGTCGCTGCCACTGCAGCAGGTAGATTTTGTTTCGGTTTCATCTTCGTTCGGAGGTGGCTTATTTTTATCACCAAAACGTTCACTCATCACCCCCAGAAAAAACGGCAGTAACAAACCAAGAAGAATATATGCCAACGTTATCTGCGTACCTAACAAACCAAAACTCAGAATAACTGCAGCCGGATTAATAATAGGCGTAGCCGCAGTAAAGGCCATCACCGGGCCAATACGTACACCGGCTCGATACAAACTAACGGAAATAGGAATAACACCACAGGAACAGATAGGTAACATGCCACCCAAAGCCACTGCACTACCCATCCCGCGAGCACCATTACGATTAAGATATTTTTTTAGATTACTGGAAGGTAAAAATTCGTGAATTAATCCGGCAAAGAATAAACTAATTAAAACCCAGGTAGCGGATTCAAGCGTAATAGCCCAGGCCGTTTGTGTGAATTGCGTTAACCAGGGATGCGTTAGCCCGGAAAACATTAGCCAGTTCCATTTAGCATTGCTTTAAAGCTATCAAGATCCTTTGATAATAATTGTTGCTGGGCTTTCAGCTTTGTCATTAATTCGGCGGGACATACGATATAACGCCCGGTTCGGCATTCAGCAGCCGAAGACAGCAACGCCGACATACGCACCATATTAATAAGGGAGGTTCGCGGGATACGCACTTTTACATTATTAATCTTCTGATTATTTAACATAAGCGTTCGCAGACTTTCCCGATAAAGCCTTGCATCAATACGAAAGGGAGTAGCTTTAGCTTTTGACGAGCGCGCCTCTTGCACCAGCTTTGCAGATACCTTATTTAATTCCTCAAGTTTATCAAGAGACAATTGTTGCCCAGTATTTTCGGCAACAGATACTACTGATAACAACATGGCCAACAGAATAAGACACAGTCTAAACGCAAGAGTCGGTGAATACATAGCTTAATATTGCCATATTCTTTCCTTGCAAGTCCACTGATAGCCTCGCCCAATATAAAAAGAATATGAAGATTATATAAGATAACTTACCGGCAAAAAATACTGCCGGATATTATTAGCTATTAAAACTCGTCTGATTTTCCAGACTTTATTTTAGCTTCACCCCGTGTTGGTATGCTAGCAAGCAGCATCGTCGTTACCGCTCTAACAGAAAAAGAGTTCGTAAGAAACATAGCGCCATAAAGTCCCTTTGCTGTCTCATTCATTGTAACTTTATCGTACCAAATTGTTTTCAAGGTTTTCTTGTCAAACATATATCCTGTCGCCACCGCATGTGCTTTGGTAGTAAATGCTGCATCAACCAGTAATGTCTCCAATCGCAACACCATAACCCATCGTGCATTACCGGGTCCAAGGCGCTTGATCCAGCCAGGTTTAGCAGACTGAAGCATATCGACAGTTACTTTTTCTACCGAGCCGTTACTATTACTTATAATAGCGTCGTATCCCTTTTCTTCTAGTAATCCTTTAGCGGTATCTCCCATATCACTGACTAAATCAAGTTTATCTGTTTGATCTATTCGTGCATCAATAAGAGGAAGAATTGTTATCGTATCAACTACTACCCCCTTTGTATTCTTATAGCTTGAATCCAGCAATAAGGCGTTTCTGAACTTTTGTGGAATCGGTGTGCATCCTGTCTGCAATAACATTGCTAGCAATACGCCCAACAGCATAGCGTGCTTCATCGGTAACTTCATAGACAACTTCATGGATTTTCCCCTTTAATACCTTTTAAATTAATTAAAAAACTGTAATGCTAATATCATCAATATACCAACCGGCACTTACCCCGGCAGAAATACCATTTGATAAAGTAAAGTGTAAGCGAACTTTTTGCCCAGCGTATGCGGACAAATCAACTAAGGGTTGTGTCCAAACACCCCCGGTTCCTGCATAACTGGTTAATAAGGTTGCGGTACTCCAAACACCCGCTGCCGTCTGGGTTTGAATATAAACACGGCCATAGTCGTTATCACAACCGGCACAGCTTTGAGAGCGTAGTGCAAACGAGAACCAGTGCCAAAAACGTAACCTGATTTCGTCACCAGCCACCAAAGTGGGTAAGCTGATCGATGGTGATATGAAGGCACTATTAGTATTAGGGTAGCTACCATCCAACACCGTACCGGCACATTGAGTGGAGCCATTATAACAAGCCGCCGGTCCGGCTGTGGGGCTACCCACTTGCCAACCGCCATTCGATACCCACCAATCACCCAAGCCCGCATCAAGATCATCGGAATAAGGCAAGACCGTACTTGCTGTGATAACGCTAACCGATACGTCATCGATATACCAACCCGCACTCACGCCAGCCGAAATACCATTCGATAAAGAAAATTGTAACCGTACTTTTTGACCAGCATAAGCCGACAAGTCAACCGAAGGTTGTGTCCAGACATTACCGGATGTACCTGCATAACTGGTTAACAAGGTTGCGGTACTCCAGACTCCCGCTGCTGTTTGGGTTTGAATATAAACACGGCCATAGTCGTTGTCACAACCGGCACAACTTTGAGTGCGCAATGCAAACGAGAACCAGTGCCAAAAACGCAGTTGTAGCTCTTCACCCGTTGTAATACTCGGTAACGTCATTGACGGTGACACTAATGCGCTATTGGTGTTGGGGTAACTGCTGTCCAATACGGTACCGGCACATTGGCTTGATCCGTTATAGCAAGCAGTCGGCCCAGCCATGGGGCTGCCCACTTGCCAACCACCATTCGATACCCACCAATCACCCAAGCCTGATTCGAGATCCTCCGCATAAGGTAAAGTATTATTGGCCGCCACCACGTCAATGGAAACATCATCGATATACCAACCGGCACTCACACCAGCCGAAATGCCATTCGTTAAGGTGAAGCGCAAGCGTACTTTTTGACCGGCATAAGCAGACAAGTCAACCGAAGGTTTCGTCCAGACGCCGCCCGAGCTGCCGGTATAACTTGTTAATAGCGTTGCCGCACTCCAGACACCCGCTGCCGTCTGGGTTTCAATATAAATTCGGCCATAGTCATTATCACAACCAGCACAGCTTTGTGAACGCAGTGCAAGCGAGAACCAGTGCCAGAAACGCAGTTGCAGTTCTTCGTTAGCAGTAATTGATGGTAAGTTTATTGATGGTGAAACTAAAGCACTATTGGTATTGGGATAGTTGCCATCCAATACGGTACCGGCACATTGGCTGGAGCCATTATAACAAGCAGTCGGTCCAGCTGCGGGTGAGCTCCCCACTTGCCAACCACCATTCGATACCCACCAATCACCCAAGCCTGATTCGAGATCCTCCGCATAAGGTAAAGTATTATTGGCCGCCACCACGTCAATGGAAACATCATCGATATACCAACCGGCACTCACACCAGCCGAAATGCCATTCGTTAAGGTGAAGCGCAAGCGTACTTTTTGACCGGCATAAGCAGACAAGTCAACCGAAGGTTTCGTCCAGACGCCGCCCGAGCTGCCGGTATAACTTGTTAATAGCGTTGCCGCACTCCAGACACCCGCTGCCGTCTGGGTTTCAATATAAATTCGGCCATAGTCATTATCACAACCAGCACAGCTTTGTGAACGCAGTGCAAGCGAGAACCAATGCCAGAAACGCAGTTGCAGTTCTTCGTTAGCAGCAAGCGACGGTAAGTTTATCGATGGTGAAACTAGGGCACTATTAGTATTAGGATAGTTGTCATCCAATATGGTACCAGCACACTGACTGCCACTGTAACAAGCACTTGGACCAACAACCGTAGGCGTGCCTATCTGCCATACACCATTGTCTGCATACCAATCTCCAAAACCACTTTCCCAACTTTTACCATGCCCAATAGAATCACACACTCGCGAACTAATATTACCTTCTGCATCTTTAAACCATGCACACAACTCCACCTTATCGCCTGTGTTATATGTCTGCGTTAATGGAAACACCGTTGTAATATCAATGTTTGCCGAAGCAGTCACCGTCACCCATCGACTATCTGAAACCAAAGGGTCAAGATAAGGCGGCACAATATTAGTGATATCATTCGTATTATGTTCGGTAATTAAATAAGCCGTTACAGCAACATTATCGGAGGCAATCAGCCTCGCATTGAATCGCCCCACAACAAGCGCATTCGATGCATTATTGTTAATTGAGATAGATGTGTTAGTTGGCGATGCATTATCAACAGCACCTGTAATAGTCCAATTATAAACCGCTGCACTACTATCGGTGTTACCAACTGCATCCGTTGCCTTGACGCTAAAGGTATGTGCACCCTCAAGTAAACTACTATAAGCAACCGGACTACTACAAGACTGAAAAGCCGCCGCATCGAGTGAACATGTAAAGCTTGAGCCAGCCTCTGATGAGGTAAAAACAAAATTCGCACTGGTTAAACTTGTTGGGTCAGCAGGACCACTCGTTATACTCGTTTGCGGTGCGCCTAAATCAATAAGCCAGTTAAAATCAGCGGGGGTTGAATCAGTATTCCCGGCAGTGTCTACCGCGCGTACACTAAAACTATGACTACCTTCTATTAAAGCAGTATAACTTATGGGGCTTGTACAGCTAACAAAAGCAAGTCCATCAAGACTGCACTGAAATGTTGAACCGGCTTCGGTGGCCGTAAAGCTGAAACTGACACTGTTAACATTTGTTGGACTCGTGATATTACTTATCACACTTGTATCAGGCACGGTAATATCAATAAGCCAGTTAAAATTTGCCGGTGTAATATCAACATTACCGGCAGCATCAATCGCTCGCACACTAAGAGTATGGTTACCTTCGGATAGACCGGTATAAGTTACGGGATTAGGGCAAGCAGTAAAGGCACTAGTATCAATTGAACATTCGAAACTGGAACCAGTTTCCGTCGAACTAAAAGCAAAAATTGCATCGGTCAAATTTGTCAGGCTGTCAGGGTTACTGGAAATAGTAGTGTCAGGCGAGGTTGTATCAATTTCCCAGTTATGAATCACTGGGGTTGGATCGGTATTTCCGGAAGGGTCGGTCGCCCGCACATGAAACGTATGGCTACCATCGGCCAAACCCGTAAAGACTGTAGGACTGGAACAAGTAACAAATGCACTGTTATCAAGAGAACATTCATAAGTCGAACCGGCTTCTGTCGAAACAAAAGTAAAACTGGCATTAGTCGAATTTATTATGCTACCAGGATTGATGGAAATACTGGTAGTCGGTGGCGTTGTATCTGTGCCACCTCCACCACCGCCGCCACAAGCAGTACCAAGCAAAGCGAACATTGAAAGCAATACAATATTGCAAAAAGATTTATTAATCCCAAACATGTTGTTATTTTTCATTTTCATTTCCCTGAAATTTACATAAGCTAATTCATCCGCAAAAGCGGTTTAATGAATAAATAATCGATTTAATTTGTAATAAGTAATTTTTATAATCTTTTCACGAGAGTCATGCACTAGCCCTTTGCCAATGCCGGAATTACCCAGTAACATGCGGAGTGATGCTAACAACCGTGGTATTTGTGAGGAATAACCCAAACGTACTAAATTAGCAGCTATTTAAATGGAGTTGTGCTTTATGACAATAGATGCCGATGATCCGGTCATAACTGATCGAAGGCTTGCCGATTCAAAAAATATTGATTCCGAACTTATCGGCATTGTTTATGAAATGGCACTTGATCCCTGTTTCTGGCCCGACTTATTGGAGAGTATTGGTAACTTGTTCGAGGATCGACGCTCTGAAAACCAGCACCCCACAAACTGTCTTGATGACGATATCGAACATATTCAATTGTTCTCAACCCAAATAGATAAAGGCGAAGCACAAAGACTGGTAACAATACTCCCGCATTTGTACCGCGCTCTCAAACTCAAGCGGGATTACAATGCAGCCGACCATTCTCGTGGCCAGGCACAAGCAATCATTGAACAATTTCCGATTGGCGTTTTTTTAGTTAATGCTAATGCAGAACTCATTTCAGCCAACCAGCATGCTTTAAATACCTTCGCTAACGGCAATATTATTTATCTGAAAAATAATACACTTTACACCACGGTAAAAGAGTCGAATCAGGAACTTAAAGACCTTATATATAAAGCAGCAAATGCACCATTGAATAATGTCCGAGATGATGCCTGTGATAATTCCCGGAATAATGCGAGTAAGCAGATATCTTCTTTTAAAGTTGAAGAACAAGCAGGCAAACAATCCATCTCGCTACTTATTACACCAGACCCATATCCCAACAACCATTACGACCGGCAAGTCGAAAATTGTGCAGCCATTTTTATAGCGTCAACCTCAGCGACCCAAAAAGTTTCAGCATCCACTTTACAAACTCTGTTTAAACTATCAAAAGCCGAAGCTCGCTTGGCAACCTTGTTAGCGAGTGGCATGAGCTTAAGCCAGGCCGCCGAGCAAAGTTATATCACCAAAAATACCGCCAAGGTACAGCTCCAGTCAATATTTAACAAAACAGGTGTCAACCGACAAGCCGAGCTGGTTAATCTGATATTAACCAGCCCGGCTGTTTTCAACGCTACTGATACATTGCATGAAGATGCACGTTTAAGAATTAAAGCAAAACTAAAAACACATATAAATAAAGAGTCACACCTTATATTAAAAGACGGTCGTCATCTTCAATATGCAGAATATGGCGACCCTAATGGTAAACCCGTGATACATATCCATGGCATTCTTGGCTGTCGTTATGAACGTTTACCCGATGATAACTTAACAAAAAGTATCGGGGTAAGATTGATTATCCCGGACCGACCTGGCTACGGTCTTTCTGATCCCGCCCTCAATCACGGTTATCTTGATTTTGCTGACGATCTGTTAGAGCTTGTTAACCACCTCGATATTCCACAATGCTCAATCATGGGGCTATCCGTCGGAGCCATCTATGCAAGCGCCTTCGCCTACAAAACACCACAACGTTTACACAACATCGCAATGGTAAGTTCAACACCGCCGTTTCGCTCCTTTGCTGACTTTAGCGGCGTACCCGCCAGCCTCAAATTGCTTATCGCATTCTCAAAATATTTACCCACCGCCGCACAAATAATTGCTGAACTCGCTATTAAAAGTGCCTGCAAAGATCCTGAAAAATTTCTCGAAAGTATTCCTGTTTCGACTTCTGACAAAATTATTTTCACACAACCACGGTTAAAACAGCACATTGAAGAATGCTTACTCGCTGGCAGTAAAAATTGTCATAATGGTTTTGTAGAAGATATTTTATTATCTGCCCAGCCATGGCCATTTCCAGTTAAAAATATTAAAAGTAAAATAGACTTCTGGCATGGAACCAACGACCAGCATTCTTCAATCAGCCGTATCAAACCGGTTATTGATGCCGTTCCCAATAAGTGTGTTCATCAAATTGAAGGCGGTGGCCACTTTTTAATTTACAACCATTGGCAAGAGATTTTAGAAACGCTTGTACGTTAAAAAACAAATAAAGCGCTTTTGTTTATATATAAAATCTAGATAATTTCAAACCAAAAAAACAATGTCATTGCGAGCCTTTAGTTGCGAGTAACACGTGGCAAGATTTTTTATGTAAAGTATAAACTAACAAGATTGCCGCGCTATCGCTCGCAATGACAATTTTATTTTTACTTTGAATGGAAATACAAAATGTAAATGGGACAGTAGTTAAAATAATCATAAAAAAAAGGAAACACAATGTGTCTCCCTTTTTAATACTTAACTATTCGAACACATTTACAGACAACGAGAAGTCGGAGCCTTTAAATATATAGGCGCGAACAGGATGCAGCAACGCCGTCATCACAATTTGCACATATTGACGGACAACCAGAGCTTGGAGTACAAGGCGCGTAGCAGTGAGCAAGCGGAATTGACATTAAGTCAATGAGCATTGCGAGCTGGATGCAGCAACGCCGTAATCCAAGCTCTGGTTGTTCGTCAATTAGTTGTTTTGGATAACAATGTTAGGAAAACTCGCACTAAAATCCTTCGCCTTAATCGCCAACTTCGCGGTAACACGGCGCGCAATATCACAATAGATTTCAGTGATGCGACCTTCAGGGTCGGCAACAACCGTTGGCTTGCCTTCATCTGTACCCACACGAATCGACATATCCAGAGGCAAAGCACCAAGTAAATCTACATCGTATTGTTCAGACATTTTCTCGCCACCACCTGAACCGAAGATATGTTCTTCATGACCACATTCACTACAAATATGCAGGCTCATGTTTTCGATAATACCCAAAACAGGTACTTCTACTTTTTCAAACATTTTTAAACCTTTACGCGCATCAAGTAAGGCTATGTCTTGTGGTGTGGTAACAATAATCGCACCGGTAACGGGTACTTTTTGTGCGAGGGTTAACTGGATGTCACCTGTTCCTGGTGGTAAGTCGATAATTAAATAATCAACGTCTTTCCATTTTGTATCATTTAATAATTGTTCGAGGGCTTGGGTAACCATTGGGCCACGCCAGATCATTGGTGTTTCTTCATCAATCAAATAACCAATCGACATAGATTGAATATGGTAGCTGTTTATTGGCTCAAGTGATTTACCATCAGCTGATTCAGGCTGACCACTCACGCCTAACATACGCGGTTGGCTTGGACCGTAAATGTCTGCATCTAAAATACCGACAGTTGCGCCTTCTTTTGCAAGCGCTAAGGCTAAATTAACTGAAGTAGTTGATTTACCCACGCCGCCTTTGCCTGATGCAATGGCGATGATGTTTTTAACACCCTTGATCATGTTGACGCCTTTTTGAACCGTGTGCGCCACAATTTTAGAAGAAACGGTAATGGTCGCTTCAGAAACACCATCGACTGCTTCAGCCATGGCTTTAAGTTTACCGGCCATTTCTGCTTTAAAACCATCAGCGGGGTAGCCTAGTTGCACATCAACAGTTACCTTGTCGCCATCGACTTTAATGTCGCGGATACTTTTGGTAATAACTAAATCTTTTTCAGTGTAAGGGTCAATATAGGCTTTTAGTGCCTCTTCAACTTGTGATGCGTTTACGTCAGCCATGGGGTTATCTCCTAAAATCGTAAAAAAACAAAATTAAATGCCGCACTGCTTTACTATAATGAAGAGCTAAAAATTAGGCAGCGCGCTAAAAAACAGGTTAAAATACTTGAGTAAAATACACAGGTACTATTAATAAGGTCGCAATCTTACACAAAATTGCATTAGAGTTCTATTATAAACTTTTTTACCTTAAAATAGGCAGCTATATATAAGGTCTATTTGGCTTATTTCAATGCAAATATCAATTGAAGTCACTGAAATTCGCTAAATTAACAGCGACCTGATAAGATACAACCTTTAAAATCAAACACTTACATAATAATTTTGCAAAAGCAAGGTTATCGAAATAGAGTAAAACAATGACAGAAATCGCCCCAAAACGGCATATATTGGTTACCAGCGCCCTGCCCTATGCCAATGGCTCCATTCATATCGGCCATTTAGTTGAATACATTCAAACTGATATTTGGGTACGCTTTCAAAAAATGCAAGGAAATCAATGTACTTATGTCTGTGCTGACGATGCACATGGCACCCCCATTATGCTTCGAGCACAAGCAGAAGGGATTACCCCGGAACAGCTTATTGCGGACACCGATAAAGAACATCGCGCAGATTTTGCTGATTTTTTAATCAATTTTGATAATTTCCACAGCACGCACTCCGATGAAAACAAAGAACTCGCTCAAGGTATCTACACTCGGCTTAAAGAAGCCGGCCATATCCATACCAAAACCATCAAGCAAGCCTACGACCCGGAAAAAGAAATGTTTTTACCGGATCGTTTTATCAAAGGTGAATGCCCTAAATGCGGTGCCAATGACCAATATGGTGATAACTGCGAAGCCTGTGGAAGTACTTACTCACCCACCGACCTAAAAAATCCGGTGTCGGCAGTCTCGGGTGCAACACCCATTAAAAAAGAATCCGAACATTACTTCTTTGCCCTGGCAGATTTTGAAAGCATGCTCAAAGAGTGGGTCAATACCGAAGGCCATGTACAAACAGAAATAACCAACAAGCTTAATGAATGGTTTGAATCGGGTTTACAGGATTGGGATATCTCACGCGACAAACCTTATTTTGGTTTTGAAATTCCCGGCGCCAAAGATAAGTTCTTTTATGTCTGGCTCGATGCACCAGTAGGTTATATGGCAAGCTTTAAAAACCTCTGCTCAAAAGACAGCAGCCTAAACTTTGATGACTATTGGAAAGCCAACAGCCAATACGAGCTCTACCATTTTATTGGTAAAGACATCGCCTATTTCCACACCCTGTTTTGGCCTGCAATGTTAAACGGCAGCGGCTATCGCACCCCGACTGGCGTTTTCTGTCATGGTTTTTTAACCGTCGATGGTAAAAAAATGTCGAAGTCACGCGGCACCTTTATTAAGGCTCGCACTTATTTAGATAATTTAAACCCCGAATATCTACGTTATTATTTTGCCGCCAAGCTCGGCAGTGGTATTGATGATTTAGATTTAAACCTGGACGACTTTCAGGCACGGGTTAATTCCGACCTGGTTGGTAAGGTGGTTAATATCGCCAGCCGCTGTGCCGGTTTTATTAAAAAGAAATTCGATAACCAGCTTTCGAACAACATCAGCGAGCCTGAACTTTATAAAAAATTTAGCGAAGCAAGTGAAAGCATTGCTACACTCTACGACAAACGTGAGTTTAATCATGCCATTCGCGAAATAATGGCACTGGCCGATCTGGCCAATCAATATATTGATGCCGCAAAGCCCTGGGTACTGGCAAAAGAAGCAGGTAAAGAACAGGAACTACATGATATTTGCAGCATGGGTATTAATTTATTCCGTGTACTTATTATATTTTTAAAACCTGTTTTACCGTCATTAACCGAGCAAAGCGAAACTTTTTTAAATGTTAAACCTTTTATCTGGCAAGATATTCAAACGCCATTAGTTAACCATGCAGTTAATAAATTTAAACCGTTAATGACTCGTGTCGAAAAAGATAAAGTTAATGCCATGGTGGAAGCATCTAAACAAAACCTGGAAGCCAAATCATCGCCGAAGAAAAAAACAAAAGAGAAACAAGATATGGATAACACTGATAGCCTTATCGACTTTGAGGACTTTGCAAAAATAGACTTACGTATTGCACTTATTGCCAAAGCCGAGCACGTAGAAGGTGCCGATAAATTACTGCAACTAACACTCGATGTCGGCGAAAAGAACTATAATGTTTTTGCCGGTATTAAATCGGCCTATTCACCTGAACAGCTTGAAGGAAAACTCACTGTTATGGTTGCGAATTTAAAACCACGTAAAATGAAGTTTGGTGTTTCAGAAGGCATGGTATTAGCGGCCGGCCCAGGTGGTAAAGACTTATGGATTATGGAACCGCATGAAGGTGCGCAACCGGGGATGAAGGTTAAATAATATATTAAAGAAGGTCGTCATTCCCGCGCAAGCGAGAATCTATAAATTATTAATATGGCCTTTCTTACATTCACTGGATTCCCGCCTGCACGGGAATGACGAATAAATTATTAAATGGGTAAGAAATAAACCATGAAAGAATACGCACTTATATTAGTCAGCACCGTATTAGTTAATAACTTTGTATTAGTAAAGTTTTTAGGACTGTGTCCCTTTATGGGCGTATCGCGCAAATTAGAAACTGCCACCGGCATGGCATTTGCCACTACCTTTGTTTTAACACTCTCTTCTATTTGCAGTTACCTGGCAGATACTTATTTACTTGCGCCATTAGGCATTGAATACCTGCGAACTATTACTTTTATTTTAATCATTGCCGGTGTTGTGCAATTTACAGAAATGTTTATTCGTAAAACCAGCCCGTTGCTTTATCAGGTGCTAGGTATATTCTTACCACTTATTACCACCAACTGCGCGGTGCTAGGTGTTGCTCTGTTAAACATACAAAAAACAGACTATGGCTTTGTCGAATCGGCCTTATTTGGCTTTGGCGCCTCAATCGGTTTTTCTTTAGTGCTAATACTGTTTGCAGCCATGCGCGAGCGCATTACTGTTGCCGATGTACCCTCACCGTTTAAAGGCACGTCCATCGCGCTTATCACGGCTGGTTTAATGTCGATGGCGTTTATGGGCTTTGCTGGTTTAATAAAAGGCTAACAGGTTTTATATAAAAAATGCTAACTGCTATTATCGCCTTATCTGTTTTAGCCATTGTCTTTGGTTTATTGCTTGGTTTTGCTGCTGTACGTTATAAAACAGAAACTAACCCGGTGGTTGATCAAATCGATGCGCTACTGCCACAAACCCAATGCGGCCAATGTACTTACCCCGGTTGCCGACCTTACGCCGAAGCCATTGCAAAAGATGAAGCAGAAATAAACCAGTGCCCGCCCGGTGGTGAAGCAACTATTCTGGCTCTGGCAGACTTGCTCGGCAAAGATCCTAAACCATTAAATGAAGAACACGGTGAACATGCCGAAAAAACGGTTGTGTATATTGATGAAAATGTTTGTATCGGTTGTACCTTGTGTATTCAAGCCTGCCCGGTGGATGCCATACTGGGTGCTGCTAAATTAATGCATACCGTTATCGCCGATGAATGCACCGGTTGTGACTTATGTATTCCACCTTGCCCGGTTGATTGCATTCATGTAATAGCGGCCGTCGAAGATAATAATAAAGTGTCGGTTGAACCTCCTGTGGCACCATTATTGCTGACCGAGCTCAAACCATGAACGCCATAACATATAAAGCAAAATATCGTTTTCGTGGCGGCATAAAATTAGCTGCTCACAAAAAACAATCTATGCAACAGGAAATTGCAAAGGCATTTATTCCTGAGCAACTTATTGTGCCACTACAACAACACCTTGGTGTAGCAGCAAAACCCATTGTTAAAGTGGGCGACAAGGTTCTTAAAGGCCAATGTATTGCCTGCATTAGCGAAAGCAAAAATACCGTTACCGCAGCTTTACATGCGCCCGCTTCTGGTGAAGTCATTGCGCTGCAACAACATTATATTCCCGGCGTATTAAAACAGTCGGTGAATTGCATTGTGATTCAAACCGATGGTAACGATAGCTGGCACCCGGATATCAAGCCGATTGAGGATCCATTCTCATTAACGGCCGAAAGCTTAAAACAAATTATTCTTGAAGCCGGTATTGTCGGTTTAGGCGGTGCGGGGTTCCCGACTCATTTAAAGCTTATTCAGGAAAAACCTGTCGACATTCTTATTATCAACGCCGCCGAATGTGAACCCTACATCACCTGCGATGCCGTTTTAATACAGGAACAAGCCGCAAAAATAATACAGGGCATTCAGTTTATATTACATGTGCTTGGAATTAATAAATGTATTATTGGTATTGAAGACAATAAACCCGAAGCGATTCAAGCTTTAGAAAATGAACTACTGAATACTGAAAAGCAAATAAATAATATCCAGGTTATTCAAGTTGCAACACGTTACCCGGCCGGAGGTGAACGACAGCTTATTCAGGCCATTACAGGTAAACAAATTTCTGTTAATCAGCTACCTCGCGACCTTGGTGTTATTTGCCACAATATAGCAACAAGCTATGCCGTTGCCTGCGCAATATTAGATGGGACACCTTTAATTGAACGAGTCGTAACCGTCACTGGCGACAACCTGCCCGAGGCAAAAAACATACGCGTTCGTTTTGGTACACCGATGATCAAAGTCCTGGAGCAATGCAGCTACCAGCAAAACAATAAACAGGAAATTATAATGGGCGGCCCAATGATGGGCATTCATCTTGACAATGCTGAATATCCCGTTATTAAAACAACCAATTGCATACTAGTTAAAGATAAAAAACCCACCCAGCAAGCTTTACCGTGTATACGCTGTGGTGAATGTGCGCGCGTTTGTCCTGCCAACTTATTGCCACAGCAGTTATACTGGTACGCACGCGCAAAAGATTTAGATAAACTGCAGGACCACCAGATATTTTCCTGTATCGAATGCGGTTGTTGCGATTATGTCTGTCCAAGCCATATTCCACTGGTGCAGTTTTATCGCTATGCTAAAACAGAAATATGGGCACAGGAAACCGATAAGAAAAAATCCGACCATGCGCGTGAACGTCATGAATATCGTCAACGTCGTATTGAACGTAAGAAAAAAGCAGATGCCGAACGTAAAGCTAAAAAGAAAGCTTTGCTAAACAAAAAGCAGGGTATCGATACATCCGAACAGGATGCTAAAAAGGCTGCCATTACAGCCGCGATGCAACGAGTTAAAAATAAACAAACTGTCGTACCTAAAAACACATCGAACTTAACTCATGAACAACAGAAAAAAATAAAAGAAGTGGATCGTCGTCACCAGGATGATACTAAAAAGAAAAAAACAGAAATAAAAAAAGATGGTAACAATGGATAATATCATACCAAACTCAATCACACGCATGATGCTTCATGTTTTATACGCATTAGTTCCGGGTATTATTGCCTATGTTATATATTTTGGCTGGGGGGTTATTTTAAATATACTGGTTGCCGTTATCACCGCAATAGTAACCGAAGTTTTTATGTTACAACTTCGTAAACGCCCCATTAAACCTTTTATTATGGATGGCAGCGCCGTCGTTACCGCTATACTACTCGCCATAGCCATCCCCAGCCTGGCACCCTGGTGGCTCACTTTTATCGGTGTTAGTTTTGCCATTATTATTGGTAAACATTTATACGGTGGCCTTGGCTACAACCCTTTTAACCCGGCCATGATTGGTTATGCTTTATTGCTTATCTCTTTCCCTTTAGAAATGACCGTCTGGTTACAACCCGAAGCTAACTTGAGCCTTGCACAAAGCCTTAATTATCTCCTGCATTCCAATATTAGCAATATAAATATTGATGCCATGACCATGGCTACGACGCTCGATACCGTGAAAACCCAATCCGGCCTGGGCGAGTCGTTTTCCAGCATTCAGGCTAACAAGACAATGGTATTTGGCTCTTTTGCCGGCAAAGGCTGGGAATGGATTAACCTGATGTTTTTATTCGGTGGCTTATGGTTACTGTATAAACGTGTTATTAGCTGGCAAATTCCGACTGCTTTTCTACTCAGCATTGCGATAATGGCGCTCATGTTTTACTCCTATAACAATACTTCACCACTGTTCCATTTATTCAGTGGTGCGACTATGCTGTGTGCTTT
Source organism: uncultured Thioalkalispiraceae bacterium (assembly GCA_964504295.1). Classification (GTDB taxonomy): domain Bacteria; phylum Pseudomonadota; class Gammaproteobacteria; order UBA6429; family Thiohalophilaceae; genus SZUA-37. Next base: position 42,327 of record CAZDEC010000017.1, read on the forward strand.
TTTTATTGCAACCGATCCCGTTACTGCATCGACAACACCCAATGGACGTTTAATTTACGCTGCCGGTATTGGTATTTTTGCTTATATTATTCGTATGTGGGGTGGTTACCCGGATGGTATTGCCTTCGCCGTTTTACTAATGAATATGGCGGCACCAACCATTGATTATTTTACGCGTCCAAAAGCATTTGGAGAATCGTAGTGAGTGAAATTAAGCAAAAAAAATTAAAGTTGAGTCCGCTTCTAAAAAAAATGCTGATTAGCTCAACGGTGCTTGGACTTTTTGCTATTGTCGGAACAAGTATGGTTGCCTTTACCTTCGAGAATACAAAAGAACAAATTAAAGAAAATCACCGTCTAGCAACCTTAAGAAGCCTGCATCAACTAGTCCCCCCTTCTGAACATGATAATGATATTTTCACCGATACTATTCAGGTAACAAACTTAAAGTTACTCGGCAGTAAAGAACCTGTTACGGTTTTTCGAGCAAGAAAAAACAATAAGCCAGTCGCCGCAATACTTTCTGCTATTGCCCCTGATGGCTATACCGGAAAAATAACTCTCCTGGTGGCAATCAATTTTAATGGCAAACTTGCCGGTGTACGCGTGGTTAACCACAAAGAAACACCAGGCTTAGGCGATGCAATTGACATTGAAAAATCAAACTGGATTTTACAGTTTAACGGTATGTCTTTACTTAAACCCAGCCATAAAAAATGGAAGGTTAAACGTGACGGTGGCTACTTCGATCAACTCACCGGTGCAACCATTACCCCTCGTGCCATTGTAAAAGCTGTACATAAAGCATTATTATTTTATAAACAGCAAGCTGCTAAACTGTTTGTTGAAAGCGAAACTAAAAGTTTCCAGAAAAAGAATTCTCCAAACAAGAGTATTAATGATGAGTGAAACCTCGATTCGAAATATCGCCCAACAAGGCTTATGGGGTAATAATGCCGTACTGGTGCAAATACTGGGGCTCTGTCCATTATTAGGTGTGTCAAATACGGTTATTAACGGACTGGGCTTAGGCCTTGCCACCACCCTTACCCTGGTGGCCTCCAATGCAGCAGTTTCCCTTATTCGCCACTGGGTTCGTGCAGAAATTCGTATTCCTGTATTCGTTATGATAATCGCATCGGTCGTAACTGTTATCGAGTTAACCATGGAAGCCTACTTTCATGACCTTTATAAAATACTGGGAATATTTATTCCACTTATTGTTACCAACTGCGCCATCATCGCCCGCGCCGAAGCCTTTGCCTCTAAAAATTCCGTTATACCATCAATGTTAGATGGGTTCTTTATGGGATTAGGCTTTACCGCCGTTTTATTAGTGCTCGGTGGCATGCGCGAACTGATAGGCTTCGGCACCTTATTCCAGCAAGCACATTTAATGTTTGGACCGGCCGCAGAAGGACTAAAAATTACCGTTATAGAGAACTACCGAGGCTTCCTGTTGGCCATTTTGCCACCAGGCGCTTTTATCGGTCTTGGTTTTATTTTAGCGTTGAAAAATGTGATTGATAAAAAACGAGAAGTGAAACAGAAAAGAGTTAGTCTGGAAAATGTTCAGGCTTTAGAGAATTAAAATTAACCCCAGCGGACACGCAGAACACTACGAAAATATTTTTTAAAACTTCGTGTCCGTTGTGGTTAAAAAATTTATAAATATGAATATTCCCTATGAATCCCAGTAAACGCCACGAAATATTCAGCCGCTTAAAAGCCCATATTCCCAATCCCACCACCGAGCTGCATTATAATTCCACCTTTGAATTACTTATTGCGGTAATTTTATCTGCCCAGGCAACGGATAAAGGTGTCAATAAAGCCACCGATAAACTCTATAAAATTGCCAATACCCCCGAAAAGATTCTGGCTTTAAAATTAACCGGCTTAAAAAAATACATTAAAACAATCGGCCTATATAACACCAAAGCTAAAAATATTATTGCCACCTGTAAAATGCTGATTGAATTGCATAATAGCGAAGTACCGGACAACCGCACAGCGCTCGAGGCACTCCCCGGTGTCGGTCGAAAAACTGCCAATGTTGTCCTTAATACAGCTTTCGGCCAGCCAACCATTGCGGTGGATACGCATATATATAGAGTGTCCAACCGAACCAAACTTGCGCCGGGCAAAAATGTTATCGAAGTCGAGAAAAAATTATTGAAATTTGTGCCTGATGAGTTCAAAGTCGACGCCCATCACTGGTTGATACTGCATGGCCGCTACACCTGCGTTGCCCGCACCCCACGCTGCGGCGCTTGTGTGATTGAAGATTTATGTGAATACAAAGAGAAAAATGTTGAATAAACACTTACACCGTAACAAAAGAGAGAAAAACAGCCATGTTCGGTAATGATCGCAATGAATTACGGCAAACGTTCTATACCGCCTGGGCCAATTTCAATAAAAAGACGTTGCTACAACCCTTAGAGCAGGTGATTGTAAATATTATCCAGCTGCACCCGGAATATCACGCACTGTTAAAAGATGAATCCAGCATTGATAAGGAATTTACCCCTGAAATGGCTGGAACGAACCCTTTTTTACATATGTCGATGCATATTGCGATACAGGAACAACTGTCTACTAAACGACCAGCAAGCCTACAACATGTTTATCAAACCCTGTTAAGCAAACACCAGGACGCCCACCATGTTGAACATATGCTTATGGAGTGTCTCGGGCAGATGATCTGGCAAGCGCAACGCGACCAGAATGCCCCCAACGAAGACCATTATATTGCCTGTATCGAGAAGTTAATTCGCTAATATTTTCCTTAATTATCACGAATCTATAACAATTAGATAGTATTCACACAAATTCTGGCTATATTTGTGTATTGTCGTGTGGTTGGGTTGAACCTTTAGCTTAAAGCATCTGTCATATCCCCCAAGTGAAGGATGAGAGTAGATTTAATGCGCTTCAACCTATACGATATTAAACCGCACTTACATACTGAAGTGTAATAAATAAAAATTTTTTGACAACGGAGAGAATAAATGTCTAACAAAACATCTAAAACTTTATCAATTGTACTTGGCGCAGCATTCGCTACAACACTTGCTGCAAGCAATATTGCAAATGCTTCTGAAGCAGGCGCTAATCCATTCGCAATGACTAACCTTGAAGGCGGCTACCAGGTTGCTAAAGAAGGTAAATGTGGTGAAAGCCACAAGAAAATGAGTGACGGCAAATGTGGCGGCAGCTCAAAAGCTAAAAAGAGCGAAGGTAAATGTGGCGAAGGCATGAAAAAGAAAGCTGAAGGTAAATGCGGCGAAGGCATGAAAAACCACAAGAAAATGGAAGGTAAATGTGGTGGTACTAAAGCTAAGAAAAGTGAAGGCAAGTGCGGCGAAGGCAAATGCGGCGGTAAAAAATAACCCCTTCGTCAGTGCAAAATCATGAATAGAATCGAACTATCTCCCCCCCACTCTATTCATGGTGCTGGTATCGGTCTACGGCGAAGCATGATTGCTTCGCTGTTAGACCAGCCACCTAACCAGGTTGGTTTTATGGAAGTCGCCCCCGAGAACTGGATTGGTATCGGTGGCTCAATGGGCAAGCAATTCAAATCGTTTGCTGAAAGATATGACATGATTTGTCATGGCTTATCGCTTTCTATCGGCTCTCCGAGCCCACTCGATGAAGCCTTTCTACACCGTCTAAAACACTTTTTAAATAAACACCAGATTAAACTCTACAGCGAGCACTTAAGTTACTGTAGTGACGATGGCCATTTATATGACCTGATGCCCATCCCCTTTACCGAAGAAGCAGTGCATTACGTTGCCAAACGCATTAGGCGTGTTCAGGATATTTTAGAACGCCCCATTGCCATGGAAAACGTTTCCTATTACGCCGCACCCAATCAGCAAATGCCTGAGATCGAATTTTTAAATGCCGTGCTTGAAGAAGCCGACTGTAAGATATTGCTTGATGTCAATAATATATATGTTAATAGCATTAACCATCAATACAATGCCGCAGAATTTTTAAGCGCTATTAATGGTGACCGAATTGAGTATATTCATATTGCCGGTCATTTCGATGAAGCTATCGACCTAAAAGTCGATACCCACGGTGCCGATGTAATACAACCCGTCTGGGATTTACTTGAACAAACTTATAAGCAATACGGTGTTATCCCGACCCTACTCGAACGAGATTTTAATATCCCACCACTCGCCGAATTATTAGCCGAAGTTGACCACATTATTAACCTGCAAGATAAATGGCAAGTACCCAAAATAACCATAAAAGAAAGCGCATCATAATGTCGTCAGCCAGCAACTCAAACAGACAAGATTTTAAACAAACTCAATATGCATTTGCTGCGCATATTCGCCAACCAGAAGTAAATGCAGCACCTGCCGATATCGAAGATCGACGCATGAAAATTTATCGCGATCTTTTTTATAATAATGTTGAAGGCTTTATGTCGACAACCTATCCGGTGTTATGCGAAATACTGGGCGGACATCGCTGGCATACTCTGGTACGTGATTATTATGCCGTCCATAAAGCCCATACACCTCTGTTTCCAGAAATGTCCAGAGAGTTTTTAATCTATCTAGAAGAAGAACGTGAACCACAAGCCGATGATTTCCCATTTATGCTTGACTTAGCGCATTATGAATGGGTTGAACTAGCTTTAAGTATTTCAGAACTAACTGATGACACAACCAGACTTTCAAGCAGCCCTGACTTTTTAAACAAACCACCGCTACTTTCTAATCTTGCCTGGCTATTAAGTTATCAATACCCGGTGCATCAAATCAGCAGTGACTTTCTGCCGACTAAACCAGGCATACAAGCAACCCATATTGTTGCATCACGTTTTTTAGATGAAGAGCAGATTAACTTTACCGAAGTTAATCCTGTTATCGCACGACTACTGCAGCTTATATCTAAAAACGAAAAAAATCTAAATGGCTGTCAGTTACTCACGCAAATCGCAAATGAAATAGATAACTCAAATATTGATAGCATTATTAACTTTGGGCTACAAACCCTAATAAAACTACACGATAAAAATATTATTATTGGAACACTTAGCTAACAACACACTCCAACGAAAAACTTAAAATAAAACTAATAGCCCAAGCTTAATCACTACCCGGAGTTTACTATGAACAAGTTACTACAACTGCAAGGCTTACTGGATCGAGCACGCACTTTTGATTTTTTAGCACCACTCGCACTGCGTTTATTCCTCGCACCTATTTTCTGGATGGCTGGCCTCAGCAAGTATAATAGTTTTGAAAACACAGCCGCCTGGTTCGGTAACCCGGATTGGGGGCTAGGACTTCCCTTCCCTGACCTGTTAGCCTTTCTTGCAACATCAACCGAACTAGCCGGCGGCATTATGTTGCTCTTCGGTTTCGGCGTTCGCTGGGTATCAATCCCTTTAATGTTCACCATGATTATCGCCGTGGTTAGCGTACACTGGGGACACGGCTGGCAATCAATCGCCGATGCAAAATTTTGCATGTTTAACTGTAGCGACGCCATTGCCGCATCGGAAAAATTAGGTGTTATAAAAGATTTACTAAAAGAATATGGCAACTATGACTGGTTAACTGAACAGGGCTCTGTTGTTATTCTAAATAACGGTATTGAATACGCGGTAACCTACTTTATTATGTTACTGACTTTATTCTTTATTGGTTCGGGTAAATACGCAAGTATTGATTACTGGATAGCAAAGAAATTTAATAATTAAAATTATCGTCACAAAAAAATATGTTGTGATTGATAGGTATAAGATTAGCAGCTCACATTATTTTTTTATACGGTATAGTTCCCCAATTAAACCCTTGATGCGCAACAGATCACCATCCAGCGCCGGATGACCATGCCACCATTGATAATCTGGTGACTGGTGCGCCACCCCCAGATAGACATTGTTTAAATGCTGCCGCATCTTCACTAGTTGTTGTCTTGCCGGGGCCAGTTGGTCATCACTGAATTCAATGTTTACCTGTTCGATGAGGTTTTGGGCTTCACGCACTTTTTTGCGGCCAATTTCTAGCATGCTTTCTCCATTTTCAAACAACCGAGTAATATAACGAGGCGCATGACAGTCCCGACAGACACTGCGAGTTTGATCCTGTATTTTATTTGCCACGGTCTTGTCCATCAAATCATCACGTACTCCCGCATTCACATTATGACTGGCCTTGTGCATGTGGCAATAACTGCAACCGGGGGAGCGGTAATTCGCTTCTGCCAGTGGCTGATTCCAGTCATAAGATTTTTTTTCAAGTTGCATCAAGATACCGTGTTTCGAGGTAGCATAACTATGTACAACAGGGGCTTTCTTGCCGCCGTGGCAATTGATACATGTCGAGTTAGGGCGAGAGGTACGAGCCACGTCCTGATGTAACTTATCATGACAGGCAACACAGTCGGTTACTGGTTGCGTACGAGCATGTGCACTTTTGCGCCAGTCCGAGATCAATTGCGGATTGTTTTTTTTATGACATTTAACACAGGCTTTGTTTTCAAAAACACCTGCCTGAGCAATCTTATCAGCAGCATATGTCGGTATACTGATAACGTATAAACCAGCAACGTAAAATAAAAAAAACTTTCGGGATAATTCAGCAAACATCAATTATGCTCCCGATTAAATTCAGTGTATTCACCTTTAAGCCAGATGTTACGGAGTGTCGTTTCATCCACTTCAATTTTTCCCTGCGCACGCAAACGTTTTGCATGTTGCTTTAATTTTTTCAGGCTTTTATCCATCGCCTGATGGCTTTTATTAACGAATGAAATATCACCATGGGCAGAACCTCGATAAGCAGCCAGATTCTCGAAGTACCACATTTCAAAATAATCTCGTTCAATAGGCGATACATTATAAAAAGCCGAAGCCTGTCCTTCAAAGAAACCAATACGTTCACGTTGAAGTAAACTTTCCTTTGTTTCACCAGGGTAAGATGGGCGCTGTTTTTCGGATGGATAAAAATAATCACCAGCGCGTAGATCTTTAAGAATAGCTTCTGCCTGATACAATTTACTCCATGCCAGTTTACGTTCTCTATCCATGGATTTAAGTTGTTGAGCTGACCAGTCAGCAGCATGACAATCACTGCACATTTTTACCCACTGTTTACGTTTTATTTCATTACCTGAACTCAAGGGGTTAACTTGTTTAATACCAAATTTCCAGATCGATTTATCTGCCACCTGATGTTTTCCTTCGTTCATATGGCAATAGGCACAGGTGGGGGCTTTATAATTACCCTTACGCAAAGGTTTCGACCAGTCCCAGTTTTCACCTTCACTAAGATAAAGCTGACCATGGGCAGAATTAAAATATGTTTCATCGTCAGGATGCGGAGGTCCACTGTGACAGGTAATACAGGCTTCCGGGCGACGCGCTTCTGCGGCACTGAATTTATGCCGGGTGTGGCAGGAATCACACTTGGTCGCAACCGAGTGACATTGTAAACAAGCGGTGACCTCTGCCTTGGGTTTATCAACAAAATGTTTCGCGTCTAATACACGCTCCATGGCCAATGCATGGCTTGGAAAACCATAACGTTTTTCATCCTCAAACTGTTGATGCTGAGTTGCGTGACAACTGCTACAAACTTGTGGTGTGGGCATATGGAGATCTTCATGATTACTGCCATGACAATCATTGCAATATACTTTTGATTCGGCCTTTGAATGACGCGATGCCTGCCAGTCTTTAACAATGCCGGGGGTCACAGCCTGATGGCAACTTATACATTGCTCACCTTTAAATTCACCCTTTACTGTCGATACCGATTGATAAAAATCATCGGGGTTCCAGTAGGCAAATACTTTTTCAGGTAACCAGTCTCGAGAATATAATCCAGCACCATCTCCGCTCTTGCTCCAGTTGACGTAATAAAAACCGAGCGGTATCGCAATCAGCGCGATGATCACTGGAATCCAGATATAACGTACCCGCCCTGTTTTTATCATTGGCTTATTCATGAACGTCGCCCCTTCCACCAACGCACAAAACCCAATACCAGAAATAGCAAAACGCCCAGCCAAAGTAACAACCCACCACCACCTTCAATTCCCTGTCGGGTGCCGGCAATAACAGAATCGGGATTCTCCATTAACATGGTGTGACCTTTTGTATGATGTGACAGAGCTGGCATACTCAGTACCAGCAATAGCATAGTAAGAGCGGCTCTCATGACATATCCTGTGAGGCCATCGGCAGTCGATTTTTTTGTTTACCGGGTATTGCTATCGATTGTAAAAGCTGTTGCTCAGGCCGAAAACTTTTAAGTATGCCCTCCGCCGCACGTCTTCCCGCTGCAATGGCGGTTACTACCAGATCCGGGCCATGGGTATTATCACCCCCAGCATAGATTTTTGAGTGGCTAGTCCTGCCGTGATGGTTAATCATAATGGCACCCTGCTCACTGGTTTCAATACCTGTGCGTGTCATCCAGGTTTCGGTTTTATTGAGCTGGCCGATGGCAAAAATAATAACATCACAGTATATTTCTATATCGTTATCATGATTCTTAAAACGGATACCTGTAACAATATCTGTTCCTTGTATTTCCACTGGTTGATGGTCAAACAGAAACTGTACAGCTTCAACCTGTGCGGCCTGTTTTTCTTTAGGCGAGGCACGCATTTTTTCTTCTGCACCACGGCAGGCAACCATAACCTTCGTCGCACCCTGCCGAATGGCTGAACGGGCACAATCCATCGCGCTATCACCGCCGCCTAAAACCACAACCCGTTTGCCTGTTATCGAGTTGTCGTCCTGTTGCTGGTTTACCCGAGCAAGGTATGTAATAGCATTGTTGACACCCTGTAATTGCTGCCCTGGTATTGATAGTTTGCGTGCACTTTGTGCGCCCGTGCCAAGAAAAATAGCATCGCGAGTTAGTAACAATTGTTGTAATCGTTTTTCGTTTACAGCGACACCCATTTCAAAAACAACGCCCTGCTGTTGTAATAATTGCAGGCGCTTTTGCAACATGCTTTTATCCAGCTTAAAAGGAGGTACACCGGTTGCCAGTAATCCGCCAATTTTTTTCTCCTGCTCATAAACAGAAACTTTGCAGCCCGCTTTACTCAATTCATCTGCACAAGCCAATCCTGCCGGGCCAGCACCGATAATAGCAATGTGTTTATTTTTAGGTCTTGCCTTTATCTGTGGCTGCCAGTTATTCGCCAATGCACTGTTTGCCAGATAACGTTCAATAGCACCAATCGTCACGGCACCATCAGGCTCATTATTTTTAGTGCAGGCACCTTCGCAAAGACGTTGTTGAGGACAAAGTGTTCCGCATATTTCCGGAAGGTTATTAGTACTATGAGCAATAACTGCAGCCTGTTGTATATTGCCAGCGGCCACCTGTTCCAACCATTCTGGAATGCGGTTGTGTAACGGGCAGGCATTGCTACAGTTAGGTACGCCACAATCAAGACAACGTGCAGCCTGCGCCTGAATATTTTTTAGCGACGGCGTCTGTAAAATTTCAGACCAATCTTTTTTCCGCTCGCTAGCCGGCCGAGCAGCATTGTCTTTGCGTTCAATTACGACCGGCTTGTTTTGTTTTAGTAAGTAACTGGCATTCTGCTGCAAAGACTTTTTAAACCAGTTACGAACATCGGTAATTTCCAGCGCATCGGTGGGACACGACACCACGCAACGGGCACAACCCATACAGTCTTCCAGTGCCGTTACCCGGCCGGACTCCTTACCCTGCTTCCATACCGGGATACCCATATCGCAAACCTGTTCACAACGCTGGCAATCATTGCACTTGTCCTTATCCATATTAATACCATAAAAACCTGCATGATTGAGCAAACCAAAGGTTGCCCCGTAAGGACAGAGATAACGACAATAAAAACGGTTACCAACAATGGGGGCGATAAAGAAGCTGCCAAAATACGTCATCGCCACAATAAGATAAAAGCCACCAACGAAACTTACTGTCCAGGAATTGGGGGGAAACTGGGTTACCACCATCACACCGACATAGTAAACAAAGAAAATCCATTTAGAGTGCCGCAGCTTCCAGGTCCAGTCTGAACGCAGGGTACGATCACGAAATGCAAAGCCAACCGTTTCACGCACACCAACACAGGGACAGTTAAAACCACAGATAATACGACGACCAAACAAAAACACGGTGGCCAGAATTATAAAGAAAGTAATGGTGCCCGGTACATGCAGGGAAGGAAACACGGGCTGTCCCCACAAAAATCCCACATAAGGTTCATAGACAGGGAAAAGCCAGGGAATCAACCACCAGAACACCGTTACCATGGCAACCAAAATAATTAGACGTTTACGGGTATAGGTATTTTTTTCTGCGCTAATACGCCAGATACCAAACACTAAAATAATCGCATATTCAGTATAACGATTCAGCCAGATGGGATTTTCAAACCACATCAACCAGGTTTCGTTTAGCCAGCCGCCAAAGGCAAGCGTAAAGGCTGCTATGCTCAATAGTTGAATGCCGATGCCATAACGTGACGGCATTAGATCCTGTTGAGAGCCGTTAACGGCTCGGGGATTATGGGTCAGCGGGTCAACTTGTATTGCCATCATTTACCAAATCTTTTCTGGATAGAAGTTATGAGTAATACTATTCAAGTGATTAATTGATTACAAGAATACATTATGGGGGGAAAATGTCAAGAATATTTTTAAACGCCTGCTCATTATGCAATTTGTCCATAGCCACTAAAATCGTTGTGGAACAGTAACTTATTGGAATTAATGAAATTTTTCAGCCACGTGTCGACTTCGGTCAGCCAGACTTAATAGCCTTTGTTGCAACAGCCACCGAGCTAGCCGGTGGCATTTTGCTGCTCTTCGGTTGATGAGAAAAAGACTCCAGACCCTGACGGATTTTATATTCTCTGTCATTGCGAGGAAGTCCTGAAAAACAAATGTTTTTCAGGACTGACGCGGCAATCTTCTTGTTAAACCCTCTTATCTTTCAGATTGCCGCGCTCACAGACTGCCACGTTTTACTCGTAGCTAAAGGTTCACTCGCAATGACATGCTTTTTCCATTTATATTAATGTTTTTTTCTAAGTTATTATTATTGGCCATTTTTAGCATTAATTTTGTGGGGATTCGTCAGCTCCAGACCTGATATTTCTTGTTTATAAACCAGAGTCAGTTTATCTTTAAGACGTCATTTTATCCATAGATGCCATTTTACCCTCTTCTAAAAATAACAAACTGAATACATACCATTGATCTTCATTCATAAATTCAAGATTTTAACGATCATAAATAATTAATTTTACATAAATAAAAAATTAATATTTACAGGTTATCGTGGCTGCGATTATAAAAATGGAGATTAACAATGAAACCAACCCCGCTAAAAACTATATTACCTCTTTGCCTTGTCATTTCAGGCTTACTGTCTGCAGGCATATCGCAAGCTGATGAAAATTCATTGCGTCAGAAAGACGAAAATGAAGCAAGCACGTCTCTTTCCGTTACTCATGGAGTAATGTCAGGAGATATTAAAGAAGACAGCGCTATTATCTGGGCAAGAGCAAAAAACGAAGCCTTTATGCACGTTATTGTAAAAGGCGACTCAAGAAAAAAAATCCTGCATAAAATAACCAAAGTAAATTCAAAACGTGATTTCATCGGTAAATTAAAATTTGAAAACTTACGTGCTGATTCCGATTATGATTATGTTGTCTGGTTTAGTAAAACTAAGCAAGGTGAACATAATGCACAATACGTTAACGGAAAATTTCATACCGCACCTAAAAAGAATATGGCACGTGCGATATCATTTGCCTGGGGTGGTGACTTAGCCGGACAAAATGTCTGTCGTGATACAAAACAGGGCTTCCCCATTTTTAATGCCCTCAATAAAATGAACCTAGACTTTTTTATTGGCCTGGGTGACATGATTTATGCAGATGGCACCTGTGCTAAACAAGGTAAATACGGTAACCAACAAATTGTTGGCAGTTTTGATAAATCAGCTAACATGAATAACTACTGGGCACACTGGAAATATAACCATACCGATGAGTCTTATCAAAAACTTTTATCCAATGTAGCCTATTACGCAGTCTGGGATGACCACGAGGTGGTCAACGATTTTGGACCATTACACGATACTCGTTCAACCGCACCCTATACAGCCGGCCAACACCTTCTGCCAATGGGACTGCAAGCATTTCTGGATTACAATCCGATTGATGAAAGTGCAGACCAACCTAAGCGTCTATACCGTACTATTCGCTGGGGTAAGCACTTTGAATTATTTGTTCTTGATACCCGTCAATACCGTGATTCAAATATAGAATCGGACGACGCATCACTCAAAAAAACCATGCTGGGTCGTGAGCAACTTGTTTGGTTAAAAGAGAAACTAAAGTCATCTGATGCAACCTGGAAAATGATTGTATCAAGCGTACCCATTTCAATACCGACGGGTTACCCCGCAGATAAAGGACGTGATGGCTGGTCTGGCTACGATCAAACAACAGGTTTTGGACAAGAACTAAAAGACCTATTCCGTTTTATGCGTGACGAAGGTATTAATAACAGCATCTGGATAACCACCGACGTACACTTTGCGGAAGTTTTCCGTTACACACCTTTTGCTGACACACCTAGCTTTAAAGTTCACGAGTTCGTCACCGGCCCCTTAAATGCAGGCCTGTTTCCAAATCGAAAGTTTGATACAAGCTGGGGAACCGAAAGCCTGTTTTTCTATGGCCCACAAAGTATCTCTGCAACTAAGAACTACGCTGAGGCTAAAAGCTGGATGAATTACGGCGCCGTTAAAATTGAAGAAAATGGAATTATGAATATTTCTGTTCGAGATATAAACGGTAAAACACTATACGAACAAACTATGTACCCTGAATAAAATAGACATTTTTATTTAAATCGTTTGTATTAAAGCAGGCCGACACATGGCAACATGTGTCGGCTTTTCTTTAATATCATTTTGTACATCTAATAATAAAATTCAGATAATTTCATCACTGCTGCCCCCTTAACGTGAACCTAACGAGGCAGCAGTGATATTATTTGTTTTCGCTAGAAAATATTCGATAAACATTTGCGTTTTAAGAGGTGTATATTCTCTTGATGGATATAATAAGTATATCCCACTTTCAAAATCAGTGGCACTAACAGAATAATCAGAAAATAATCTTATCAATGTACCTGATTTAATTTCATCACATACAAGCCAATCAGGAAGCAATGCCAACCCCATACCTAAAATGGCACATTGTTTAATGGCTCCTGAGTTAGTAATAATACATTTCCCTTGAATATTAACATCCTTAATTTTTTCATTTTTATCTTTAAACAGCCAATTATGACTGTATCCCGAACGAGGGAAAATTAAACAATTATGACCTGCTACTTCATCTGGTGCTGTTGGTTTACCCTGTTTTTCAATATAGTCAGGGCTAGCACAAAATAATAAATTCAATACTATTTATCTGCCTTGCGATATAAGAAGAGTCTTGTAATGATCCGAGTCTAATAGCAATGTCAATCCTCTCTTCAATAAGGTCAAGATAAGAATCTGTTAATAATAACTCAATCGTTAGTGATGGGTACTTATCAGAAAACTCTGGAAGTAAAGGTGTAATGTTAGTTTGACCATAGACGGTAGATGCAGTAATACGCAATATTCCCCTAGGCTCATCGTTTACATCGATAGCAACTTGCTTAGCAGCTTCAAGCTCATTAATTATCGGTAATATACGTTCAAAATAAATCAGTCCTGCTTCCGTTGATTCTAACCTGCGGGTACTTCTTTGAAACAACCGAATACCTAGCTCTTTTTCCAGGCCAGCAATCGTTCTAGACACAGAAGATGGCGCAATACCTAGCTGCATTGCTACATCAGTAAAATTTCGATGATGCATAACTTCAACGAACAGCCGTAAAGAACTTATTTCCACACATGCATGATATGCAATAGTGAATTGCATGTATAGATGTTTATTGTATAT
>CAZDEC010000018.1:0-55919 GCA_964504295.1 uncultured Thioalkalispiraceae bacterium
AACTTACGGATAAACAGAATATTTTAAAACTCAACCTGTAAGCCTAAAAATGAGCCTTTCTCTAAATCACGAGTAAGGTATTCACCCGCAAGATCAATACTAATACTCTGAAAACCGAGAGCAAGATTCGCCTGCGGAGTAATTTGATAATTAATACTAAAGCTATATTCGATAAACGACTCCGCATCGACAAAGTTTGTCATACTTGGGGCGGTAAAATAACTTATGCCCAGACCAATGCCCGACCAGCTAGAGGGACTTAACAACAAGCTTCCTCCCAGGGCAAGCAAAACTGCATTTTTATTAGCGATACTAGAATAATATGCGCGTCCGCCAATGGACAACCTTAATGATGAGTCAATACTTTGATGCTGCACAAGCGCCCCCAGATGCAGTAACGTGTAATCTTGTCCCGTTACTAAAACACCCGCTTCTACATCCAGATTTCCAATTTCCTGACCCCAGGCTTCGGTGTTATAGGTAAAACGCACACTATCTTTACCCAAAATGGCCTGAATACCTTCAGCTTGTATGGCTGTGCACGATATAAGCAAAAGAAAAATCACCGCTATCGTTTTAAATATCCCCCCATCCTTATTATTCTTATATTTATTCACATTTTATTTCCATTTATTTATTAAGGATTTGAAAGATGCATAATCCTTGCCAAAAAGGACAAAAATAAGTTTTTTTATGAGGGGAATCCAGATTCAAGTAAATCCAGCTGAGCTTTAAAAATACTATACTGAGGAAAATCCTTTTTCCTGTTAGCTTACAACGGTTTGAGGTAGCGTTATTTTTCTCTAATAATTTTTTCTATATTACTCACCATCGACTCGGCACGTTCAGGAGTAGCCGGTAGCTCGCCAAACTGAAGGGTAAGTTCATGGCGGTTATGTGCATCTAAATCAATCTTATCTCGAATTTCAGGATTATCCTTAATAAAGTCGAGGAAAACTTCACAGTCGATACGCACCACTTCTACCGGCGTAACGGCCGTTACGGTTGCGGCTCTGGGTGCTCCCGTTAGAATTGACCATTCCCCAAAGTAATCACCTGCTCGCAATAATGCTAGGTTAATTTGCGAGTTCCCAAAATTATGAGTCACTCGCGCTGTGCCATAAATAACAACATACAAGGCATCACCGGCTTCATTTTCTTCGACAATTTTATTGCCTTCGGGAATGCCCACCAATGATGAATGTTCAATCAGTCTTTGCAGCGCCTCATCCGATATATAACGTAACGATGCAATTCCCCGCAAGGCGGTTCGGCTGATCCGTGTATGATAACGCTGAATGATTGCCGAACGTAACAATCTGTTCTGATCGACAACCTGAGTTAAAGTTTCGCCAGGTATTTCTAATAAAACCGATGGTTTGCTCACCGTCACCGAGGATATCCGAGGCGAATGATACAACGCTGAAATCTCGCCAAAAATTTCGCCCTGTCTTAAGTGTGCAAGAACAACACTCTGTCCATCACTCGTTTTGCTCACTTCTACTTCACCAAAGACTAATATATAAACACGATCACCTCGCTGTCCGCATTCGCAAAGCACCTCACCGGGTAAAACACTCCGAACAACACCCCGATCAAGCAAAAATTGTCTTTGTTCAACCGTCAGCAAATCACCAAATGCTGCATCAGCATCCATTGCACGTTCAACGGCATCCATTATGTCTATAGCTGGGTCACTCATGTAGATTCCTCAAATTCATTTAGCTTAAATATATCTTCGACCATCTAGCGGCTAGAGTTTAGGACATACTTCACAAAAATTAAGTAAGCAAAGCATATTTATTTTAGGTTTTCCCGAGTTTTGAGACGCAGATCATATATAGAATTATCGCTCTTGCCATTTCAGCAAATTCAATCCAATGCTATAGTAAAAGCTAGAATTACAATAATGTCAGTCACTCAACGATCACTATTTATTCCATATGTTTATTCCTGTTGAAAAAAAACCGCAATGGCAAAACCCGCCCATCTTGACGATTGTTTTAATCTTTATCTCAATCGGCTGTTTTTTTACCTGGCAAAATAAAGATACCGAGCGTGAAGCCGCAGCCTTTCAGTATTACATCCAGTCCGGGCTCGCCGCAATTGAAGTCCCTGCCTACATTGAATATATGGATTCCAATAAACAGTCCAGTACAGAATTAAAGCTTGCACTCAGTAATAACCGCCAACAAGGATATCGACGATTGCTACAAAAACTGATTGTTGATGGACGATTTTTAAATCAGTTAGATAACTTTCAAATCATTAAGTCCAATCATCCACAATTTAAACTGTGGCTGCAAAAACACAATGAATTTAAACGCTTAATGGCTCGCATCGTTAAGTACCAGTATGGACTTAAACCTTATAAATATGATCTGGAATCATTAATACTGCATAATTTTTTACATAATGATGTTAATCATTTAATTATTAATATGATTTTCCTTTTTATGTTTGGTTTTATTATTGAATTAGCGATTGGCCGCAGTGCTTACCTGTTTGTTTTTCTTGTTTCAGGTATTTCGTCCGCTATTACTCTGGTTATCCTTAATCCTGACTCAGCACATTGGGTGGTTGGTGCCTCCGGGGCTGTTGCCGGCCTTGTTGGTTTTTATACATTATTATACGGCAAGCGAAAAATTCGCTTCTTTTACTCGGTTATTGTCTATTTTGGTTACGTTACCGCTCCTGCTCTTATATTGTTGCCCGTCTGGCTGGTTTATGAGTTTATTAACCAATATTTTTTCCAGAATCAGGTTAGCAATATTTCTCATATTGGCGGCCTGGCGACCGGCGCCTTACTCGGACTTATCTATAAACGCTACCCAAAGTTAATTCATCAACAGGAAATCCACGATAATTCGAAGCAATTACACTATCAAAAGAATCTTCAATTTGCTCTCGATAATATTGCACAGTTAAACTTTAATTCTGCTCACAAAGTACTTCATGAATTACTGCTTAATCAACCAAACGATATTCAAGTGATTAAGCAATTATATAACCTGGAAAAAATACATCCTGATACTGACCAATACCATGTTTTTGCCCATCAATTAATAAAGTTGGCTATTGAAAGTAATGGCCAGGAAAAATTAATTCATTCGATTTATCAGGAATATTCGAATATTGCGAAACCATCAGCCAAGTTTACTCCCGATCTTCTTTATAATTTAGCAACCATTTTTGCTAACCATCATTATTTGGATGATGCTGTAAAAATATGCCACTACTTATTGAAGCATGACAATAATACCAACAAACAACCTGAACTCTTACTCAGTGTTATAAATGGATTAAAAAAAGAAAATAAACAAGAACAGTATGAGCAACTAAAGAATCTTTTATTTGAGAACTTCTCCGAGAGCAAGCAAGCACTTATTGCTGAAAACTATTAGGTGCTTAAGAGTTCGTTATCGCTTCAAGTACATTCAAATATTTACGCACTTCTGCAATACCTTTATTTTGAGGGTAATTCGCAAGCACAAAATGTAGTATATTGATGGCTTTTGCGTCCTGATTAAATTGATCCGTAATCATCTTAGCAACCAGTAAATAGGCTCTAGGAATCTCAGAATAACTCGGATGATCCTTATGCAGGTTATTTAACAAATGCATTGCCAAACGATACTTAGCATTATTAACATAGAGCGAAGCAAGTTCCAGTCGTTGCGCCGGTTTGGTTAATGTTACATCCGAGTCCTCTTTATGACAGGCAGAAAATATATTCATTGCCTGGGTTATCTTCTTTTCAGCTAATAAGCGTTCCACAAAGTTAGCACAATGCTTTCGTGCTGCATCGGTTTCACCTAACACATGCAATAATTTCTGGTAATATCCACGAGCATGCATATCACTGGGTTCCAGCTTTATTTTTGACTCTAGGCTGTTAATTGCTTTTTTATAGTTACCTTCCTGCACAAGAATTTCCACATCAACCATTGCGGGTTCTCTCAATTTAAAGGTACTTGTATCGTTGTAATCAATCTGACTGCTCGCAATATCAACTGCAACTCCAAAACCAATTTTCTCATGATACTGATAAAGCACATAACCCAGCATGTTAAAGATGCCTAATAAGAAATACATCGTAATAAATAAATAGACGGACAATTTAAAGCCTTCTGGCAAGAAAGGCTGAATATAATAAATAGATGCAGCGGCCGAACTAAGCATCATCAATACAAAAATATACAGAAGGATATATGCCACACCAATATTCTTTACAATATGAATATGTAGCAAAGGATTAAACGCACTGGTAAAACTATGTTTAACGGCAAGCACCATGATACTGGCAGGCAAAAAGAATATTGTTAATGACAAACTGATTTGAAATATAAACGCCATATCCTGCTGCCGAGCAAAATCATAGACCATATAGTTTAAAGCGATAATTAAAAAAATATTTAAAACATGTTTAAACGGTAATTCAAGATTTTCTGTGATCATTTCAGAAGAAAATGCGCGCGGTAATAAATAGCCATGCGATGTATCTTCTAATACAACATAGGCATACTTCATAAAAATCAACGCACTTGTGGCGACAGCGAAAATACCGAACAATGTATTACCCAACGCCGCAATCGCAACCGTTAATAATATAATTAACCCGGCTGGAACGGCATGAACTGGATACATAAAATAATAATGTAAGCGCAACCAGAACGGTACAACAACATTTTCAGCCCCAACCATAAGCAACTTTGCACCACAAATAACACAATGTGGAATATTTTCCCGTGGATTGGCTTGAATACAATTAGTGCAAAAATTAATCTGACAGGCATGGCATGACCAGCGTGCGGGTAAATCATAGTGGTATTTGCACGCTAATTGCGACATGGGAATTCCAACAGATATTTAACTCTCAAAAGATACGACTTTCTATTAAAGATTAGCCTATATATAATAGTTCTATTATTCAAGCTGGATTTTAAAATGAAAACATTATTACGCACATTTATTATTTTACTGCTTTTAAACCTGTCGACTGCTTATGCAGCAGAACCGCTCGTGACCAGCCAATGGTTAAAAACGCATTTAAACGATGCCAACCTTGTTCTTATTGATATGTCAGACGAGACACAATATCAGCGATTCCATATTAAAAATGCCATCCAGCTTCCTTACCATGTACTGAATAAAAGCTTAAAAAACGGTGTTTCACTGAGTATCGGTAGCGATAATATTATTAAATTACTTGGGCTACTTGGTATTAAAGCCTCAAGCCAGGTTGTCGTTTACGATGATATTGGCGGACTGCATGCCGGGCGTTTTTTCTGGGAATTGGAGAGACTTAATCATAAAAATGTTTCTTTGCTCGATGGTGGTCTTGTTAAATGGATACTGGAAGGCAAGCCAGTTACTGCCAAAGTATTTTCCCCCAGACAAAAAACCAACTACATCCCATCTAAACAGCCAGTAAAAAATATTCTGGCTAGCATTGAAGATGTCCGTCCGGACAGTCGAAATAAAAACACCCTGCTCATTGACGTTCGTTCAGCCGATGAATATATGGGAAATGTTAAGTCCCGGCGTAGCGGCCATATCCCCGGTGCAAAATTATGGAGCTGGGATAATGCAATAAATTTTGATGACCAATTTAAATTTAAACCCAAAAATATCCTTTTAAAGGAATTAAATAAAATTGGTCTAAGCAAAAAAGACCAACCTGTTATTGTTTATTGCCAATCGGCGCATCGAGCAGCTCAATCTTATGCAACGCTTCACAGCCTTGGGTTTCGTAATATCAAGATTTATGATGGTTCAATGAAAGAATATAGTATCTCAGCGAATGCGCCATTAACGAAAGGAATGCCCCCTTAAGGGCAACTTGTTTCGTGGAAAGTAGAGGCACAACTGTTCTCGTTGTAGTCAATCAGGAGCCTAATCCCTAAAATTTTCATACTGAAGCGGCAAATCCAGGCCGGCTCCCTTCAATAAAGCAATAACAGCTTGTAAATCATCACGTTTTTTACCGGTTATTCGCAATTTTTCACCCTGAATTGCCGTTTGCACTTTTAACTTTGCATCTTTAATTAATTTAATGATCTTTTTCGCATCGGCTTGCTCAATACCCTGACGAAGCTTAATAAGCTGTTTCACTATTTTACCTTGTGGCACATGATCCTGAACGTCCAGACAAAAAATATCAATGCCGCGTTTGTGCATTTTATTTTGAAGAATATCAAGCATTTGCCGTAACTGAAATTCGGCCTGCGCGGTCATATTAACGGCTTCATCCTGACGTTCAAATTTTGCATCACTGCCTCTAAAATCAAATCGGGTAGATAACTCACGGTTGGCTTGGTCAACTGCATTGGTTACTTCATGCATATCAATTTCTGAAACCACATCGAATGAAGGCATAGCTTATTCTCTCTTTAATTTAATATTTCGGCTTTAAAGTACTTGTCTTGAATATGCCGGTTAGCACTTAACCGACAAAACTTGCCGCCTGGAAAAAGATGATAATCAATAGGCTTATCTAAAACAATACCTTAGCACATGCTTGCCGCTAGAAAAGGTCGGTACAAAAAATGCATCGTGCTTAATAGTACCTACCCTGGCATAGTAGGAAATTTTCATTTTTGAGTGCTCATCTACATTCTTATAATGGGTTATTTCTTATACTATCTATAGAAAAAATTTAAGGCTGCAATAGAATGATGTTCCACATAAATAAATCAGTATTAAAAATCGGTATTGTTGCTGGGTTAATGGCTACCATTAGCGGCTGCGCAACAGTACAAAGTGCCCAGCTTGCCTACCGATGCCATATCAACTTATCAACAGCAAACACTGAGCTCGAACAGGCAAAAGAAAATGGTTATGGCCGTTCAGTTTCCTGGACCAAAGCAGCATCGTTAATCACTGCAGCAAAAATTCAGCAGCAGTTTGAGCAATACCCGACCTGCATTAATAAATCAGCTCGTGCGCTGTACTACATTAGTCGCAGTAAACAAATTTAATGCCAAATATAAATACCCCACAACGAACAAGGCCAGCAATTCAGCTGGCCTTATCTTTACCTCTCTCAAATTAACGAGTTATGGAAAAGCGGGGATATTAGGCTCCAAACCTCTCATATCCGCTTCAGGATGATGCGACGCCACCATATCTCTAATGTCTTGAACTTTTTCAACCGGAACATCAACGATAAACAAAATTTTGCCACTTGAAAGTTCTTTTGCAAATTTGCTATGCCGCGTATTCGGCACATTCACCGCAATTAAAGTTGAAGCAAAGGCACCTAAGAATAGTCCGGCAAAAACTGTCAGCATAAGCGTTACACCTTCGTAGCCTGGCGTAACGGCACCTAAACTAATGGCAAGCGCACCCAGTATCACGCCACTTAAACCGCCAATGGGTATCCCTCTTTGAATTGAATGCGACAAATCACTCTTCTGCAAAATATTTGCTTCGGGTAGGTCGTCTAAATCAATATCTTCCCTTGCAATAACATGCATCCTGCTTTCTGCCACTCGAGACAGTAAAAGTTCATTGTGAATAGTGCGCGCAAGACTGGTATTTGGAATAATGAAATACATACGACGAATCATAGCTATCACCTCCATTTATATTGTTTAGTTGAGTATTCAACTAAGTCATACATAAAGTATAGTTCACCAAGGCAATTTTGCGTTGTTAAAACAAAATTTGAATCGCTAAACATATAAAATTAATCTATTATCATTTTATAATTATCATAAATTTATAAGCTTTATTAATGGAACTAATGAATGTTTAAAATACTTCGTATCTTTATTCTTATCACCATACTTATCATTGTTGCGGGTTCTGCCTATCTGACAAAATTGCGCACCACAGATTGGGATAATACTTTATGGGTTAGCATTTACCCCATAAATGCCGACCAGAGTGCCGCCAGTCAGGCTTATATAAAACAGCTTACGGCGGAACACTTTAACGATGTCAATGTATTTTTGTCTGAAGAAGGCCAATATTATAAAATCCCGATTAAAGATCCGGTGATAATTAATATTGCACCCGAGGTTATAGAACTACCACCAGCCCCACCTGAAAGCCGCTCAATAGTGCGTATTATGCTATGGAGTTTAGAGCTGCGTTACTGGGCTTACACCCATAATAACGACACAGGACCGACACCTGATGTACGAATATACGTTGTTTATAATGACCCGAATGAAAATAAAAAACTGCCGCACTCTTTAGGTTTAGAAAAAGGCCTTATCGGAGTCGTACATGCTTATGCAGGAAGGCGTTTTACACGAAAAAATAATGTTGTTATTGCGCACGAGTTATTACATACCCTTGGCGCAAAAGATAAATATGATTTTGCAACCGGTTACCCCGTATTTCCAGATGGCTTTGCCAATCCAGACAGCAAACCTCTCTACCCGCAAAATCGTGCGGAGGTAATGGCCGGGAGAATACCCATTAATGAAAATATAGCTGTCTTTCCAAAAAGCCTGTATCGCGTTGTCATTGGTAAAACTACCGCACAGGAAATAAACTGGATTAAAGAAGAATAAAAAACTATCTTCTTGTTGAGCGTTGCAATTTATTTTTCCACCAGTTTTTCCACTTTGAAAAATTAACCCCAAAATTAACATCGGCAATTTGTGCTAAAGCAGCGGCGGCGGCAAATTTAATTTCTTTATTATTATATTTTAACAAAACAAGTAACCGTTCTATAACACGATAATCTCGAATATTGCCTAAAGCATTGATAACGTCAATACGGTATGCAACATCATTTAATTTAGTTTGCTCGATAAGCGGTTGAATAATACGCTCATCTCTGAATTTACTTAATACATAAATAGCCTGTGAACGAATGGCCAGGTCAGGATCCTTTAGTAACGCTATAAGCTCAGGAATAACCACCGGACTTTTAAGTTTACCAAGCGCATACAATGCCGCATAACGAACAACCGGATCTTTGTTTTTTAAAGCGGTTAATAAATAATCTGCAACCCAAGGGTTTTTAAAACGACTTAAACTATTTGCCGCTTCCAGACGAATGCCTATATCAGGATAGTTTAAAAAATCTGCCAACGGTTTAATTGATTCATTATCTCTGATCAACCCCAGCGTTTTAATTGCTTTTAGTACAACTTTTTTATCGCTGTCTTTTAATGCCGCTATTAATGGCTTAACCGAAGCTCGGCCGATTTTCGCAAGTGCCTTTACTGCTTCATCGGCAGGGGTTGTTGTTGTATTTGATGTGAAATTTTTACCTATATAGCGAGTCATAACGGCCGTTGCGTCATCATTCAATATCGCAATTAAATAAGCGACCGTGTGCATTGCAAGGCTAGCCAATTTTCCAATATTATAAGCTGCCCAGGCACGCTCAGTCGGTTCTGAAGAATAAAGCTGCTGTATATATTTTTTAAGCTTGCTATCAACCTTTATAACTGGAGACTTTTCTTCTGCTGTCGATAAACGCTGGCTATTGGTCGAGCAAGCCGATAATAAAAAAATGATATTGAGAATAAAAATTAATTTCAGGTATCGGTTCATATTGGCAGTATAAAGGATTATGTAAAGCAGCTCACTTAATATCGTCAACAATATGATCTTCATATTGTTCTTCGTGAAGTCCCTCTTCCGAAACCGCACGATATTTTATATGGCTCATCACCTGTTGCATTTTTTTATCACCTCCTGCAATCAGTGGATGCCATTCGGCCAGGGGCTGACCATTATACCGAAGTCGATAAGCGCAAGTTTCAGGTAACTGAGAATAAATTTCTTTAGAAAATTTTCTAATATCGACACAGCCGGGGACTTGTTGTTTTCGTTGAGCATAACAACGGCAGCGTCCTTGCTCAAGATCATATAAGCGACAAATAATATTGGTATAAAAAACCTCATCCGTTGCTTCATCTTCTAATTTTACCAAACAACATCGACCACAATGATCACACAAGGCCTCCCATTCAGTATCGGATAAGCTCGTTAAAGGTGCAGAAACTATCGATGAAAAATCCATTATCCAGACATGCTCACTTATTCACTTAAGCTCAGTAAATTGATAAGCAGATCACCATAAGCATGTTCCGGTGAATCGTCCACGTCACTTACAATTTTTCTGACTTTTCCTCGAACCTGGTAGCGCGTATTAGAACGACGCTGATGCAATCTTTTTTTAGCAATAAGTGAAAATTTTTCTATCATTTGTGTAATCAATTGACGTTCTTGAATATCTCTAACGTCCTCGCTGCTACCAAGTTCAATCACTTTATCCAAATTATCGTTAAACCAGATTTGATATTCAGGCGTCGCTGAAAGAGCCGAGAAATACAGAAAACGGCCGTGCCTTTTTTGTTGTGAAAATTCTCCCAGATAATAACCCTTATTAACCGAAACAAAAATTCCCAGGCCGTCCAGACGATTAAAACGAAACATGCCAAGATAGCGCTCAGCCAATGATGTTTTTAAATCACCCAGACCACTGTATTGGCCAAAAGCAAACTCACCACGATATTCATCCCCATTTTTGCGTCGCATGTAGCCCTTGCCATGTGGATTATCATTTAGCCATTGACCAGTATAACGATCGCCATTTGGCCACTCATTAACACCCACGCCCTCTCGAATCACACCGTACTTAATGTCACCTGAATACAGGCTTCCATTTGGAAGCTTGATAATATTTGACACCTTCTTACCACTATCATCCTTCAATGTTCGGCTATCTAATTCCGCAGCTATAACTGCTGAAGTGATTATCAGCAAGCTAAAAAAACTACAAAAATATAAAATTCTATACTTTGGGATCACGCTGTTTTAATTCCTGAATATAAGTGTATTTTAGTTAAGACTTAGTCTAACAAACTGCATTATAGTGGTTATTTTTCAACCAGTCATAAATCCATCATTTACTATCGCTATTATATTAGCAAAACAACCATAGCATTCAGCTTACATTCAGTTTGATGTTGCTATAGTTTTACAATTAAAAATATACCAACACTATGGTTTTGTTGTAAACTCGCTAGCAAATCAAAATAAAGTTTTGCTCGGCCAGCCTCAGTCAAGCCAGTAACATATGAAGGATTATCGTTATGTACAATACTTTTTATCGTCTTATTATTGCATTTTTTATCCTCTTTAGTAGTACCGCATTCTATAACTCTGCCTTTGCCGAAACCGAGGAAGAGGAAATGGCAAGAATGCAAAAACAACTCAATAAAGGCGTGATGTCGCAACCATTTCTAGCCGAACACCCCAAAAAAGTAGAGGCTTATATTACCGAGTCTTTAAGAAGAAATCGGGTTCCACCCGAGTACGCCGGCAACCATTGGCGCCGGGGCTACACTTGCCGCGACTTACTGCGCTACTCATGGAGAGAATACCGTAACTGCCGTTACTACCGCCGATATAATGGCCGTTACTACCCTTATTATTAAGCCCCCAATAATTTAAAAAAATACAAAATAACTATTAGGAGATTTATCATGTTAAGAACCCCTTCCACCTATTTGCGACTTCTTATGATAGCCGCCATTAGTCTGTCTCTCGTCAGCTGTGCGGCAATATCAACAGCGGTTGGAAAACGTAACCTAGATGTACAAACCAAAGTTAGTACAGCCATTTTTGTTGACCCGGTACCGCGCGCTAAACGAACGGTTTATGTCGATATTCGCAGCACGGTTATGGAATTCGATCGTCGCGCCATGTCAAAAGCGGTACGTTCTGAATTCAAAAATAATGACAACGGTTACCGCATGGTAGACGACCCAACAAAAGCACAATACCTTATGAGCATTTTTGTGCTTAAGCTTGAGAAAACCAGCCCAACAGCAGCACAAGTAGCATTAAGAGCCGGTTATAGTGATGTAGCTGCTGGCGCTGGAGCAGGTATGGTTGTCGGCGCTCAACGTGGCAGTGCAACCACTGCGGTTGGTCTTGGTTTACTCGGAGCAATGGGTACAACAGCCGCTAATGCCTTTGTACAAGATGTTCTGTATATGCTTGTTGCAGACGTACAAATAAAAGAAAGAACCCGTAAAGGGGTATTGGTACGCAAAGATACCAAAATTTCAACCAGAGTTTCTGATGCGGGTGGAAGTACGCAACGTGTTTCTGAAGTTTCAAAACACAAGGAATACCGCACCCGTGTTGTAACTACTGCAAATAAAGTAAACCTGGATTTAGAAGAAGCTCAACCGCTTATGTTTAAGAAAACAGCTTATGCTTTATCGGGTTTCTTTTAGAGCAGGAATTACCTAAAAAAAAGGGTGCTTGAATGCACCCTTTTTTTTAAATAACACAACGACCTTAAAACGTATTTAATACGGGGGGAATCATGAAATACTTTATAACATTTATATGCCTGTTATTGGTTCAAACGCAATACACTGCCTTCGCCGAAACCGAAGAAGAAGAAATGGCAAGAATGCAAAAACAACTTAATAACAATATATTTGGCTTTGGCGAAGAAGAAAAAGCCGATCCGGCTGCTGCACATGAAGCTTCACCCGCGCCAGCTCCGGTGCCAGCACCCGTAAAAACGGCTGCAACACCAACGGACACAGGCAGCGACAACAGCAGTATTCCACTGTCAAAATTTACCAACTATAAGCTTGCAGGCTTATCATTAGGTAAAGAAGAACAAGCCGCCCTCGATTTACTACGAAGCAAGGGCTATAACTGCAACATTCAACAAATGTCTGCAATGATCGCAATGATGGGGAAAAAAATATGTGTTTATATCTCTACAGAAGATCCTAAAATGGCAATGATTGGCTTCTCTGGCGGTAAACTTCGTGATTTAGAAACACATGAAACCTACACAACAGGATTTCCTGAAAAATTTTTCAAAAAAGCCAAAGCTAAATTTATCAAGACATACGGCACTGATGCAAACTGCAAGACCAAAGGAAAAGGGGAGATTTGCGAGGTATTTGGTCATGGCTACCGGGTTCTATTTCGTACCGAAATGGAAGGCGATGACAAAGCTAAAATCATAAACCGTATAGCCAAAATGTAAAGTTAAAAAAATATTATTATAAAAACCCATGCTAAATTTTAGTGTGGGTTTTTTATTGTAAGTAAAAAAATCTATCCTCTGACTGATACCGCTAGACCTAAGTAATAAATACCCCCCTCTAAATTTATATGTTTCACAATACCCGCTACATTTATTTCTCTGCTACCTGACGTTTCCAGGGTAAAATGTATTTTAAGCTCTTCGCCAACATGTGGAATAATCTGATAAACTGAACCACTTATACCCACGCCACTCATCGAATAGTTTAGCGCGGTCATAAGTATTTTTGTGTTATCCCACATAGTAACCTGAACCGGCTGCTTACAGCTTATCCTAACTTCGCTTCGCTTATCTCGGCAATCATTACTCAAACTATATTCCTTCTTCTTCATTTAAATCATCCTTGATGTTTTTTTGATATATTAAAGCTTACTGCATAAAGTATTTGAAACAACATATTTATATTCAACGTTACAAGATATATCACCGCTAAATAAAAAAACCGTGTTAGCCGAAGCAAATGTCGACTCAGATATACAAACTTCATTCGACCAGCTTGCTAATTTTTTATAATCCATAATCGTTTCACATAGGGTGTCTAACGAAATAGATTCAAACTGTGAACGAAGCTGTGCAGCCAATTGTCTTGCCCCCGTTTGTTGCACATACACCTGCGCCGCTTTGTAAGCGCGTATAAATTGAGCCGCCATTGGTGAGCTCAGCCAATTCGAAGTTGCACATAAACTACTATAAGCAATCTCACCTAAAGCTGCACCGACCGATGCGACAATCGCGGCCTTTCCATCAGCGGCCAACTGTTGAGGGTAAGGACCCTGCAAATGAATAAAATTGGCTTCGCCATCGGCAAAGGCTGCCAGGCTTTGTTGTACATCACCGGCATCGATAAACTCAATCTTATCGACATCAACAGCCTTTTTATCCAGCACATAGTTTAATGTCGCCATCGGCTGAAACAGGTGGTCGGCAATAATGCGCTTATTCTCTAAACGGCTCCAGTCAAACTTCGACCAGTCAACCTGACCTGACTCAGCGCCCCTTGCAGCGATAAAAAACCCATCACGCTGATTTATTTGCGCAAAATGCCGAATGCAATTATTACTGGTGGGGTTAATTGCGGATGAGCTATCGAGTTGACGCATGGTAACCCCGACAGCCGACTGAGCGACATGGGCAGAACCATCGAGTAGTGCAGACTCAAGTTCATCGACACTGGTAACACAGTGGTATTGTGCTTTCAGGCCTTGCTGAAGCAAAAAGTCGCCTATAAAAGTCATCAGATAGGGGGTGTAAAAAGCGGAGTGCCGAAGGGATAAAAGCTGAATGGTTTGCATTTGTTGCTTAATTCAACCTTTTATTAAGGGATATACCTAGTTAGAGCCATAGTAATTCGGGTAGGCAACAACCCACTGCCGTTTAAGCTCTGCAAGACTAAAACGTTCACCATCAACTTCATAATCAACAAGCGCCAGACCAATGCCATTATTGCTCATGCGAACAACCCGGGTATTGAAAAAAATAAAGGGGTTGCTGGAGTCCATCAACTGCAAGCTCACATGAGCCCCTTTCGGTAAATTCGGCAGATTTTGGGCAACCACATAGAGCCCAGAGTCGGAAATATCGCGAGAGCGTCCATCGACCTCACCAAATATCTGGTGACTAATTCGCACGGATGAAATTACTCGTTTGCGTATTGAATACCGTCTTTCCTTGGTACGGAATATCATAATAAGTAGTATCTGTCAGGCTGTTAAAATTTTTCAGAAGTTAGCACAAAAATAAAAAGGATGCTCGGTTGCTGCTCACAATTTAACAAATTATTCTCGATTTTCCCAAACTTCTCTCAAATCAGAGATAGGAAAAACTTCAGCACCTTTTTCGTAGTTTAAAAATTTTAGCCCAATCCCTGCCTCATTAATACGAATAACATCCATATTAAAAATAATATCCATTTGACCTGAATCTAGAAAAATAAGCTGTAACTCGTCTTTTATTCTAACATCCACTAAGCCACTATTTGTAAGAACTAATACACCGCCATCAGATATATCTCGGGTTCGAGTTTCTACCGAACCAAAACGAAAATGAGATATTTGCACTCGAGAGTTAACCAGCTTACGTCGATGTTTTCTACGCTCATCCATTATCAGGCTTCTTTTTGTGTTTTTTATTATTAAACTAAATTTATTATCTGTTATTTCTAATGATTAATCCATAAATTTCAGGCTCATAAAATCCTCATCCACTCTTAAACATTGCATATTAAATAACACATCCATATTGGCGGGCTTAACAATGAAAACCTCATTACTGATTTTTTTATTGAGAACAGATATGTTATGGATTTTAACGTTCATACCGCCTGAAGAAACATCACGTATATTACCAGCAAAATTTCCAATATCATCATGGTATAAATCCACATTTAAGTGAATTAAATTTCGAATACTCAATCGGCGCTCATTCATAACCCACCTCATGCTGAATTGGTTAAATAATTTTATACTGCAATTTTTTTATTGTTTTCATTTTACTACAACAGTTTATAAATTATTTTTTTAACTCACTAATTACTTAATGTAGATCAATGCAAATTTAACAGCACATTATCGCGTTAAAATTAAATATCACTTAATTATAGGGGGTTTTACTCTGCATGCAATACAAAAACCTTGCTTTAATGAACTCTAAGCAAGGTTTTTATAAGGTAAAATATTATTATTTAATAATATTTTACCTCTTAAAAGAAAAGAAATTAATGTTTAGATATCAACATCTCGCAGCTGTTTTGCTGCTTCTTCGGGGCTGATAGTATTTACAAATAAGCCAGAACCCAGTTCAAAACCGGTGGGAATGCTGGTACGCGGTGTAATTTCCAAATGCCAGTGATAGCTATCACTATTATTTTTAAATTCGTCGCCATGAGGCAAAGTGTGCATAAAATAATTATATTGCACGCCTTCAAGAACGGCTTCCAGGCGTGTCATTGTGCGTTGTAGTAAGCCAGAAAAATCATCCAGGTACTCATCACTGCAGTCAATAAAATCGGCCTGATGTTCTAATGGGAAAATATGCACTTCCCATTCATAACGACTGGCAAAAGGTTTAATCGCAATAAAGTGTTCGGTACGTTCAATAATGTATTGGCCAATATCAACTTTACGACGGACTTGGCCGGAATCTCGATCATAAATTGTCGCTTCAAAGGTTAAAGCTTCGTCTATCAATCCGCAAAAAATACATTGATGATGCTTTTTAAAATACACATCCGCATGATGCATTTCTGAATGTACATTTTCCGGTATCACTGGCATAGCAATAAGCTGACTATGCGTATGTGGAATGCTTGCACCGGCTGCCGGACCAAAGTTTTTAAAAACCAATACATAACGGATACGATCATCCGCTTTGTATAAATCCAACATTCTGTTTCGATAGACTTTAAAAATTTCAGCGATATGTTGTTCGCTCATATCAAAAACAGCCATACCGTGTTCACTATGGTCAATAATGACTTCATGACGGCCGTAGCCATCAATGGTTTGTTGTAAGCCTAATACAAGATTCGAGCGTTTCTCATCATCACCTAATATGGCAAATAAATTTTCGACAATACGAATATTCCAGTTTTTTTCATCGGGGGTAGTCAATAGAGCCGGCGGCGTCATTTCTTCATTGCCGCGGCAAAAGGGGCAGGTTTCAACATGGGAGCGCGTATCGCGCTTAATACGCTCTTCTTTTTTCTTCGGCCGCATGCCGCGTGCTGTTGCAACAAGCACTGATTCGGTAGGCACAACCGGGCTAATTCTAATTTCACGCAACGCGCTATCTTCAGTGGGCGGGGGTGTCGCTGATTTTTTCTGGCTCATAATATAACGTCCTGATAAGAAGGCCACTATTCAAGCATGCTTTGCTCTATTTTAATATTAAGTATTTCTTATATAGATATTACTAGATTATAGCCCCATTATACCATCAAGAAAGCAGTCTATTAAAATAGATACTAGTTATCAATTACTTACACAATATCACCAACAAGAATTAATTCAGACTAAATCGCTCAGACCAGTTCCCTTCTGGCAGAAATTCTGCATTTTCACGGATGGTCTGTGCTTCTTTTAACTTCCCCATTTTTTCAAGAATCGTGCTTTTTAAAAGCAATGTATTTCGATTATTAGCCTGCAAGCGCAAACCTTTATCTACCTGGGTTAAAGCCTGGGTATAGTTTTCTGTCACAACATAGGCCAACGATAAATTATGATAGGCCTTTTGATATGTTCGGTCATAATAAATTGACTGTTTAAAATGATAGATAGCTTTATCAAAATTATTGCCACTCGCATAAACAACACCAAGATCATCATGCGCCTCGGCATTGCTGACATCCAATGACACAGCCTCGATTAAATCTTTCTTTGCCGCAGCAATATTGCCTAACCAGATATAGCGCACACCACGTTTGGTATAAGCATGCGAGTCATAAGGATGCCGTGCTATATACACACTTAAATCATCGATACCCTGTTGCACCAGACCCTGGCGACCTAAGGCCATACCACGACCAAAATACGCTTTGTCTAAATTTTTATTTATCGCCAGCGCCTGACTATAATCTTTAACCGCATCTTCAAATGCTTGTTGTTTAAAATAAATATCCGCTCGTTTTAAATAAGCGTCAGCGCGATTATTTTTATCTGTTGTTGTTATTAATTTTGTTAATTCCAGTAATTGCTGTTCCAACTTATTTTCATTCGCAATAATATCTTTAAAAATAAAATTAGCTGGTCTTAAATATCGACCAGCCTGTTTGGGTAAAAATTCAAAACAACGATGATAATAATTTTTTTCATTCTCATCCGTCATATCCGTGTCTCGATTAATTATTTCATCTTCATCTAGCGTGATAAAAAAATTTTTATTTAATATTCGACCTTCGCACTGCTCATTAATCAACGCACCAGAAGCATCAAACTGTCGAAAAGAATGCAACAAATCATTATATCGATGTACATTTATCAATGTTTGAATCGGTGCATTCCTGAACCGAGGTAAAAAAGCCGCCAGGTAATCGACTTTAATATGATTGTCGTCATCGTAAACAAAGACCTCGATTAAATGAATGTTGTGACTGTTTGCTACTTCGCGCTGTATTCGGCTCAGCAATACGCCTGACTCTGGATGATAGTAACGCGTTTCCTCAAAGAAATTTTTGTTTCCTGGGTAGCCTCCCATTTCTTTTTCGGTTCTCGCAGAGATTTTTTGTAAGTGAAACTGGTGTAATTGATATAATTCATCAGCAAACGTATTCCAACGGTTCACATGCTTAGAATCTTCCTTGACCGAACTGCTAGCCAAAGCATTTAACGATATAAAGAATAGAATGCAATAAAAAAAACATTTATATAACTTTGCCATAACACTCACCTTATTTATTACGATCGAAAATTTACAAGATACTTCCACCTACATAATACTAATGACGTGAACACGGCAGCTTTATTCCAATTTCTGGGGATTTATTAAGAATTTAAACGGAGTATC
Organism: uncultured Thioalkalispiraceae bacterium; assembly: GCA_964504295.1. Lineage (GTDB taxonomy): Bacteria > Pseudomonadota > Gammaproteobacteria > UBA6429 > Thiohalophilaceae > SZUA-37. Next base: position 18,554 of record CAZDEC010000018.1, read on the forward strand.
GCTTTTTGCAATAGTATTAAGCTAAATTTGGATTAAACGAATCTCAACTGTGTTTAAAAAACAGTACTTAAATTCCACACAAACGAAGATAGGAAACAGGAGGATAACCAAAAAATTTATTATACGTAAATGGGGGGGGCGATTTAATTAAGTAATTCAATGGACTCTAATATAGATTCAACAACATCTTCGTCTTCTTCGGCATTTTCTTCATCGCAATTATAGCTGGCAAACAATAAAATATTACTGGTGCGCAAATACCATTCGCACCAATATTCTGAATCTTTACTATAGCTGACACAAATACCACTAAAGTCTCCAATATCAATATCTTCAAGTTCTACACTTGAATTCAGGTGTTCAGCGGCCATAGCCTCAAGTTGTTCGTCCGAAACACCTTGCTCGTCATAAAGGGTGCTAATAATGAGTTCGCCTACGCCTTTATTATCGTAGATAACGTCCGCGCCGTCTGAAAATTCGGCATCCCACAACGTGGGGACATTAACCGACCAGTATTTAGTTGAGTATTTACGCATATAAAGAAGTTTTTACATTTTGGATGAGAATATTGAATCACTTTTTCTCAGGTAACCATCAAGCTCTGTGGCATATGTTTCCGGAACACTTTTTACAACTGCATCGTAAGCTAATAACGTATCTTTCCATAAGGTAAGTTGCGGCCTATCGTCAAAAAAATCAAACTCATGATGTTGTTCGAGTTTAGCATGATACCTGAAAATGGGTGCATAAACCGCGTCGATAATTGAAAACTTATCACCATTAAAAAATGCGCCACCGGTTAAGCAATCTTCCTCTAAAATATCAAATTTTTCATCCAGTATGGCGGTTAACTGTTTAAAACGTTTTTCATCATTGGTGCTAAATAAATCAAAGGTTGAATCTAAAATAGTATTGGCAAATTCAATCCATGCTCGATTCTGGGCTTTATCAAAAGGATCGGTCGGGTGTAAAGTGCCTTTGGTTACCTCGTCTAAATATTCGCAAATGGCTATCGATTCAAACAAAGGTTTATCGTCTACGAGTAAAACAGGCACCTTTTCCATTGGCGACACATCAAAAAACCAGTCAGGTGGGCTATCTAAGTCAATAAACTGAATTTTATGCTTTATATTTTTTTCAATTAAAATCGTTAACGCACGTTGCACATAGGGACACAATGAAAAACTGATTAACTCTAACTTAAGTTTGCTCAATATTTTATACCTTTACAATTAGCCTCGTGGCAATAAAAAAATGCTGAGAAGGATAAAAACTAATGCCTTAGAAATGGCTCTATTTTCTTTTTATGATTGAAAACACTGCATTCAGTTTGCACCTCAACTAGGCAACCCACACATAAGCAATCATCATAACGAGTCGTGACATACTCTTGCTCGGCCAACGTTAAAAAAACACTAGAGCACTGACATTGTTGTATCGAACCAACTTTACATTCAAAACTTGCCTGACAGCGGGGACAATTTTTAGATTCATGCTTTGGCATTAAATATATCCTTTACCTACTTAAAGGCATAAACGAGTGTAACAGCAAGTTCAGTATCTGTTTTCTTTGTACCCAGTGGAGCCTCAGATGCTATTCTTACAGTATATGTAATTTTTGACGACAATGAATTATTTATTTGTGTTTTTAATGCGGTTACAAATTTACTAAGCGTTCGTTTTTCACCCATTTCAACGCTTATCTCTTCAGTCAAAGACGCGGTCTTACTAATACTCCAGTCCAGATCACTTGCCAGTAAAACAACATTTTCTTTTTCAAATATGCCATTATCAAATTTATTCTGCCGAATACCCATACCGGCCTCGACATTTAACTTAAAACGGCTGTTACTGACCAACTTACGACCATAACCAGCAACTTCTGATGCCTGATATTTATAACCACTAAAACGATCATCCTGGTATTTTAACTTAGCAAACAGGTAGGACATTTGCGATAAAACATATTGTGACTTTAGCGAAACTAAATAACGTTTAGCCGTTATCCCAGTGCTATCAGAATTTTTTGCCGATACCATTTTTAACTCCTGCTCCCAATCACCTCGCTTATGATTGACCGCAAATTTAAGATGCAACGCTTCCGTTGTGGTATTGCCGGTTGTTTTAACAAAACCTAATTCCGCATCAGACGACCAGATTGATGCTAACATTTTGTTTGCAGCAGATTTTACTACTGTTTTCTCTGTTGTAACGTCAACCTTATCGGCAGCCATAGTATTTAAAGTAAAAAATATAAGCACAACAACATAAATCAATCTGTACCTGTTCACCACTCATCCTTCAATTCTTGTTTTAATTCATCTTTAATCATAACCCGTTTACCACCCTGATTAAAAAGCGGCTGGTTAATTTTGTCGACCTTACGTTCAAGCACCTCTTTATCACAGGGCCCTTGTTGTTCTATCCAATGCATCATATTGCCAACTACCACAATCGAGCCCGAAATAACTGCTGTTACACCCGTGGTTATCGCCGCAACTACGCCAATAGAGACCAGACATTCAGGCGTATTGCAGGTTGCCGAAAGGTGACCCATCTCAACCATTTTTAAACGATATTCATGTGTTGTGATACCACATTCAATATCACGTTGAGATTTTAATTTTTTGGCTGGAACAACGGCGCAGCTAGCACATAACAGAGTCGCTGCAAGAATAATAACTGACTTGCGCATTTAGACTACGACCTTTATTTTTTCATCCTGAAACTCAACCAACTGCTCAACTCTTATCTTACAGCGCTTGCGTAATTCCACTTTACCATCAACTCTAACAAGACCGTCGGCAATTAAGACTTTTGCCAGGCCACCACTTTCAACCAAACCCACAACCTTTAATAAGTTGTTTAATTCAATGTACTCATGACCTTCCAGCTCGAATTCAATCATTATTTATAAAGACATAGATAAGATGCTTCAGCTGAAATTTTCACGAAAAAAGACGTATTAGCTGCCACAATAAACGTTTCGTTAACCGCAATATTACGCCAGTTGTTGTCATCTGGTAATTTAACCGACATCACACCACTGACCAGCGTCATATGCTCAATACTACTGGTGCCAAATTCATAATCACCTACCGCCATAACGCCGACGGTCGCCGCATCGTTACCCGACTTAAAGGCAATAGATTTTACCTTGCCATCAAAATATTCATTTACATCAAACATAGTCTTTCCTAATACTTAAATTAATAGTTCCAGTCATTGCGAAGAACACCGTCCAGTTCATTTTTTATCACTGTTATGTTGCCGTACATACTCATACATCACAATTGAAGCGGCAATACTCACATTTAAACTTTCTACCGAACCAAAATGCGGAATTGATAATTTTTTAACTAAAGGGAAGTCCGTTATCTCAAACGAATGCCCGTAAGCCTCATGGCCTAAAATAAAAGCGCTTTTCGTTTCTAATGCCACATTATAAGTAATTGAAACCGGCGTATCTTTGCCATCGTCATACTCTGACTCAGCTGCGAGCATATATAAGGTATAGCCCTGCTCGACCAGCTCGTTATAACAAGTAGAAAATTCATTATAAAAACGTGCTGGAACTTTGCGAAACGCCCCCTTTGCTGGAGACGGGTCAAACCAGCCTACATTAACCAGATGCACCGAATGCGCCCCAAAAGCCTCCGCCGAACGAAAAATTTTAGGCACATTAAAACCACCCTTCAGATTATCCAGAATCACAACAAATTCATGCACCCCAGGTACAGCAGCAACATTACGCTGACGTTGTTTGCCATAGCGTTTTTTTGCCTCGATCAGGTACTTTTCGTCTTTTTTTCTAGCTGCGCGGGTTACCATTGAATTCAAATAATTAATTTCTATATGACGTTTATATTAACACTCACAAATAATAAATTTAAGCTCCAGTGCAATATTTAATACAAAAGACTAAATATACAATACATCCATATCAAGGAAATTACATACAGCAAAAACCACGACTATTGAAGCAACAACTTGCCAAAATATGTCACTTCAGATAAAATTAAGCTAGTGTTATTCTGCTTTTCTGGATGCTATTAATCTCTTTTATAAACAATAGTGTGTTCCTAACTATAAAACTAAAATACACCTAATTAATTTATAAACAATATGCTCCATACATCGATACTTCTTTTTTTTATATTAGTTAATCTACCGTCAAATGTGTTTGCGGCAAAGGAACAAATAGAATATGGCGGCACGGTAACAAGCCGATATCGTCCCGAAGTTAGTCAGCTTGGCTTAACGGCGGGTAGCTTTCGAATTTATCCAAATCTTAACTTTACACAACAATACAACGATAATATTTTTGCCATTGACAATAATAAACAATCAGATCAACTGTTTATTTATACTCCAGCTCTTACTCTCAAATCAAACTGGTCACGACATAGTTTAGAAGTATCATTAAATTCAAAAATTGGCCGTTATCAATTTTTATCATCTGAAAACTATGATGATTTAAATTTTACTGCCAAAGGGCTTCTCGAGGCAACTCGCTCTATCAAGAGCCAATTCACACTTTCACATTCAAAGCTTCACGAACCACGAGATTCTACTGACAATGCTGGCGGTATTCAGCCAACGCAATACAAACTAACGACTGCAAACCTTAATCTGAATTACCAGCCAGGCCGATTCTCCATTACTCCTTCAATTGATTTCCAGGAGTACCAATATACAAATGTACTATCACTTCAGTCTGGTAATCTCGTGCCTCTTCAACAAGATGATCGAAATCGCAAAGAATACATAATAGGAATCCAGGGAAACTATAGGCTCGGAGCATTAAGCGAGATATACATTCGAACACGACGCACAATAAAGAGTTATGAAAAGCTACAGGCATTTACAAATTTCGACCGGTCCTCGACTGGTTATGATTTCGGTGCTGGAATTAGGTACGATCTAGGCGGATTGACTTATGGCCACCTATTTTACGGTTATAGTAAACAAAACTATATTCAACCACTGCCAGATATTAGTACACCTATATTTGAATTTTCTTTTGTATGGAATATATACAGCTTAACCACGGTAGAACTTTCTTCTATTCGTTCCTTAAAAGAAACAACCTCACATTCATTCTCTGGTTATACATCAACCTTCACTAATATTAAACTTAGCCACGAATTCGCACGAGACATACTATTTTTTGCCGAGATAGGAGAATATACTAGCAAATTTGAGGGCATTTCATCTGCTTATAGAAGTGACAAACTATTTAGATACAGCACAGGCATCAAATGGATGATAAACCGATATATCAATACCTCTTTACGTTACGAAAAGATCAAAAGAAACTCAAATGATACAACTATTGCAGCTGGACTTTTTGATGGAGACTTCAAAGCCAACATAATTAGATTTACAATTGAACTAAAACTATAGACAACCAAGGTTATTAATATGAAAAAATCATTCTACACACGAACATCGATAGAATTATTCGATTCACAGCAGAATATAGCCAAGAGGCATATTTCCATATTTTCTCTATTTTTAACTCTTTTACTACTCAGCGCCTGCCAGAGCCTTCCAACTACTGACAATACACAAACAGAGCAGCCCACAATTTATACCCTTGGCCCAGGCGATAAAGTCCGCGTAACGGTCTACCAACAAAAGAACCTATCGGGTATATTTGAAGTCGATAGCTCAGGTCGGATATCCCTACCTTTACTCAGAGGTGTTAAGGCACTGGGATTATCACTACCAGATCTTGAAGATCTAATAACAAATCGTCTTAAAGAAGAACAATTCATAAACCCAAAAGTCAGTATTGATCTCGACAAATCACGTCCAATTTGCATTTTGGGTGAAGTAAATAAACCTGGCTGTTTTCCATATACTTATGGGATGCGTGCTGCAACTGCCATCGCATTGGCTGGTGGTTACACCTATCGCGCAAAACAAAATATACTAAAGCTCATGCATCCAAAAGGTGGCCGCACAGTAGCATACCATTCAACTTTCATATATCCAGGTGATGTTATTGAAGTAGATGAACGTTTATTTTAGCCCATAAATTGTTTTCATTGTAGAACAGTCAGTTTATCGACCTGAGGTGCGCTTAGCTCTCGAGAGCTCACGTAAAGCTAATGATAAAAAGCGCATGTCGTCAATAAGATATCGCCGCCATAATCTTCTAGGCTCACTTAAAAGGCGCCAAAGCCACTCTAACCCGCTTTTTTGCACTATAGAGGGTGAGCGCTTATAAATACCAGCAGCAAAAGAAAAAGCTGCGCCAACGCACAGCATAGGCCCGACATTTAATTCACTCAGGTAACGCTGTCCCCATTTTTCTTGCTTAGGTGCACCAACCCCAAGAAAAAGAATATCCGCATTACTCGCGTTAATTATTTTCACATATTCACATGATAGTATTTCATTATTTTCAAATCCATAATCAGGGCAACATGTACCAGCTATAACGAGTTGTGGAAATTTTGCTGTAAGTTTCTTTACCGCTTTTTCAGCAATACCTGGATCCCCACCAAAGAAAAATACACTTTTGCCTGAGCTGGCAGCAGCCTCACAAACTGCAGGCAAAAGGTCTGCTCCTGTAACACGCTCTGGAAGTCTATTGCCGGGTAATATTTTGCTTAGCCAAACTAGGGGCATACCATCAGCAAAAATAAAGTGCGCGTTTTTGTAAACTGTAAACATTTCTCTGTCATTATCAAATTTTACAATTTGATCAACATTTGGCGTAACAACCAAACCTGTAATCTTACGCTCAGCTGAAGTAAGTACATACTGAACCGCTTCAGATAAAGTTACGCAATCAAACTCTAACCCAAACATTGAAAGTTTTTTATTTATCACATCACCCACCTTTTTTTATAGTATTCCAATATACTTACTCCATAAGCTTAACAATAGAAGCATATATTTGTTCGGGTGTAATTCGCTCCATACAAGTTGGAGTGACATCACAGATTGTTTTGTACATGCCAATGCAAGGGGCATCCGAAACATGCTTAATTCCACGACCATATAATTCAATTTCAGGTGCTGAAGTTGGTCCAAAGATTGCGACAATTTTCTTATCTAAAGCCGCCGCAACATGTAAACCAAGTGTATCGCCTGTAACAATAAGCTCACATTCATTAATCATAGAAAAAAATTGTCTCAAGCTAAGATCTGTTCCTAAATCAATAACATTATTACCAACCGCCTTAACAATTCGTGTGTTACGTTCAACTTCTTCCTGACCACCAAATAATATAATCGCAGGCTCTTCAGAAAAGTTACTTTTATCTTCACTTAGCATGTTAATAATGGATATAAAGCCTTCCTCTGTCCACTTTTTGTGTGGCCAACGTGCACTCGCTCCTGTGTTTAAACCAATAACGGGTTGAGAGGATTTTATTCCAAGCTCTTTAACTTTAGAGTTAGCCCATTTTTTTTCATTTTCACTTAGATAAAGATGAAGGGAATCATCTCCTGTTAAGCCACATATTTCTAAGGCAATACTTTGATACGTTTTATTGTTTTTTATTTTAATATCATCAAATAATCCCATTTCGAACCATTCTCTAGCTTCATCATTAAACGGGTAAACATAACCCTTTGAGTCATAACCAAAGCCAATTTTTTTATCCGCATTTACTATTGAAGCAAGCTTACTGCTAGCAGGTGAACTGTCTAAATTAAAAACGAGATCATAATGAACAGATTGTATCTCTAGCCATGCGTCACCCGAAAAACCAATAACATCATCAACTAATTTATTTTCAAAAAACAGGGCTTTTGTATTATCCATAGTAAGCCAGCTAATTCGTGCATTAGGATATCTTTCATGTATCGGCCCTAATATACATGTTGTTCTAAGCACATCACCCATTGCATCAAGCTTGATTATGAGAACATGGAAATTTATTCTCTTATAGTAAATACAATCGGAGCAGTGTACGGCATGCTGTTTATGTGGCTGACATGGTCGGTCACCTCTAAAGTGTCGACAATCTGTATGAATATCCATTCTTCTACAATCCATTATTATTTTAATTTTTTATACGCATAAATCATTACATCTTGATACCGATAGTCACTAAAAGGTATATCACTATGTACTGTCAATTGGTATCCAAACCCTGCATCTTCCAGAATGCGCAAGGTATGTGATAGTCTGTCAATACCATTCTCTATGTGATGATGGTATTCACATACAATATTCTTAACTTTATTTAGGGCCCCACTTTCATATAATTGCCGAAGAACACCTTCTTCTGCACCTTCAATATCAAGTTTAAGTAAATCAATATCTGTAGTAATGTAATTCGATAACGTATCAGCTACAACAGTTATCTTTTCTGATTGGCCTGGGCGACCAACCAACCCCATATTAAGAGCACCAAGATCGTCTTCGTCTAAATAAAAGTCTAAATCACCTTGCTCTTCCGACATCGCCTTTTGGTGAATAACAACATTATTAAGATTATTGACATTAATATTATGTTGTAATGTTTTGTAAATTACAGGATGTGGCTCAAAACCAATAATCTGTGCCATTGGGTATACTTTTTTAAAGTACAGGATAGATAAACCTATATTACTACCACAATCAATAATTCGTGGTGCATTCGACTCTAATTTAAAATCATATACACCGCCAATAAAGATTTCTCTATATAAATGAAATAGATTTATAATATCCAAATATTTCACACGATAACCTAATAAACTTACTTCACCTTGGCCCGAGAGTCGCAATGATTTTAACTTGAGATGTATATGTGATTTAAAAAGTTCACTACGACTTAGGCCATTATCTTTTGGTTTTGCAGATATGCGTTTCCAATCGCGTAAAACATCAATGCTTTGTTCTATTGTTCTCATACTAACTATCCCCCAAAATATAATAAAATTCTAAAAATATACTTCTCACTGACGCCGAATAGTATTATATGCCGCTTTTGCAGTTCTATATGCAAACATATAAGCCATCGCAATAAAATTATATGGATAAAGGCGCAAATCATTAAAATTTCTCTTTCGCATTTTCCATGTTTGATGCCATCTCATATCGGTAAGACAGTTAACCTCATCAATATCCTGATCAGAATATATTTTTTCCATCATCTTAAAAAATAACAAGCTACCCGGTGTATACCGTGCATAATTTTCATCAAAAGCTATTTTTAATAATATTAAAGTCCGCTTCATTCTAACGCCAAAATGTGCAGCAATTATTTCTCCATTAACCGACATAAGATGTAATTCCAACCAGCCTAATTCTGATATTTTATTATGTATGCGTAGATAAAATTGATGAAGTAATTTATCATTTTTAATCGCGCTACCTTGTCGACCTTTCCAGCCAGATGCTTCAAGCTCAATAAATAAATTAAAATATTCAGAAGTAATCTCTTTTCCTTGTAACCATTTATATTCCGGACTAGGTAAAAGGTCTTTTTTAATTCTGTTTTTTGATTTACGTATTGTAGCCAGAATATTCTTTGATAAACTACCATTCCAGGTCTTCCAGTCTGAAATAACAGGTAGGTATGAGCCAGTTCCTCGTGGTTGAGTATAGGAATATAATTTACATAAATGACAGACATTTATTATATCACTGCTTGTTAGAATAGAATCTTCAGGGTAACCTCGAAAGGCAACCTCATACAAACCTTTATTGTAACGCTTTTTAATTTCACGCAATACAATAGCGCTAATGCAGTTCTTTTTATTATCAGAAACCAATAAATCACTAAATGCAGAATGAATATAATACGGAGTTGACACATGCATCCTTTTCATAAAACCAGGCTTAATCACCAAGCTTAAAAGCCCACATAATCTGTTGTTATCGAATAACATACAGACTACTATTTCTTCATTTGAAGATAACAATGTATCGACTAAAGAAGTTTGCCAAGCATATGTTGCCATCGGCAACGGAACTGCCTGGTTCATAGCAAGAGTATCCCATTGACTCTTTAAATCATCATTTATATTATTTAATGAATACCACTCTACGACTATATTATCTGACATCATTCACCATTTTTTTCGTAGATAAATTTTTAATAGTATGATACACCGGTGTTAAAACATTAAGCGGCGAATACATCTCTATTTCTTGTACACAGTTTTTCTCATTGTACCGTTGTTGATTATTTAAAACTTTAAAAAGTGCCTGGGCTATATCATGGTCATTTTTGTTTTCAACTATCTCCCCATTTACACCAGATTTAACCACGCGACTAATTTCACCTACGTTTGTTGATACGACAGGAAGTCCACAAGCCAGTGATTCGAGAACACATATTGGCATGCCTTCAAAATTACTACTTAAAGCAAGAACATCAGACGATTGATAGCACAATCTGATTATTTGTGGCGTAACAGCCCCTAGTAACTGTACTTTATCACCTAAGCCCAATTCTTTTATCTGATCTTCTACCTGAGACCTTAAATTTCCATCACCTGCTAAAATTAATCTTGCATCTGGTTGTATTTGTAATAATGAATAAAATGCATTTATTAAACGCTCAGGGGCTTTTTGTTTTTGCAATCGGCCAACAAACAAAACCCATTTTCCATCGTTATTAAACTTAACACCTAATTCTCGAATTTCACATCTGAGTGTGTTTTTAGACTTGCTAGCAGGGTAGAATATTGAAGTATCAACCCATGTTGGAATAAAGCTAAATTTATTCTTCATAAAAGAATAACGTTCATTATATAACTTTAGCGAAGCTGTACTTACAGTAAAGACATTTTGTATTTTTTTAAAAATCAACTTCTCAAACCAAAAGTATAACCAGGGAAATTTCGACCACAAAACCTCACTTGCTCTTTGGCCAATCTGAGCAGCAATATCATTATGAATAAAAATAATGTTGTTATACTTGTCGGTATTTTTGCTAATGACTGTTTCCATTCTATTATGTACTAAAACCACATCATTATTAAAATCAGTCCTAATTGGATTAGCTAACACAAAACGTAACGATAGAGGAATTATTCTTTTTTTGTCTTCATTCAATTCAATAAATACCGGATAGAACATGAACTCTCTACCATTAATATTTTCAGTTGACCATTTTTTTGCTGGGCGAGATTCTTTATTGCAACTAACACCTATATATTTAACTTCGATGTTTTCAGGTGCATATTGAATTAATCCGCGGAGAAACGTTTCTGCGCCTCCTACCTTTGGCCCCATCGGATCTGCAGGGAAAACAATCGTCATAAAATATTTATCAGAATGCTTCATGACCGAGGCTTACCTATAAAAGCATTACTTTTCAATGAACTTCCTAGAGCCATTAAATCCGCAAAATACAGTGATTGAAAAAAATCTTGATTAAAACATTGGAACAAGCCACCATTTATACACTTTCGTTTTAATCTAAATGGCTCATCTCCAACTCGATTTATTCCTTGTATTGTTGTGTACGCTATCGCAAACCCACTATCCTTTAAACATGTAATATGACTGGAGCTAATATCTTCTTCTGCACCGTAAGGATATGCGAATTGGTCAATTTTATTTTCTGAAATCACCTCAAGTGTTTCACGGCTCCCTTTCATCTCCTGTAAAACTAAATGCTCAGGTAAAGCACTTAATCTAGGATGTGAGCAAGTATGAGCACCTATCTCCTGACCTGCTTGAGTCCAAAGTTTAATATCAGTATCTGACATATATATACTACTAAAATCCATAGAATTTGCCAGAGTGTCAATTTCATTTTTAGCTGCAAAAAATTCATCTTTATCGCTTGCCCTTAAATAATCAACGCATTCTCTTGCTGAATTTATATTTTTCTTCACACTATTACTTAGATTTTTTAATAATAGCGCCTCATCATTATTGCTAAATAATCGTAATACGACATCATACCAAATTGGTTTATTATCAAGAATATCTGTTACAACAAACTGTATAGCAGGAATGTTATGTTTATTTAATATAGGAAGGGCATTTATAAAATTATCACGATAACCGTCATCAAATGAGATCAAAACAGGAATTCTTTCAGGATAACCGTCCTCTCCTGATAAAATTGCCAAATATCTTGACGCTGATACAGCTTCGAGCCATGGTGATTTAGAAATAGCATGCATGTGCCAATCAAATTCATTAAGGCTAACAGATAAGCCTAAATAATCTTGTTCTTCTGTAACTCTATGATAACAAAGAATCGGCATTTGCTTATCCGCTAAAGAATAACGCCAGAATCTTTTACTCCTGGTAAAGAATTCAGATATAGTAAATTTCAAATAACGTTTAAACCCCATTAGTTACATACCATTTTTTTATTCTGTATTTTTTCACACATGGAAATGAAATCATCAACCAGTCGTTCAAGATTAAAAAGTTCCTCTACCTTTCTTTTGCCATTGTTTCCCATTGTTTCACACAATTTTTCATCATCGATTAATTTCATCAAAGTATCTGCAAGCTTTTCCGGGTCAGATGCTGGCACAAGGAAACCGGTTTCTCCATCAACAACTAATTCAGATGTGCCACCACCATTAGTAGCAACGACTGCTTTTCCCAATACCATATATTCCATTATTGAATTTGAAATCCCTTCTGTATAAGTTGCTAAAACACCTATGTCAAAAATATTTATCAACGACTCCAAATCTTCATTAACTGATCCAGTAAAGATTATATTCGCCTTATCGCATTTAGAAGCCATCTTTTTACATGAATTAATTGTTCCACCATCACCAACAAAAATACATTGAATATCAGGATATATTTCAGAAATTAGTTTGATTGCTCTTATCAATGTTTTTTGATCTTTAGTTTCACGGAAAGTGGCTACCATACCAATAACAAAACCTTCACTAATAGAATATTTTTTTCTTACATCTGCTTTACTATTAAGTTCACCTATACGAGATAAATCAAACCCATTATAAAGAACAGCTGATTTTTTATTGTAACAATTATAGGCATCCAGGCCTGCCTTTGAATTTGCTACAATTAAATCTGAAAAAGGAAATGTAATTGCTGCTCTAAATTTGGCTTTTGTAGTTAACTTTAATGGTGCATCCTGGATCATCATATTGATAAAAGGTGTACGCATTAATTTAACGGCTGGCACAGCATACACTGCAGTCATATGATCCCAGGCTATAAAAATATCTGCTTTAAATTCTTTGATAAAAGATAATAATTTTAAACTAATAAATGGGTCTTTCTTCCACCGCCTAATTAAGTATTTAATTGTAATATTTCTACTTTCTTTTAAATCTGCGTAAAAAGATCCTTCAGACATAGAGATAATCAGCATTTCTATGTTGCCTCTTTTCTGGCATCCATTTACCAATTCAACTAATTGACGCTCCTTTCCTCCGGGCCCTAAATTATCAATAAAGTGAATTACACGTATTTTCTCGAATGGGTATGCTTTAAGATTGCCCATTACTTATTACCTCTCATAAAGAACCCTGTTCTTTGTATTTAAATTTGCAACTACACCTAAAATAAAAAACATTAGTGTTAAAAAATAACTATATACCCACATATCGGCAAACATAGCACTTACAAAAAATATAATCAGTATAGCCTGAGCATATACTGAAAATCTTGAACTTAAATTATCCCCATCATTGTTTTTAATAATATTTTTTACACATAATTTCCAGGCGTTAATATACACAAGAATGTAGCTAATAAATCCTGTTATTCCTGTCATAACAAGAATATGAAGAAATTCATTATGAGGTACTCCAGGCTCTAATGCATATTTCCCTAAAGCTGCAGGCCCAATAGCAAATAAATATTCTCTCTTTAAATCATTAAAAGCATTAAATCCAAAACCAATACCAAAAATAATATTATCTAAAAACATATTTCCAGCTGTAGTCCATAACGCAAACCTATTATAAATAGGTGATATGTCCAATGCCCGTGTAAAAAGAATATCCCAGTTAATAAGGAATGGTCCTATACTAACTAAAGCTAGTGTCCCTACCACAATGCCAATTGTAAATAGAGGCCTTATTTTTTTATCTTTAATATATATCCACGCAAGAGCTACCAACATTGCGAGCCATGATGCTCGTGTCAAAGACAGTCCTTCACCAATAAAAATGAAAACCATTAAAACAAGAAGCAACGCTTTCAACGGTGGTTTGCTTATTATCGTATATAAAAATAATGTTAAAACAAGTATTGCCGCCATAACCTGCCCAAAATGGACAGGGCTACCAAAACCGCTTGTTGCTCGGCCAGTGTCTTCACCAACCAGTAGATATGTTGGTGTTAAATATAAAAAGTCAAAGAAATATTGTCCAATCGCAACAATAGCAAGATATCCACCAAGAAGTGAAATACACCATATAAATAGTTTTAACTGATCTTCATCCCAAACTAGTGTTCGTGCAATTAAGTATGCAGAAAACGGGGTGATAAATGCTTCAAAATACAGTACGGCACCTTGATATAAGTCATAATTTGAACGATAAGAAAAAGTAGATAAGTAAGAAAGAAAAACAATGACTAATAATAGAATCATTAATTTTTCTAACATACTAAATTTAGGTACTTTATAGAGTCCGCTACATACTTTAGCGAATATTATTAATAATAAAAATATCAATAAGCCTCGTTCAGCAGTAATGACAGGCACCCCTTTTGCCTTTAAAAAAGTATTAATAATTACAAAAAAACTCGGTGTTGCGACAAGCAAAATTAAAACAAGCCCACGATAGAAATACATTGCGCCAATAACAAGTAACAAACCACCTAACAAACCAATAACCATAACCCATGAGCCACCAGCAATAAACATTGACAACAACAAACTCATTATTGCCCAAAATATACCTTCGCTATAATCTGCTATACCATATCGTTTCATCTTGTATTGCGCTTTAATTTTTTGTTAATGAAATTTCGTAACCATACTCTTATAAAAAATAGAATGTAACCTTTCAGTGTTTTTTTAAAGATCCAAAGATCATGATGCTTAATTATTCCTTTACTACAGTCAGCTAGTAAATGTAATTCTTTTATACTAGAGCGTGATGAATCAACCCTTTTCTGGCCTAGCTCTAATGAAGATACAATTATTTTATCAAGAAGCAAACGTCCTGGTGATAGCTTGGAAAATTTATCATCAAATGCCAAGTTATAATCATAATATGTCTGATGACGACTAAAACCAAACCGATATGATATAGGCTTGCCATCAAGATAAAGAAAACTTATATCAAGCCACTTTTGTTTCGCGAAAGATTTTGCCACAGCCCTAAAAAATTTCTCATCTTTCTCTGTAGAAAAAAGACCAACACCTTTTTTACCTTTCCAGCTTTTATCCTCTATACTCTTAATAAGGTCAATGTAATAATCTACTTCAGCTATATCTGGTGTAAGCCTTTTAAATTCTACTTCACCCTTTTTATTTATCTTTTTCTCAGCACGTCGTAACCGAATCTTAAGGCTTTTGCTATAACTATCATACAGCTCCAGCTTTGAGTTAAATTTTAAGTCGATATATGGTGAAACTGCATTTTCTGACCATTGGGTACGTATTGCACTTTTACATACAAGAGATTCATCTAAACGATTTTTCTCATCTAAATCATACAACTCATTAAATATTGCAACATCCCAAAAAAAAGGAGCCTTAAAGAGAGTATTTACCATAAATGATATTAAGTCGGGCATATTTGAATCAAGTAAAAATGACATGCGATCATTTAATGGATAACCTACAAATCTAATTGTTACAGACTCAATTTTATAAATTATTTCCTTACCGACCGAAATAAGTAGCCAGCCACAAAGCTCTGAACCCAAGTAAATATTCAATTCATAGTTACGACGATTTTCTACAATAAAATCTTTTGCAAGCATCTGCCATGTAGGTGATGAAAATACAGTGGAATTACTCATTCTTGAAAATAGCTCTTCTGCTTGGACATTTACCGTACTATCCTTATCAGAAAGACATTTCCAGTCGGCTGTATAGCAATTAGTATTAACTGTCCTCATTGTTGCTTACGTTATCTTTTGTTGTTGTTTTAATTTTTTTTTATGAATTTCTATTTGGTCACTTACCTTTTCTGTACGTTTGTCACTAATGAAATCATATAATGCAATTTTCAAGGTTGATAAGATCGTTTTTTTATCTGCACGTAATTGTAGGTAATGTTGTTGTTTTTCAGTCCATTGACGAAGGTACTCTCGAAAACCAAGGACATACCGGTAGCCATTAATATCAAAAGCCTCCTCTTGCGAGTAACCAAACATTACTTGGCCAGCATTTGCAGCTTGATAACGTACATCATATGCATTAAATAGTGCATACATGTTGTTTTTATAAAGCATATCTAAAATACAGGCTATAGGCTCATCATTTACATTAAGAAAGCGTAATTGTAAATCACCACAATTTTCTAATTCGTCTAGAAGCTCTTTCAAAAACTTATTCCAATTCTGACCACTACCTTCATCATTTTTCCAACTATGCTTTACCACATGAAATACCTTGTCCACCGCTTCTTTGTAACTTATATCTCCAGGATAATTACTAAAGCAGGTATCACCAAGTCTTTCACAATATCGTAGTCCACGCCGAAGATTTTGCCGCATTTTCTGACTTCTTGCAGCAAGATGCTCGTCCCAATTACTCTTTAAATCAATATAGTAAATATCGGAACTACTATTTCGATGTACGCTTAAGTTATTCTGAACAAATTTTTCTGTACATGGTTTAATATTTTTAGAATTCTCATCCATATTGGACAGTCGGACTGAATCCCAACTTTTATGTTTTAATAAATAGTCCATAATAATAGATAAAATATTCTCATTATTATCTCCAACTAAAATATCGCATGGTGGTGAAGGTTTTTGTTCTGGAAAACTGATTATTTTTATTTTCATACCATATTTATTAATGCATTTTTCGACTAACGGAGCTAATCCAATGAGTTCACCATCATCCCAAACTAGTATAAAGCAAATTGTATATCGCTTATCAAGCATCCGCATCCAGGGCAGCAAATACTGGGGAGTAACGTAGGGTGTTAAATGAGAGGAATTGTCAGCTAACATCCTCCACTCAACCTTTATATCTTCAAGCCGACTAATATTGTTGACCTCTTCAATTTTTATTTTATTATGATTAAACATTGCTATTATCTATATATTTTAATTTAAGATTTTTTTTTGATGATTCCGTTTTTAAACGAACCCTGTACGCTTTTAAATTTTGTATTCCATAATATAACCAAACCTTAAATCTTGAAAATAAACTACTCTGTTGCAATCTAATTCCCGAATAACTTTCGGTAGACTGGGTCCAGTCTTTTAAATAATCTTTATAGCCGGTTATATAGCGATTACATTTTGATTCAATCGCACGTTCTACACCATACGCTAGCATTAACATACCAACACTAGCTTTCTGATAATGCAAATCGTATGCATTATGCATCCCATACATTTTTCCTTGAAAGGCTACATCAAGTTGATAAGATACGGGTTTACCATCAATATTTAAAAAACTTAAATTTAAAATGTTTTTTTCTTCTAATCCTTTAATAAAACGTCGTAAAAACATATTCCAACCATTCTGTCCATCCTCATGATTTTTCCAGCTATTTGAGACAACAATAAACACGCTCTCCAAAGCATCTGAAAAATTCAGGTCACCAGGGTATTTAGTATATGTATATTCCCCCAACTTTTCGCAAAGTTTTTTTCCTCGACGTAATCTGCGACGAAAACTACGAGGTCTGGCGGCCAAATAGTCATTCCAACATATATCCAGTGGTATGTAATATGTACTTGGTTCCTTTCTGAACGTTGTTACATATGTATTCTTTTCTGAAATTTTTCTAATTTCAGCTGCTGCTATACTTTTTTCTGGCATATTTCTTAAGTCAATAACATCCCAGTCAATATTACTTAGCCAATATTTTTCAAAAGCATCTATTACTCCAGTTGAATCTTCATGTGTAAGTATTTCACAGACTGGAGCTGGATCTCCAGATGGAAATTCGAGTATCGATATAGAGAGACCAAGCTTACATATCTGTCGTTTAATTATTGGAGCAAGTCCAACGAGTTTTTTATCATCCCATGCAGCTAGAAAACAGCAACAGTATTTATCGCCCATACGCTTTAGCCACGGGATGATGAATTGCGGAATTACATAAGGTGAACCTTGACGAGACTGTTGAGCCAGCAAGTTCCATTCATCACTTATCTCTTTTATTTCATCTAAACTTCTAAGCTCCTGTATTTGTAAGGATGTATCTTGCATTTTATTATTCATTTCCAAATGTCGTCTGTAACCAACGCTCAAGAGCCATTGCTAACCAGATTGGTAATGGGCTATAAGGTTTACCTGCAAAATAGGGTTCCGTATGTCGTTCTAATGAATTCCAATCAACATAGTCACGTGAAAGCTGTTTATTCCCTTTCAGTAGCTCGTTGACTTTTCCTTGCATAGCATGCTGCATAAAGCCAGTAACCGTAGGATGGTGATCTTTCTTAATGTGGTCTTCTAAAATCTCTTTGGGTAAATAAGGCTCCATTGCACTCTTTTGCATTCTTCTTACCTGACCTTCCTTAATTTTCCATTCACGCGGCGTAGCAAACATAGCTTCAACAAGACGAACATCCATTAAAGGGCACCGAGAATCAATCGAGAATGTTGCTCCAGCAGTATCATGGTAATGGGCACCTGCTCCAACTAATTCATAATAGAATAAGTCCCAACATGATTGGTCATAAAAATTTTTAAATCTGGGTCGATCAGGATTTGGCAAATCAGGTCCAACATTAGCCCGCTGGCAAAAACTGTCTGACATCCAGTCAGGCGGGTATTCCATACCATTAGATGTTTTACGCATTTTCTGGTACCAATCAGGCCGCAGAGGTGACAGCAAGTATCCCCGCAGCATTGAAGATAAGCTGGTATTTTTTCCTGTAATAGGGTCAACAGGATAAACACCACGAATTTCTTTATAGAGTTCGACCCAATGCCCACTTCGAAATAAATCAGAAAAATAATTTAACTCGCCCTGAAATAGCTCATCCCCACCAATGCCACTAAAGTGCACATCGACACCGGCCTTGCCAATTTGAGTCATATTTTTATAGAGTAGCAATGCAGCGTTTTCCAATATGGGCCCATCATTCGCAACAATTATTTTATCTAGGTCATCAAAAAAATCAGGTTGTAGTATTTTTAAGCCATGATGAGTGGAACGTGCTTGTTTTGCAATTACTTCTATTAAATGAACCTCATCAGCTTCGTCCGTTTCAAAATCGTATGAGAATGTATCAAGTTTAACATCTTGTCTGCCCTGTTTATCCAGTAGTGCTCGCATCACACATACAATAGACGATGAGTCGAAACCACCTGATAACGAAGCACCAACATGGTCGCCTTCAGGTAACCTAATGTCGATAGCATCAACCATAATGTCACGGATATGCTCTATACGCTCTTCATCATTTGCGTACTCATCTATTCGTTCCGGATCTATATTCCAATATTGACCTTCCTGGAACCGGCCTTCACTAAATTTGCACCATGTACCAGGAAGTAATTTCTTAATACCTGAATAACATGTATTTTTTGTTAATATTCTAAAACGATTTACAGATAAAAAATCGGCAATACCCTGATCATCTGGTTCAGTTTTAACATCGGGATGTGCTAGCAATGCTTTAATTTCTGTAGCAAACAAAAAACTTTTATTTATACTTGTATAGTAAAGGGGTTTCATCCCAAAGTGGTCTCTTGCCAGACATACACTTTTCTCTATATCATCCCAAATGGCACAAGCGTAACCACCATTAAACTTTGCAAAAGCTTCTACACCCCATAATTTATAGGCACTTAATATAGTTTCGAGGCAACCTGTTGGCTGTGATATTTGAGCTGAATTAGATATTTCTTTTGCAATTTCTTGCCAATTGAATACACGCCCCATACAAACAATTCGATAACGACCCGAAGCATCCATCAATGGCTGTTCATTTTCAGAAATACTTGGTAGAACACGATCTTTTAAATGAACAAAACCTATGTCACCTTGATTCCAGAAACTTTTACCTTTAGGTCCACGATGCTCTATCTTAGCTGCCATGCGTTCTAAATCTGTGCGGTTCACTGATTCAGCACCCCACTCACATATTCCTACTAATCCACCCATTTATATTCCCTCAATTCTAATTTTTAGAGTATACTTATATTTTTTTATGCTTTGATATGAAAACCTGTAGCAGCTCATTGTAAGGGCCACCACCCGTTAAAACACCATACACAATCAAGTATCCAAAACCCGTCATCGTTGATAACACAAAGAACCGCGTTATGCTTGCCTCATAAAGCATCCCATTTATTTTTATAACTTCTATTACAAAAACAACAATTACAAGACTTGCAAAAGGTGCAAACAGACTTTTGACTAAAACCGAATATGATATTTTCAGGTATTTTTTTAATGCTGCTACTAAAATAATGTACTGCGATGCATATGCAATTGCCACCACAAAAGCTACACCATTAATACCGAACCATTTTAATGCCGGATAAATCAGTACTAATTTCAAAATAACTGTTAATGTATTTGCCTTTACTAGTTCACGAGGGTGTCCTAAAGCAATAGCAATACAATTCATAGGCTCAGTTAAAGTTCGAATAACACCATAAATGCAAAATATTTCAAACGCAACGATTGCAGGAACCCATTTATCTGTTCCTTTACCTAGTATGTAAACGAAAAGGTCCTCGCTTACTGTATAAAGGATTAAATAGCCTCCAACAGTTAGAAAAGTTATAAGTTGATTACTCTTAAGATAAGCCTTACGCAAACTAGTAATATCATTTTGTAATTTTGAGTACGTAGGAAAAAGCACACTGTTTATTGTAGAACCCAATGTTTCGCATAACTTAACGCCAATTGTAAAGGCTAAGGCATAATACCCTAATTTTTCATCCCCCAATAAAGACCCAACAACTAAATTGTCGATATTTAATATCATAAAAGTTAGCAACCAGGAAAAAGCCAAACTTCCACCAAATTTTTGGTAATAATGCAGACTTTCATTCTCAAGTGAAAAACCAGGACGTTCGGTAACAGCTAAATTCAGATAAATGACAGAACATGCTATAGCCAATATATTTGCTATAACAATACTCCAGTAAGAAAAACCGTTTAATGCCAATAACACAGTTAAAGATGAGTTCACAACCGCATTAACCAATTGTGCCCCCGCGTATTTTTTATAATTTAATTCTCTTAATAAACGAACACTAGGAATAAATGAGAACGCATTCATTAAAAAACCAATAGACAATACTTTTATAACATCTGTTACTGCATCATTACCAAGCAATTGCGCACCAATTGGCGCGATAAAGTAGGCGACAACAAGAGCAACCACACCTAACAATAAACGTAAAGTAAAGCCCGTGTCCATTAGTACGCGAGTTAATTTATCACGCTGCACCGCAGCCGAACTCAAGCCAAACTCACTAAACAAATTAAGAAAACTAATAAAAATTTGTGCGAAGCCTACAATACCATAATCGACGGTAGTTAATGTTTGTGCAAGCACAACCGTTGCTGCAAGTTGTAAGACTAAAGTTATAAGCTTACTTGCAGCCATTAGTCCCATATTATTGAGTGTTGTTCTCTTTATTGACTTTGAAATTTCTCGTCTCCCTGTTTTATCACAGTACAATCTACATTCCATGCATTAACGACATTAGCAATATAGTCAATATCGCTATCAACGAGGCTCTGATGCACAGGGAGAACAACAACATTTTCTTTTAAATGTGATTCAAGAGGAAATTTATCCCAATCTACATCTGGGTGAAAAACACACCACGCGCGAAAGAAACCAACACCATTTTCTGCAAGATATTTACTAAAGGCTCGAGGCTCCGTCACAGTAACAGGAAAGAATAAAGGACATGTCGTATCTTTTATATCATGAATAAGTAAACGAACATCATTTCTATCTTTAATCTTTTGACTCAAAGACATGAAATGACAGTAACGTTTCTTAGCAAGATCATCACTTAAAATTCGAGGTAATAAATAACGAGAGAAACCTGACATTAACCAGCGACCACGCTCAAGCCTGAATGCAACCTCACTTGATTCAGCAATGACTTCTACATTTGATGTTGTCATTGAAGTTGCCTCTAATTGAAGTTCCTTTTTCCCTCTCAGTTTATCAACCATCATTATAAATGGCTCAGTAATAATAGATTTAAGATATTTAGCTAACAGTGGGTATGAAATTGACAAAGATTCTTCAAACATATAACGCAAACGCCCGGCAATCGATAACATACTAGGTCTTTCCCCTGTCAAAGAGGCATATTCTTTAATCACACTTGTTCGTAACCGTAGAACACCACCATCCGGAATTTCCAGGCTTTTCCATAAGCTAAAAATGGCCATATCAGACAGTTGCCCAAGAGGCTCATCTTTATCTGTGTTTGAAAATAGAGCATGTGATGCATCTTCAATTAATAGCAGATTATATTTATCTGCAATTTTCTTTAGAGCATCCATGGGTTGTGGCTGACCGTAGTAATGCGTAACAAATAAAGCCGATGCGGGTGATTGGCAAAGCTCTTCGATATGAGCAAGGTCTGCATTTAATTTATTATCAATACGATAATAGTCAAGCTTAACACCTGTTTTAAGTAATACATCAAGCTCTGCTCCACAGGAATAAGCAGGGGTAATAATTCTATCACCTTTTTTTAATCCAAGAGCTTTAATACCTTGCCAGATAGCTGCGCGCCCGTTAAACCAGTAAGTAATATGATCATTACCGAAATCAATATGTTTACCTCTTGAAAATTTAAAAAAATTTCGCAATTGCATAACGGGCATTATACTAACACGCCGCTTAACGTTAATATTCTCCGAAGTTTTATTAATAGCCATACACTCTAACTTCATCAAGGACTCATTTAACGTTCTACGATGTGTAGTTTATCTTTCGGGCAACTATTCATATAATCCCAAAACTGCTTGCGATATTTTTCCTTAAAAAACCATTCAAACCAGCCAACTACATGACCTACAATAGAACCCACATCACCGGCGACAAGTATTTTAGTTAAATGCCAAAGATAAATTGGCTTTTTAATTCTACCATCGATTTTTATTAAACGTTTACCGCCTGATTTTAATACATACAGCGTCAGGATAATAAAAAAAGCGACTAAGCTCAGCAGCGAAAAATAAGAAATGAAAACCAAGCTCAATAATAAGCTATAAAAGGGAACTGCCTTAAGCATATGGCGCCTAATATAGCGACTCTGTCCATTACACCTGGCCCACCCGTATGCCATCTTAAAAACATCTTTCGCACAATTTCTTACATGGTTATAACTGTAGGCATCCCAGGCAACAACAACCTTTGCCTCGCTACAATATGCTTTAAGACTAAAGAGTCTATCTTGAGAACGTGCCAGCCATTCTGGATAGCCACCCATTTTAGCCCAAAAATGTTTAGTCATAGCTATACATCCACCACCAGGTAAAAGGACATCCGGAACTAGAGCTTCCTTTTGTTCTTGAGAATAATCTTTTAATTTAATATTCTCATCAAAATAAAGCAGCCCCATACAATGCTCAAAATCTGTCGTCATCAACGGCTGCAAGATTCCCATGGTAACATCCACATCTTGTTGTTCTTCAAATGGTCTAACCATTTCTTCTATATAGCCAGGTAACATTGGGTTACCAAAATCAGCGATTAATATAACCTCACAATCAGTTTCCTTAAACCCGACATTTCTCCCGCCACCACAATAAATACTCGGGTTTTTAACAACTTTCAGGGGGACTCCTTTATTTTCCCATGCCTTTAATTTTTCCAGGGTGTCATCAGTCGAAAGGGCATCTGCAACAATAATTTCATCGGGTAGGCGAGTTGATGAAAACACAGCTTGCATTGTTTCATCAACAACATCTGCCTCGTTTCTCACTGGCATCACTAGTGCCACAGTTACTTGTGTATTCATGATTAAATCCGTATTTTTCTTCTGATATTTTCCATAATTCGTCCACTATAGAAGATATTGTTTTATTTTTTAGATATTAAAGGGATAGTTGCAATAACAGGGGCTCCAAGAATCAATTCGATTTGTGATGGTGACTCAACACGGTGATCATAATAATTACGTATTAAACCAACCATTAGTCCAAATATTATACCTGCAAAAATTGACACAATTATAAAAAGTATTCTAGGAAATCTAGGTGCACGAGGTACCGGTGCACGTTCCAGTACATGTATATTACTTAACAATTGGTCTGCAAGAGCGCTTGGCAGTGCTGCATCGTATTGTTTTTTATATATTGTATAAGTATCTTTTTGTGATTGGATCTGGCTTAGAAATGTATTAATACGATCTTTGCCATACTCTTTTTCTCTTACTTGTAAACGAACATCATCAAGTTCTTTTTTCGTCGTAAATATTTTTTCTTCAAGAACCTTTATTTTAGGATGCCCTGGAGCATACTGAGATCGTTCCTCTGTTAACTCAAGATTAACATCATTAATTTTATTTTTAAGATTGTTTACAACTAAATTCAAAGTATTCTGATTCGATGACGTTAACCGATTCTTTTCTTTATACCTCTCTAGTGTTTTATTTAACTTTCCCAGTTCCATCTTCGCTTGCATCATATTGCTACGTAAATACCCTAATGCTTCTTTATTCGAGTAAATTCGTAAATGGTTTGCAATGTATTCATCAGTAATATTATTAACAATACTTGCAGCAATCTCTGGATTTTTAGCCGAATAACTTATCGTAAAAACATTAGTGTCTAACACGGGTTTAACTTTTACGTATTTCAGTAATGAGCGAATAGCTTTTTCACGAGGCTCAAGAGCAGGCAATAAACCTATCTCCGTCATCGTTTCAGTGATACTGCGAAGTGCTTTTACAATCGCGTTTCGTGGAGGTTCGACTAAGTCGAGATTGAGTTTATCAACTACGGTTTCCATTACCACTCTGGATGTTACAATTTCAATTTCTGTAAAAAGAACAATTCCAGGCTCTACACCATAACGAGTTTCTGTTCTTAAGGTAGGAGATTTACCTGGTTCAACAACAACTTTTGATGTGGCGGTATAGTTAACAGGCAATAAATATACGAATGCCGTAACAAGCAATACTGTAGCAAAAAACATGCTCAATATGCTCCATTTCCGCTTAAATAAAAAATTTAATATTTCACGCTTATTAATGTTTCTATCCTCCAAAAAGCATTAGCAGCTTACTTTATCTACCGTTAACGAATATATTTATACAAAAATTTGGGTACATAATATTTACGTTTATTAAGTACGACAGCATCTAATACAAAGTGATCGGCTTCAAGTTCTTCTTTAAACCTTAGTAGCTCTTCTTCAATCGTACCGCTTGAATCGACTACGAGAATATTCTTATCTGAAAATTTTGACCAACGTAACGCTAAATTACTTGAAAAAGCACCTGTATCAACAAGAATGACCTGATATCGCCCTTTCATATCGGCAAACTGATTATCCCAATAGGCATCACCATGAAAACCAGATGGAAATGCTTTATCAAGTGTTAGTATATCAACTTGTCCTTTGCTACTGGTCTGCACATAATCTGATAAAGATTTCTTTTTGTCCGCTAGTTCAAAACTTCGAAAAACTTTCACGGGTGCATCTAATTTTATAGCGGCACTTTGCATGCTACTATCATAACTAATGACTAAAACACGCATGATGTTTACTTTACTCATAGACAGAGCAAGTGAAGCAGTAATGGTAGTGACTCCTTCCTGGCCTGATCTCGACATTAAAGAAACAACTAAAGCTGAGTTCGAGTCTGCGGATTCATCTACTGATAAAAAGAGTCTTTCTCGTAGACCATTTATAGATTTATCTAAATCTTTATTCATGATATTTTTAACCACTACTGTGCTCACTATTCTTTATTTTTAAACGAAAGACAATTAATGAATACCTTTCGATCTAAATCCGACAAGTGCCGTTAAAATTACAACCTTTATATCTAACAACAATGACCAATTACGCATATACCAAAGATCATGCTCTATACGTTTCTCCATCATATGCATTGTCTCTGTTTCGCCACGCCAACCATTAATTTGTGCCCAACCGGTAATCCCTGGTTTCATCTTATGTCGAAGCATATAACCTTCAATTAAAGAACGATAATATTTATTATGCGCAACGGCATGAGGTCGAGGACCAACAACAGACATATTACCAGATAACACATTAAAAAATTGTGGCAATTCATCTAATGAATGTTTACGAAGAAATGCACCAACCGAAGTTAACCTACTGTCATTTTTCTTTGCCTGAATAATAGTATCGCCGTCCTCAGTAACCATCATTGTTCTAAATTTAAATAATTTAAAGCACGAACCATCCAAGCCATAACGGCGCTGCTTGAATATTACCGGCCCATCTGACGTTACCTTAATAACAATTGCAATAATAAGCATAACAGGTATTATTAAAGGTAAAATTATCACACTTAAAAATATATCTTCCAATCGTTTAACCCAACCGTATATCCCATAAAAAGGGGATTCAAAAATATTAATAACTTGTATTTCCCCCATTCTTACCCAATAACCATTATAAACTTGTGCAACAAATGAGTCTGGGACGATATATACAGAAGCCGTTGTATCCGATAATTCAACAACAAGTTCTTTAAGCCTGGCAGTTGCACTCAAAGGTAAGGTAATGTAAATAACATCAACCTCACCATTCTTTGCTATATTCACTAAATCTTTCAATGAACCAGAAAAAGTGTACTCTACATCTTTATTGTCAGAGTCTCTAGAAGACCTCCGGTCATCGTAAAAACCAATAATATTCAAACCCATCCATGTTGAATTTTTAATGGTATCTACAATATCATCAGTCGATTCTGAAATTCCAGCAAAAGCTACACTTCTTGTATTATGACCCTGTACTCTACAAATCCGTAGTGTAAAGCGCAAAATACCACGCCATATTGTCAGCAAAACTAATACACCTAACCCCCAAAAGCCAATTTCCAATCGGGAATACATCTGTGTTGTTTTTGTAACATAACCCAATAATAATAATAGAGTTATAACAATAACCCAGGTTAGAAAGATTGTACCTATTTCTTCTCTTATCGGGTTTATACGCCAAGAACGATACACCCCAATATGCTCTGCAATCAAAAGATAAAATGTCATCGCTAGAGTAATTAAAATTGAATGTCCTCTATGCCATTCGGCATCATGAACTTCAACAACGAAAAACATAACAATGTATATACATGCGATATCAACTAAGCGTGAGACCCAAGTTAACTCTTGCTGATAAGCACGGATCCCCGATATGCCAAAAATTCCATCTTTTTTATTCAATGTTCCACCCTGTTTTAAAACCAATCTAAACTATTTAATAAAACGTTCTTGTTTCCAGTTCACTTCATCCAACGTAATGACCCAAGGATCTTGTAATAATTGTTTTGCGTTTTTATTTTCAACTATTGCCATTTTTGTAGATGAAAATAATGTTGACCAGCCTTGCCAAAACATAAAATATACAATACTTGGATATTTATTCCGAATTGCTTTGATTACCTTTTGAGTATCAAATTCACCCTGAGGGTGTGCTCCCCACCAAAAGGCTGGACCCACTTCAGTTAATCCGAGTGGTTTTTTTAAAGCCAACATTTTTTTGTAACTTTGTCTCTCACTTAATCGATCAAAATTATTGTCGTAAAAGTCAAGCCCACCAATATCAACATACGAGGACCCCGGATAATAATAATCAACCGGTTTTATTTCATTATTCGACTGATAATTAGGCGCATAAACCCAAAGCAAATTATCAAGTTGCTTAGTTTTTGTAAAGTAGTTATATGTATCTATCCATAGCTTCTTAAATTCATTTGGGTATGCCCAACCAGAATCACTACCGGTTGACCACCAGAAAAAATCACCATTCATCTCATGTAACGGTCGAAAAAGAACAATAACTCCCGCATCTCGTAACTGAGATAAACCATAGGCAATGCTATCAAGCGTCTTATACCAACGTTTATTTGCTTCGGTACCTTGTTTGATGATATCTAGATATTTTGCCGAACCAGTAAAACGTTCTTTCAGACCACCCCCTGTCCACGGATTTGAGGGGGAAAAACTAACTGTAACTAATCCCCCTTTATTCCAGTGCTTAAGGAGTAGGCGGTTAGCCTGTGCAATATAAGAGGCACTAAAAGTTTCAGATCCATAGTCAATACCAAGGATTGCGGGCAACAACCCTGTCTGTTCTTTTAATTGCTTAAAGTATTTTTGATACGCATTTACTAAACTAAAATTTGCATGGCCGATATTTTGCCCAGAAAGAACCCTATTTTTTTTATTCTTCTGTAGCGACTGTAAATAATTTAATATGCTACTCTTTTTGTTGCCTTTTGTTACAAGCCTCTCAGAGTCATTTATATTATATTCCCGTGACTCTACAGCATTCGACTTAACTATCGATGAAACGAATAATACTAAAACCAATGTACTTAAGTATGTTAATTTTCCATATTTTTTCATTGTATTATTCACTAAAACTTGAAATGAAAATAAATTATACGTATCCATAAAAAAGTCCCGAATAATGCGAGACTTGTTTTATTAAAAAGTAAGTAAGGAACGGTTTTAATTCATATTCTTTTTTCTTAAAAATCCAACACCAAACAAACCTAGAGCAAGGAATGCTATGGAGGCTGCTTCTGGAACAGGTACACTAGCAGAGCTTCTTTGTGTCCAAAAGCCGTATTGCCCACGAGTAGTCGGACCCGCAGCGGCGTCTATAGTAAAACTACCACCAGAAGCTGCATAATCATTCAAAATAAAACTTGAATTAAGAACGTAAATATCGGAAATAGCCGAACTTCCATCTGTACTTGGTAAAGAACCATCTCCCGCTGCCGTCAAACCAAAAAAAGGGTCACTCGCAGCTGCTACAATGGCATATTCATCTTGTGTAAAATTGACTGTACCAAGAATGGACAGCGTAACAGGGTCAACTTGATATAAATCAAAACTAATAAACATATTACCCCCATCACCCGTTGTTTCTGATATTCCAGAACCCGGTATGTATGCATCGGATAAAGTCAGGATACCCCGTATGTTATCGGTCTGTCCCTCTGTTCCATCGCATGCGTCACAGATCGATCCCTTAAAATCATATATAACCTCAGCATTTGAGATTGTAGGTAGAAAAAAAGAAACTGCTGCCAAACTAAGCAGTGTTAGTTTTAAAAAAGTTTTCATATTAAAGCCTCCTTGTTATATGTGCCTAAACCCTGACATATGAATTATCAGTCACACCATAATTGTTGTCAAGAGTACTTCGGGTTAACCCCAACAGCAATAATAGGTTAACCTGTTCACTATTATCTATTAAGAACAAAGGCTTAACTTTTGAACAATAAATTAATTATAATCCTCATAAAAATTTCATACGTAACAATTATAATGTCGTCGTAATGTAGTAAATATTTGCAACGCATATCCGTAAGCCTCATGGCCTAAAATAAAAGCGCTTTTAGTTTCTAATGCCACATTATAAATAATTGAAACGGGCGTATCTTTGCCATGTCACACTCTGACTCAGCTGCGAGTATATATTAAAGGTATAGCTCCCTGCTCGACCAGCTCGTTATAACAAGTAGAAAATTCATCATAAAAACGTGCCGGAACTTTGCGAAACGCCCCCTTTGCTGGAGACGGGTCAAACCAGTCTACATTAACCAGATGCACCGAGTGCCCCCAAAAGCCTCCACCGAACGAAAAATTTTAGGCACATTAAAAGCACCCTTCAGGTTATCCAGAATCACAACAAATTCATGCACCCCAGGTACAGCAGCAACATTACGCTGACGTTGTTTGTCATAGCGTTTTTTTGCCTCGTTCAGATACTTTTTGTCTTTTTTTCTAGCTTGTCGAGTAACCATATAACACTTAAATGTTAGCCTTGTATATTAAATAATACCTGTGCCAGCAAGCAAACCTGCAGATAATTTTTCTGACTATGAACTGAATTATACCTCAAGCGATTGAAAAAATTGCGTATACTGCACTTCTAAATTGATATACGTATAAGTGGGAGTTACAGTGAGAGTTATTGCGTCATTTTTAATACTATACTTGGTAGGTTTAGGTATTTTGCATGCCTACAGAATATTATTCGATGATAACAGCAAAAAATGTTTCCCCCTCTACCTACTATTATTAATACCCGTTTTGCTTTACCTCTATACGATGGCCGCCTATCTTGGAGTCGATACTTTTCGCCAACACGTAGAGCCCACCATGGTGATACAGGCACAATTAATCGCCGCCGGACAACCAATATATACTGCGTTAGATGCGGCAGACCGATTTAGCCTTCAATATGGCCCTACCACCTATATTATTACCGCTCTGTTTGTGAATTTATTTAATGACCCTATTCTAAGCTCAAAAATTTACGGCATATTTATGTCATTGCTGGGACTGGCAATATTGTTTTATACCATTAAAAGAAAATTCTCATTCCAGATTGCTTTTGTCGGGATTGTTTTTAGTACTCTCGCCTATTTAATGCTAGCCGAAATTTCATTCCGCAACCAGGCAGATAGTTTATTGCTCTTCTCCGTTAGTCTCGCCATTGCAGGATTATTTTGTCAACAGAAAACTATTTCTATTATTTTAGTTTCATTGGGTATTGCACTTGCGGTCAATGCAAAAGCACACACGGCACTTTATTTCCTGCCTGTTATATATCTGTATTTTTACTATAATGGAAAAAATAATTTTATTGCGGTTATTGTATTAACCCCGTTGCTCGCTGGCTCAATATTTTTGCTACCGCAATTTAATATACAGAATTATTTAGTTTGGTTAACCGCCGCAACTAGGCATGGTTTTAGCTTGGGATTGTTTGGTAAAAATTTCGCTATTTCATTACTGTTTGTCTTTCCTGCAATCTTGCTTTATAAGATTACTCGCACAACAACAGGTAATACCATTAAGCTCATCCCTAATATAGAAACAAAAGCCTTCTATGTTTTGCTATTGTCAATGCTGCTTATGTCGGCAGTGGCATCAAAAAATGGGGCAGGAATTCACCATATCCTACCTTTTACCCCTGTTATTGTGTTGTTTATCGCCTTTTTCTTATCCGGCTTAAGTAAAGAAAAACTTAGTACCATTATCCAAACAAAACAAAAAGCCATTTTTATATTTCTTTTAATATTAGCCTGGCTATTTGCCATTGGCGCAGACATTGTAAAAGAACAAAAACAATACTTTAAATTTATCAACCTGCAAAAAAATTCTTACGTTTATGAAGATATCATTCAACTAAAGAAAAGATACAAAGCCTATGTTATGTATATGGGCTATTCCAACAAAGAATCCTACAAAAGTACTTATTACCGACCATTAATATTTTCAGCCAAGCAAGGCAATGTACTTGACCCCGTTGCACTGATGGATATGGAAATATCACATATGGAAATACCAGCAGCAACCGTGCAAAAAATTTCCAGCCAGATATACGATATTATTCTAATACCAAAAGGCGGCAAACCGTTTGCCATGACAAACGGCTATTACCCCTTTAGATCCTTATTCGGCAAAAAAATACCAAAAGCCTTTATAGCAAACTACAAACTAGCAGAGCAAAGTCGCTACTTTGAAATTTGGGCATCAAAAAAAGTTTTCAATGAAATTGAAAGGTAAGCAATGATGCTGCGGCTATTCTGGCCCTGATCGGCTTTTTTACATTCGCATTTATCATTTACATAATCTTCATATAAGTCGACTCGAGGAGGAGTAAATTTATATACCATAGCCTTCACATTTAGTCTTGCAAGCCCCTTCACGATCAGATAACACAGCTTTAAAACCATATTTTAATATTATTAAAATAATAATAAATGGAATTAATGTTTTTATGTTTGGCGAGGTAATATTATAGAGTCGCCATGATCTTGTAACTAAAACGTCCATTTTTAACAGGTAGGCTTATTGTAAAATAATTTCTATTGTTACATCTAATCACAAGCTGAATCCTTTTGTAGCCATTATAATCTCCCCTGACATAACTAATTTTAATTTTTCTAGGGAGTTAACTTGGCCCGATCTGATGAATGGTCAAGCAGATATATCCTTTCTTAAGTTATAAAGCTGGGGATATCCACACAAAATTGAGACGAAAATAGATTAAAAGCAAGATGTTAGAAAAAAACACCTAAACTCTGGAAAAAGGCTCGTCATTGCGAGCAAACAAAGTGAGCGCGGCAATCTGAATGAGAAAAGAGCGTAGCAAGCAGATTGCCACGTCAGCACTGAAAAATGTTAGTTTTTCAGTGCTTCCTCACAATGACCGGAGCTACAGATTTTTGTGGGGAACCGTCAGATTATAAAGTTCTCCATATCCCTGGTTTTCCACTAGTCCAAGCCTCAGTCTCCTTTACGCTTAACAGAAAGCACGTACCCTGTAATCGCTATTAATACAAAAACAATAACCCAGTAAATCACCCCCGTAATAGACGAACAATTACCGCAAATAGTTGTAAAAGTTTGCGCAAATTCAGTCACTTCTGCACCATTTTTTAAATTTATCAGGGTCAGAACTGAAATATTAGCTCGAGGGTCAAATACATCCTGAGCTTCTAATTTTTCGCTCCAGTTAAAGTCAAACCGATAAGCGCTTACACTAGAATTAGAAAATGAATTTGGCGCGCCCACCTCTGAAAGCGTTTGGATAATATTACTACTTCCACCAAATGGGTTAACCGAGGTTAAATAATAAAGTAAATTACCAACAATAGCTTGTGAGCAGAGTACTTCAACATCATATCGAATCGACGTTTGCTGTTCACCATCATCTTCCAGAAAAACACCAACTCCCGCAACGAACAAAGATGATGAAAACTTTAAACCAACTTTATCACCAACGATAGTAGCTTTTACTTCAACGCCAGCGGAGTCCACGGAAATAGTATTGCCACCTGTTGCTGTCGAATCAAAATCTCTAAAATTATGAAATCGTAGATTGGCCACAACAATCTCATCACCTGTAAGAAGTGTCGACAATGGTACAGCCTGCACTGAACTAGAAAACATTAATAAAATAATATTAAAAAACAGAAAAAAAACCTGGTATATTTTTATTGAGTTTAACATTTGTTCCATCCCTTGATTACGAGCTATCTGTGTTAGTATTCCTCTCATTCCTCTCACTCAGTCAATTTTAAACAAAAACCAAAGAGAATAAATTGAAATACTTTACATTTATATTGTAAATATATCGTACAAATAAACAATTCCGCGCTATCACTACACACTTTTTTACAGTTAAAGAAACTAGCTACAAAATAATTAACAAAACACTCCGGAAGCTAAAGAATATAATGTTTTAAAGCACTTCAAGCAAACGCCTTCTTTTCATAAAAAATACATGAATATGATTTATTATCGTTAAACAACCAGGATGGTTAAATTTAAACCCATCCGACCCATATCTAGATATAAAATATAAGTCCTAATCCGCTTATATTTCTCTTGTTTTCGCTAAGTAGATGACATAGATCATCTATCCTAAAAATAAATATCAGTTATTTTTACATTTCCTCCAACTTAAAATGTCGAACATTGAAGTGACAGCGATTCTCGCAATCATCAACGGCTGGCGCACATAGAGTATGCTTGTATGGCACGCAAGTTGGATGCCCATAAGGACAAAAAATGGGGGCACCTAAATTATTTTACACATAACCTGTTTGCTTGACCTGTGTCCTCCACGTACCTTATATAATGATTTTTGTTGCAGGTCGTTGAATGCGTCTACGCAATGTTGTGTGTTCATTTTAAAAAAATGTTTCACTAAATACGTCTCAAGTGAAACTAACCTAACCATCATACCGAGGCGATAATTGGAGGATGTAACCATGAGTAAAATTATAAGAGATACCAGTCTAATTCTATTAATGTCGATATTTTTCTTTGGCAGTATAAATGCATACGCTGCAGAGAATGTGCTACATAAGGTAGTAATCCAGGTCAGTACCGATGATGCAAGGACGCAGAAAATAGCATTGAATAATGCGGTCAACCTACAGAAGCTTTATGGTATCGATAATATTAAAATTGAAATTGTCGCCTATGGACCAGGGCTAGGTTTGTTAACAAATAAAAGTAAGCAAGCCAAGCGGGTAAAAAGCCTGGCGCTTCAGGATATAACCTTTAGTGCTTGTCAAAATACCATGAAAAAAGTTAAACGCAAAACTGGTAAAATGCCCGTTCTGCTTGAAGGTGTCGAACAAGTCACCGCTGGTGTAGCCCGTATTATAGAATTACAAGAACAAGGCTACGCATATATTCGACCATAATAAATTAAGGAAACCAAACCTGGATAGATCGTCGTTCACTTTGAGCTCGCGATCTATCCAGGTTTAGGCAAACCCGTTAGTTGTAACAGATAGTTGATGCGCTTTGTGCCCGTTAATTTGATGAATATGAATCCAGATATCTTTACTTAACAGACTGATTAAAATTAAATCCGTCCATTCCCTTTTACTGTTGATAAGATTGCCGCGTCAGTACCGAAAAACACTTGTTTTTCAGTACTTCCTCGCAATGACCGGGAATGTTGGTTTTTGTAAAGATCCCTCAGGCTCCAGCTCCTTTAATGCAAATAATACTTTAATGGTGTGATGCAATTAACAATGAAGGTAGTGTTATTTTTTGCAGCTACCTTATAATTACAAGCCGTTATACGTATATTTGGGCTTTTTAAAGATGAAATCCAATAAGATAGCTGTTTTTATTCTAAGTTTACTCTTTACTGCTTGTGGCGGCGGCGGTGGTGGCAATAGTACGACAGTTTCGACTCCTACAAATAATAATACTCCATCAACGGTAAAATCTAACTGGACAGCAATAACCAATAACAAACATGGCAATGCCGGTTATATAACATTCACAACATCCCGCATTAACGTATCAAAAACAGGTACGACTAAAATTATGGTTGAACGCGTCGCTGGATTTCTCGGCGCAGTCAGTGTCAACCTTTCAACGTATTCAACCACGGGGGATATCACCATGACCAGTGGAACACATTTTACCCCGCTTAAAGATATAACCATTAATTTTGCCGATGGAGAAGTGGGGCAAAAGTATGTTGAGCTTTTAATTAATACTTCACCCGGTGCAGGCTTGCACATGTTGGGCGTTTCAATGGAGTCACCAACAGGTGGCGTTAAAGTTCGGCATCCTGAAATGCATATTTACTTTGATGATGGCGGTGTCAATACAGCCGCAACAATCGTAACCGCAGATAATCCTGCTGACCTGGAAACTAATATTAATGCCGCTACAGCAGGTACGTTAATTTATGCAAGGGCAGGTACTTATACATATAACAAACGTACATCGGGTCAACAATTTGGTGGCTATACAATAACCAATTCTAACGGTACTAAAACTGCACCTATTATTATTTCGGCATATCCATCTGAATCACCGGTAATAGACCAGGTTTATGCAAATGCATCAGATGGATTCGGGAGTGATGTCACCGTTGGTTTTTTAATTAATGATGGTACAAAATACATACACATCAAGGGTTTTGAAATTAAGAATACACTTTATACATCCATCATGTTTCACCCCAATGCTGCCACCTATAATACCGGAATTGTTATAGAAGATAATCATTTGCACGATGCCGGCAATGCAAATATATCGAATTACGACGTAGATTTTGTTGCCGGAACAAATGAAAACAAGGCTAACTCGAGAACCGATAACATTGGCGGCATTCGATTAGATAGGTCAATAGGAGCTATCATAAGAAATAACAGCATACATGATATTTATTCTGCTAGAACAACGGGCGCATTATCCAATCCATTTAATTCACAACCCTACTCGTTGCACTCGGGTATTCATGGTTACGATCATAAAGAAGCCTGGCTGCATAATAATACGATTCATACTGTAGGCAAAGGAATATTTTATAAAAATGCTTCACAAGCCGTTGCGGGTGGTGAAGATGGCTTGCATATACACAACAACGATTTTAATAACGTGCAGCAAGTTGCTATTGAAATTGGTGTACAAGGTGGCGGTGTTGAGCCAGCACATAACTTTTTAATTCATAACAACTTAGCAACTCTTGATGCATCATTATCATCCGATGTATCGTTGGTAAGAGTTATATATCGCGGTGACACGGTATCCCAATCAAAAGGATTGGCCATTTGGAATAATACACAAATTGGTGGAGATATGATTTTCTATACGCAAACCATAGAAGGAATACTTCATTATAATAATGTTTTATATGGCTTGGACAATACCTTAGCACTAGAGGCTGATGGCAATGTATTTAGCCCGACTAAGTACCTTTATGGTTCCTCAACAGAAATATCTAAAAATCAATTAGATTACTCAGATTATAATTGCTATAGCAATATCAAATCGTTTAACGCTCTTTTAAATCGAAGCTCGCCTAGTTCAAAAGGTTACACGACACTATCGGGTGTTAATGGATGGGATACAGCATTGTCTGTTGGTGGAGAAAGCGATTTAAATCAAGACCCTGATGTGAATTCTATCGAAACCACACCTACATTTTTAAACGCAAGCACAAGAGATTATCGAACAATAGCCGGTGTAACTTTTGGTACAGGCAGATTCTCGCGAGATATAGGCATTGGTTCTGAATTGACAGGTAGTCAATAGCGGTAGGTTTTATATATGAATGATGCACCTAAATGGCTTGACTGCTTTAGACAGGTAAACTTTTCCTAAATAAATCTATCCCGGTTTTAAAATTGTCACCTATAGACCAGGGCTAGGTTTGTTAACAAACAAAAATAAGCAAGCCAAGCAGCTAAAAATCCTGGCGCTTCAGGATATCACCTTTAGTGCTTGTCAAAATACCATGAAAAAAGTTAAACGCAAAACTGGTAAAATGCCCGTTCTGCTTGAAGGTGTCGAACAAGTCACCGCTGGTGTAGCCCGTATTATAGAATTACAAGAACAAGGCTCCGCATATATTCGGCCATAATAACTAAAACAACCTGAATGATTTAAGGATAGATCGTGGTTCACTTTGCTCTCACGATCTATCCAGGCTTAGAGAAACCCTTTATGTATGATATAACGTTATCAAAATTGCTGTCTTTCTTTCTGCAAAATCAATCAATATTATACTTTACCTCTTTTCTTTCTTATTTTTGTTATTCATTATGAGTGTAAAATACTCAATCATAAATTATTTATCATGAAATTATCAAAGTTAGCCATCCGAATAACCAAT
>CAZDEC010000019.1:0-53889 GCA_964504295.1 uncultured Thioalkalispiraceae bacterium
TCATCACTAAACTGATTTGGCTTACAGTAGGGATAACCCGATTCCATTATGCGAAGCTC
This sequence comes from uncultured Thioalkalispiraceae bacterium, assembly GCA_964504295.1. Taxonomy (GTDB): domain Bacteria; phylum Pseudomonadota; class Gammaproteobacteria; order UBA6429; family Thiohalophilaceae; genus SZUA-37. The sequence goes on from CAZDEC010000019.1 coordinate 60, forward strand.
TAAGTCGCTATTGTAAAAATTAATATGGGGATAGGCAGCTTTTAGAAAACTGAGAACGGTTGTTGAATGCAGAAGGTGATATTTTTCCATAAACCGACGAAGTGCAACAGAGGGTTTTTTATTGTCTTCCGCTATCCAGGCTTCAAATTCCTTAAAGGTGCGAAAGACCGTTTCAATGGCGTTAGGTCCTTGTTCTGGAGAATGTGATAGCAAATAGGCCAGGCCATCATCAAAATCGTTATCACTAAATTGCTTGGGATCACTATTTGGATAAGCGGAATCGATGATTCTAAATCTAAAATCACCACGCTCAATGTCAATATCAGGGTAAGTGATGTTTAATAATTCAACAACAGTTGTTACATGAAGATCAGGGCAGCTATATTTATCCATAAGCTTGCGGATTGCTAAAGATGGTTTTACAGTGTCATGCAATATCCATTGTTTGAAATCATCTAACGATGCCATCGGTAACGCATCCCTAGGTGTTGTATTTATAAGCGTTAAATTTGGCTTATCAGACATACCCATCTCTCAAATCTTGCTCTTTCTTGCACCAATGTACCTTTATTTTATCCCATTTACCTTTTGGAAAGCTTGTATCGAATGCCTCTACATAATGAGAGCCTAGACTCTCCATTAAATTTTGTGACCATGCTTTTTCTATTTCGCCGGGGCTTTTTTTCATCTGTATTCCCAACCGAAAGCGGTCTCGATTATCGTTGATATAGGAATTCAAAACATTATTTGTTCCATACACATCTTCCATGGCCATTATTAATTTTCTTATTTCATCATTGGCTCTAAAATTATGAACATAAACACGTACATCCTTATTTGTTGGATGTCTTGCGTAAGAGCGAACATCTAATTAAAGACGTGCAACGTTACCAACAAATCAGTCAGCTTATTATCGACAGCGCATTACAGCATGCAAGTTCGCTCGGTGTTTCGTCCATGCATTGGTTGTTTACAAACGATAACGATACCAAGCAGTTAAAAAACAGTAAGCTTATGTTAAGACTTGGCTGTCAGTTTCATTGGCAAAATAATCACTACAGCGATTTTGAACATTACCTGTCTTTTTTTAACTCAAAAAACCGTAAAAAAATAAAGCGCGAACGTAGACAGGTTAGTGAGCAAAATATCAGTATTGAAATTCATGATGGCCATTCAATGAATGCTGAACGGTGGCTGCATTATCATCAGTTTTATACGTCTACCTTTGACAAGAAGTCCGGCATGGCAACCTTAAGCCTTGCGTTTTTTTGAAGCTCTTGGCAAAACCATGCCTGATAATATCCTGGTTTTATTTGCTAAGCATAACGGTAACTATGTGGCGAGTGCCTTTTGTATACGCGGTGATAAAACTTTATATGGTCGACACTGGGGCTGCAACGAAGAGTTTGATAGCCTGCATTTTGAATTATGCTATTATCAGGGTCTGGAATATTGCATTAAAAATAAACTGCAATCCTTTGAACCCGGCGCACAAGGTGAGCATAAAATTTATCGCGGCTTCTTGCCCACTAAAACCTGGTCGGCACATTGGGTTGCACACCCGGAATTTAATACGATTATTCGTAAACATGTTCAACAAGAATATGAAGGTATGCAATACTATATAAAAGACATGCAGACGCACTCCCCGTTTAAGTAAATTATTTTTTATGAGCGCACCTTATTTATTATCAGATGATCAGCTGGATTTATTCCCTGATGTTGAACTTGCACTGGAAGAACCCAATGGCTTGCTTGCCGTGGGTGGTGACCTGTCACCACAAAGATTACTCGCCGCTTACAAAAACGGTATTTTCCCCTGGTACAGTGACGACCAGCCGATTATGTGGTGGTCGCCTGATCCCCGTGCCATTTTAAAATTGGATGATTTTAAGATATCCAGAAGTTTAAAAAAAACACTCAATAAAAATATTTTTCAGGTTAGCTTTGACACTGCATTTAATGATGTTATTCAAGCCTGTTCAATGTCACGCAAAGACGGTTTCGGTACCTGGATTACCGAGGGTATGATGCAGGCCTATAGCGAACTGCATCATCTTGGTTATGCGCATTCCGTAGAATGCTGGCATGAACAGGAATTAGTCGGTGGTTTATATGGTTTATCTATCGGTCATGCTTTTTTTGGCGAGTCGATGTTTAGCCGTAAAAGTGATGCATCAAAAGTGGCGCTGGCTTATTTAGTTAAGCAATTAAAACAATGGCACTTTGATTTTATTGATGCACAAGTGAGTTCTGAACATATGGTTAGCCTGGGCGCACAGGATATAACGCGTAGACAATTTATGACTGAATTGCAACAAACACTTAAACTGTCTAGCCGAATTGGCAAGTGGCGATTTGCATTAAACGATTAACCCTGCTACTGCATTTTGGTGTTTGTGCTAGTGTTCACATTGTTAAAATAGACAATAACAATAAAACCGTCTAACTTAAAAGTAACCAACTAAAACGAAATTCAAAGCACGATGCCAAATAGCTCTAGCCAACAAATCGAACAACCCGCCCTGTTAAATGAGCTTGAGTTCTGTATAACCGATAAACACGAGTGTGGTTATTTGAAGGATAAAACAGCGACAACCTTATTTGTAAACCCGGCCATTTCATTACAGCAACCACATTATAGTTTTCTGGCTACCAAAGGTTTTAGGCGTAGTGGTAATAGTGTCTATCGACCTCATTGTGAACAATGCAGTTTATGTGTACCGGTTAGATTAAATGTTAATGCTTTTGCATCCAGTAAACAGCAACGAAGGGTCTGGAATAAAAATACGGCGATCAACTCTTTTTCACACCCGGCACAATACAATGAAGAACATTTTCAATTATATTCCCGTTATTTGGCAACTCGCCATACTGATGGCGGCATGGATCCCCTTTCCAAAACAGCCTACAGGGACATTATTAACAGTGACTGGAGTCATTCAGAATTATTAGAATTCAGGCAAGGCCAACAGCTTGTCGCGGTTGCCGTCATTGATAAATTAAAAGATGGTCTGTCGGCTGTGTATACATTTTTTGAGCCCGAGCTACCCAAACTCAGTTTAGGTATACTCGCCATTCAACATGAAATTAAATTAGCCAGACAGCGAAATTTAAACTGGTTGTATCTTGGTTACTGGAACCCGGAGTCGCAAAAGATGTCTTATAAAGTACATTTTCAACCCTTACAGTATTATGTTGATGAACAATGGCAGTCTGCTAAGCCATATTAAATTGAGCATTACTAAAAACTCAGTATTTATAAAACAAGGCCGATAACAAAAGAAAGTAACATTGCCAAAAAGTAGTATGGGTTTGTTAACCCGAACACTGGAGGAATTATTATGTTAAGTTTCTTAATTCAAATCGCCAACCAGTTTGAACGTGAACATGGCCATCGGCCAAATATACTCTACCTCAATCCACAACACTTTAAGTCATTACAAAATTCCCTTTCAGAAATAAAAGGCCTCGAAGCGTTGACCTGTTTTATGGGAATGGAAATTGTGTTGTTGCCTGAATCGCCTCAACCCTGTTTAGGCTGGTCGGCTACTGAATGGAAACATGCTGTTACGGTTTGAACGATTCAAATACAATGATGACAGCGTGCAAAACACTCTGGCTCCAGAGTGCGGGATAATCCCAGCCACTCTGAATCCAGAACGTTATCTAAACGACAGGGTCATGCTATACGTGTCCGTGACCATGGCCACCGTGAGCCGTTGGGCTAGATTGATCTAACGTAGCCTTTAGGGCAATACCTCCAACCAGAAAACCAACAAGTACCTGATTCACTGTCGGGCCGATTAAGTTTGCAAACCCAAGAGCAAATGGCGCTACAATCAACCAAAATCCCAGCACCAGATTAGAGTACTCTTGCCATATATCCGGCTTACTAACAGCGGACATTGCAAAAAATAAAACGGCTATCCCTACCACGTAGGCATTAATTGCTGCGGTATCACTGATTACACCAATGCCGATTAGTGGTGAAATGGCTAACCACAAACCCAAAAGCATATTCGTCCTGTCTTGCCATTGTGCGTCTTTCATCACACACCTCCTTATGTTCCCTTTTAGCTGCTATTTGTAACTAAATAACACTGTGGAACATAACTAATATATAGCACTTAGGTGTTAGACACAGTTAAGTGCTGTTATCTGAAATGTCATCGCTTGCTTTGTTTTTTCGACTATCCTGGTTTAAAGACGTAATTAATGCCCAATTTCTGTTAAATATGCCATTTACACAAGTTTATTCAGAAAAACAGTGCAATCATCTTTGATAATTGAACGTTTTTAGGGCATCATTGCGCGCTAATTAAATAGTATGAAGATAAGGGCAGTATGGCTAAAGAAGAACATATCGAAATGGAAGGAACGGTAATAGACACCCTCCCCAACACCATGTTTCGTGTCGAACTCGAAAACGGACATGTTGTAACCGCGCATATTTCCGGGAAAATGCGTAAAAATTACATTCGAATTTTAACCGGTGATGTTGTTACGGTGCAACTAACCCCGTATGACCTGAATAAAGGCCGTATTACCTTCCGCGGCAGATAAATATAAAGCCCTGCTAAATAATAAAAGGCCAATACATTTACGTATTGGCCTTTTTCGTTGCAGCTCTAAATTAATATTCGCTGAGCGTTTTAACTTACAGTCGCTTTTTCTTTGTTTTTAACTTCAAATGCCAGCTTGTCGTCTTCGACATACACATGTAATGTGCCACCATTGATCAGGTCACCAAAGAGCAGTTCCTCTGCCATGGGCTTTTTAAGATGTTCCTGGATAATTCGCGCCATGGGTCGGGCACCCATTTTAGGGTCATAACCCTTTATCGCAATCCAGGTACGGGCTTCGTCATCGACAGTTAAGCTCACACCTTTGTCTTCTAACTGCGCTTCAAATTCAAAGATGAATTTATCCACTACGCGGCCAATCATGTCGGGGCCCAGTTGTTTAAACTGAATAATGCTGTCTAAGCGATTCCTGAATTCAGGGGTAAAGACTTTCTTTATCGTTTCCATGGCATCCGTTGAATTATCCTGGCTCTGGAAACCAATTGAACTTCTATCTAATTTATCGGCACCGGCATTGGTAGTCATAACAAAAACAATATTACGGAAATCAGCTTTGCGGCCATTGTTATCCGTTAAGGTACCGTGATCCATTATCTGTAATAAAATATTAAAAACATCCGGATGGGCTTTTTCAATCTCATCTAATAATAAAACTGCATGCGGTGTTTTTGTGACGGCTTCGGTCAACAAACCACCCTGATCAAAACCAACATAACCTGGTGGCGCACCAATGAGCCTGGAAACCGTATGATGTTCCATATATTCCGACATATCAAAACGAATAAGCTCGATGCCCATTATGCGTGCAAGTTGTCGGGTCACTTCTGTTTTACCAACACCGGTAGGCCCGGCAAATAAGAATGAAGCAATCGGCTTTTCAACATTACCTAAACCCGAACGGGATAATTTAATCGCACTCGATAAACTGTCCACCGCATCGTCCTGGCCATAAATGACTAGTTTTAAATTACTTTCTAGGCTTTTAAGAACTTCTTTATCGTCACTTGAAACTGACTTCGCCGGTATACGTGCAATTTTTGCCACGATTGACTCAATATCTTTTACGCCGATGGTTTTTTTACGTTTTGAAACAGGCAATAAAACCTGGCTTGCTCCCGCTTCATCGATGACATCTATCGCTTTATCCGGCAAATGTTTATCATTAATAAAGCGTTCCGATAACTCCGCAGCGCTCCGCAGCGCCTGGTGGGTGTAACGGACATGGTGATGTTCTTCGAACCGACTTTTCAGGCCAGTTAAAATCTGTATACATTCTTCTACTGATGGTTCATTGACATCAACCTTCTGGAAACGGCGTGCTAGGGCACGATCTTTTTCAAATATGCCCCGGTATTCCTGATAGGTTGTGGAGCCTATGCACTTTAAATCACTGGTGGCTAGCATTGGCTTTAACAGATTGGATGCATCCATAGCACCGCCTGAAGCGGCACCTGCGCCAATGATCGTGTGTATCTCATCTATGAACAACACCGCACTTTCTTCGTGCTTAAGCTGCTTAAGAACAGCCTTAAGACGTTTTTCAAAATCACCGCGATACTTTGTACCTGCAAGCAATGCACCTAAATCGAGTGAATGAATAACGAAATCTTTTAAAACATCGGGTACTTCCTTATCGACGATTCTCTTTGCTAAACCTTCGGCTAGAGCCGTTTTACCAACACCCGCATCCCCTACAAATAACGGGTTATTTTTGCGCCGTCGGGCTAAAATTTGAATAGTACGATCAACTTCATCCTTGCGACCAATTAATGGGTCTATTTTACCGGCCATGGCAAGTTCATTTAAGTTGCTGGCATACATTTCCAATGGACTGGTAGCAGTTTCATCTGCGGGTTCTTCATCTGAAACGGCATCATCATGTTCAGGTGAAGGTCCCTCAATTTTTGAAATACCATGTGAAATGTAATTAACAATTTCAAGCCGTGAAATATCCTGTTTCTTAAGAAAATATACGGCTTGAGACTCCTGCTCGCTAAAAATAGCAACCAGTACATTCAGGCCATTGACTTCCTGCTTGCCAGAGGATTGGACATGAAAAACGGCACGCTGTAATACGCGCTGAAAGCCTAATGTAGGTTGTGTATCGCGTTCATCGTCGGGCGGTAATAAAGGGGTTGTTTCATCTAAAAAAGCGGTCAAATCATTTTTTAACAAATCCATATCTGAACCACAGGCTTTTAAAACTTCGATGACGCCTTCATTAGCCATTAAGGCTAACAACAAATGCTCGACAGTCATAAACTCATGGTTTTGACTGCGTGCATCTTTAAATGCGCAGTTTAACGAATCTTCTAATTCTCTACTTAACATTTCCTGTAACCTCTTAACCGTCGACTTCCATTGTGCATAACAATGGGTGTTCATGCTGACGAGAATAATCGTTCACTTGAGCAACTTTTGTCTCGGCTATATCGCGAGTAAAAACACCACAAAGGCCTCTTCCTTTACTGTGAACATTCAGCATAATCTGTGTCGCAGTTGGACGATCCATTGTGAAAAAAGTTTCTAACACATGAACAACAAACTCCATAGGAGTATAATCGTCATTTATCAGCAAAACTTTAAACATTGGTGGATGTTTTATTTCAGGTTTTGCTTCTTCAACTGCAAGCCCTAGATCTTCGTCGTGCTGATTGTCTGTGTGTTTAGCCATATATTAAGTTTACCTTAAATAGTCAGGAACGCGCTACATAGTAAAAAATACAAAAAAATCCAGAAAATACTGAATTTCTGAAAATATTGTCTATAGTTATGGATGATGATTATGGACAGACTATTTTAATTGATTGAGCACTGATTAAAATCGCCCATAAATCAATGAGTTATCATGATAATATATCAAGGAGGTTTGGAGGCATGTCGTCAGGAGTAGTTAAGTGGTTTAGTAATTCTAAGGGGTATGGATTTATTGCACCCGAAGAAGGTGGGGATGATATCTTTGCACATTTTTCAGCCATTGAAATGGACGGTTACAAGACCTTGAAAAAAGGTCAACCTGTTGAATTCAAGTGTACTGAGGGGCCGAAAGGCTTACATGCAATTGAAATTACAGCCGGTTCCAATGATTCAGAAGGTTCTGAAACCGCACATTAATTCAACCCTGTTTTAAAGAGTAAGCACAAGTAACCGGGCACTGTTCAAATTGAACAGTGCCTTTTCTTTATCCCCTCTGGCATCATTCTTTACTTCTCGATTAGCTCCGGCCGACCGATATAATACCCCTGAACATAATCTACACCGATTTCTTTTAATATATCCAGTGCCTGTTTGTTTTCTACAAATTCAACGATTGTCTTTTTGTTTAAGGTAGAACAAACATCATGCATGGCTTTGACGAGTGCGTAGTTTAATTTATTATTTTCAATTCCAACAATAAACGATCCATCAATTTTAACGTAATCTACCGGGAACTCTTTTAAATAGGAAAAAGAACTGTAGCCGGCACCAAAATCATCAAGCGCTGTTGAGCAGCCCATGGCGCGAATTTTATTTAAAAAGATAATTGCATTTGGAAAGTCTGCGATAGCAACATCTTCAGTAATTTCAAAAATTATTTTAGCCGGTTCAATATTGAATTTGTCGATTGATTCACTAATGACATCAAAAATTTCAGGATGACCAACTGATTTAGCGGAAAGGTTAATCGAAATACTTGAAGCCGTTGATGGATCGGAGTTGATTATAGAGTATGTTTCTAAGGCGTGGTTAACAACCCACTTATCTAATTCAGGCATTAAACCAAAACGCTCAGCTGAATTTAAAAAACCAACTGGCATAATCAGCCCTTGGTCTTCGTCATCTAGCAAGCGAATTAAATATTCTTCAGCAAAAAGCTGATTTTTCTGTGTTGAGCAAATTTTCTGTTTTGCAAAAACAAAGCTGTCATTCTGAATAGCATCTTTAATTCGCTGTGACCACCCCATATCAGCATACAGGCTATCTGTTTTTTGTTTATCCGATAATTCATAAACATGAATACAATTTTTACCTTTTCTCTTTGCCTCATGGCAGGCTATATCGGCACGAGTGAGTAAATCATCTTTGTTTTCAATGTCGACTGTCATGGCGGCCAAACCAATGGAACAACCTACATTAAAGGTTTTACCTTCTTCATTGAACTTGTAATCATCAATGCACTCACGGTATTGATTTGCCAAAATAATAGCTGCATCAAGGTTAATGCCCTGAAAAATCAGAGAGAATTCATCGCCGCCAATTCGCGCCAGCAAATCACTTTTACGCATTCTGCTATGCAATAAATTGGTTATTTCCTGCAACAAACGGTCTCCGGCCCTATGTCCGAGCGTATCATTTATGTATTTAAAATTATCTAAATCAAGGAACATGCAAACAACATCATAAGAATTTGTTGCGTGTGAAATTTCAATTATTTTTTCAAGATTATCTGAATAATACTGGCGGTTATACAGGCCAGTTAAAGCATCGTGTTCTGCAATGTGCTGGAGATTATGCATCAAAGCTTTTTGCTCGCTCACATCTTCAACAATTAAAATATATAAAATTTCTGCTCCTATTTGCATTTGGCTCATCTTAACCAATAAAGGGAAAGCCTCATTCGTACTATTAAGAGCCTTTACTTCTCCTTCAAACAGTGTGCTCGAGCTACCTACGTCATTGAACACTTTGTATAAGCCAGTTGCTTTATATTGATAAACAAGATCCGCAATATTTGTATTAATACCTTCCTTATACGTTAAACCAAATAATTTTAGCCCGGCATCATTGATAGACTCAATGTTCCCATGGATATCTATTGTGATAATCCCTTCGGCAGCATTCCTGAAAATAGCTTCCAGGCGCTGTTGCCTTGAATGCACCTGGTTACGCATATAATTAAATGCACTATCAAGCAGCTTGATTTCCTTTAATTTATTCTCAACTTCTAATTTATACGGTTCCCCTTTTGCTTCAGCCTCCAATGCTTTTGCAACTTCAATAACAGGTTTTCTAATCATGCTATTAAATACAAAATAAAACACACACATTAGCGATATAACGCTTGCAGTAAAAAACCAGATAAACTGGGTTAATAAATTTGCGGTTACCAGAGAAGCCGTAATGCCTTTATTTGCATTGGTGTTAATAACCGATTCGATACTTTCAATTGTTGTACGTAACAAATTAAAATTTGGTTCGAGAACCTTTTTAAGAATAGGTAAATCAGCACGCCAGTTATCGGATAAATAAATTTTTATAACAATATTAAAATGCGCTTCATATTGTTTAGATGCTTCATGCATAATCTCCAACGACTCTTCCTGTTGCAGACCAAGCAGGTTTCGTTTGTTAAATTTGTCCAGTTTTTTAAATGTTCTCTGAATTAAATCTGCATATATCGCTCTGTTAATTAAATTTCGTTTCATTGATTCAGTCGGGTCACCAAAAGCCCCCATTCGATTTGAAATCATCACTCTAAGCCAGCTTACTTTTTGAACCCAGGCATAGCGTATCATTTGAAATAAGTTAACAATTTGATATTGATGCTTATCCAGCTCTCGAATATGAGCATCAGTCATCGAGCTTTCCTGAAGAGCCGATTCCACTGCTTCAGAAAACAAGGTGTTATTTGGCATTAAATGTTTAAGTAAGTGAGGCATGCCTGGATAGCGTGTTTCAACGTTTCCCATTACGGCAAAATATTTTTCTACATTTACATTTAAGCCTTTTATTAATACAACAAGTTGGTCAACAAGGCTGCCAACCTGCTTATAACTCTTTTTGTGGTTTAGTTTTTCCAGTTTATCAATGGCTTTACTAATATCAAGATTACTTCCATGAAACTCGGCAATATTATCTTTTTCAGTTGAGCTATGGATATAGCTAACGAGTCCCAGCAATTCTACATACAGCTGGTTTAACGCAACTTCTGCGTCAAATTTTGTTTCGTCATTCAATAGGGTAGAAAATTTATGAACATTTCTTTCAATTGTTTGAATCTGGTTATTAATATAGGATACTTTTTGTAATAACTGGGTGTTTTCTTTAATAACTGAATAACCTTCCGTTGCGGAATCTTTTACCAGATTTTGGGCATAAAAAGTTGTTGCCAACAGAATTATGGAAATAACCAGAGCAATCCAGATATAGCGACCGTTTAATTGATTAAAACCCAATTGATTAAAAACTGGTATCATACAATATCTTTTTTTTAACCTGTTGTTTACCTAACTTAATAAAACGAAACAAGTAACGACTTTAGATACTAAAAATAGTAATGACTGTGCGAATACTGCGATAATTCAAATGTCTGATTTATATCTTTTTAATAAGCCCTTTGGCGTTATTTCACAATTCACCGAACTTGATGACGCACAAACTTTAGCCGAGTTCATTCCGGTATCGAATGTTTATCCAGCAGGTCGTCTTGATAAAGACTCTGAAGGACTCTTGCTCCTTACTAATAACGGCAAATTACAGCATAAAATTAGCAATCCCAGGAATAAAATTGAAAAAACATACTGGGCACAGGTTGAAGGGTTACCCAATAAACAAGCTCTGGAGCGTTTAAAACAAGGTGTAGAGCTGAAAGATGGACTCACATTACCTGCAAAAGCCGTCTTAATCGAGGAAGATATGCTTTTACCACTCATTTGGCCTCGCACTCCTCCTATACGATTTCGTGCTAATATTCCAACTTCATGGATTGAAATTAAAATTAAACAAGGCAAAAACCGTCAGGTACGACGCATGACTGCAGCCGTTGGTTATCCGACACTGCGTCTTATTCGTTATGCTATTGGAGAATGGACTGTCGACAATATTAAACTTGGCCGATATAAACACATTAAAGTATAAGATATAGAACAATTAGACCGTATGAATTCCCCTATAAAAACCTGGCTCCCTCATGTCACTGTTGCAGCTGTTGTTGAATCAACAACAGAAACATCAACGGATTCACAAAAACGCTACTTGTTGGTTGAAGAGTTAATCAATAAAAAATTAGTTATTAACCAGCCGGCAGGCCATTGGGAACAAGGTGAATCAATTGCTGAAGCCGTTAAGCGAGAAACACTGGAAGAAACTTCTTATATTGTCAATCCAGTATCGCTTATTGGTATTTATAGCTGGACAGTGCCCGAACATGAAAGTGACCGACCAACAACCGATACTTTTTTACGTTTTACGTTTAAATGTGATTTAATCCGTAAAACGGATAACGCTCTTGATCCAGACATTAATCAATATTTATGGCTGACAGAAGACGAAATCTGTTCATCAAAATATAAAAAACGTAGCCCGCTGGTATTAGAGTCCTTAAACGATTTTTTAAGCGGAAAAAATTACCCCTTGAACATGTTTAGCCATTTGGACTAAATCAATTAATTAACCCTTGTATACGTGGTATTTGTTATTACTATTCGTCAATCAAAATCTGTCTATGTTGGTGTGTCCGGTGGCGTTGACTCATCGGTCGCCCTGTTATTATTGCAACAGCAACAATATCAGCTTCATGGCGTGTTTATGAAAAACTGGGAAGCCGACGACACCGATGAATATTGTGCTGCCGCAGTCGATTTAGCCGATGCTGAATCGGTTTGCAGCCAGTTAAAGATACCCTTAGACAGTGTCAATTTTTCTGACCAATACTGGGATCGCGTCTTTGAATATTTTTTGTCTGAATATAAAGCTGGACGAACCCCTAACCCGGATGTGCTGTGCAATAAGGAAATAAAATTCAAAGCCTTTTTAGACTATGCCCTTAGTAAAGGTGCCGATTACGTGGCCATGGGGCACTATGCACGAGTTAAAAAAACCGCTGACGAATATCAATTACTAAAAGCCAAAGACAGCAATAAAGATCAAAGTTATTTTTTACATTTGTTAAATCAACATCAGCTATCTAAAAGTTTGTTTCCATTAGGTGACTTAAATAAAACACATGTTAGACAACTTGCGACTGACAATAATTTTATCACTCAAAACAAAAAAGACAGTACCGGCATTTGCTTTATTGGTGAGCGCCGTTTTAAAGATTTCCTGCAGCAATTTATTCCCGCACAACGGGGTATTATGCAAACGCCGGACGGCACCGAAATTGGACACCATGATGGCTTAATGTATTACACCATCGGCCAACGAAAAGGCCTGCATATTGGTGGAAAACAACAAGGTGATGGTTCCCCCTGGTACGTAGCTGATAAACTGATTGATAAAAATATTTTAGTGGTCGTACAGGGTAATGAGCATGCCCTGCTTTATAAAAAAACATTAACAGCAACTAAGCTGCACTGGATTTCCGGCAATCCACCCGAATTACCTTATAAATGCAAGGCTAAAACACGCTACCGTCAGGAAGATGAAGTTTGTACTATTACAGATATTGATAATGATAAATGTACAGTTAAATTTGAGAATCCTCAGTGGGCTATCACTCCCGGACAATCGGTTGTTTTTTATAATGGCGATATTTGCCTAGGGGGTGGTATTATTGATAATGACTTGGGATTGTTTTCAGGTTCTTAAAATATATGAGTAAAAATTTAATATGAAAGACCTACACGATCAAACCATTGCCCTTGCGGCACTTTATCAGGCAATTCAAACAATCGATCTTTTAGCCAGAACCGGTTCAGCCCCCGAGCATGATATTCAAGTTTGTATTGATAGCCTGTTTATTTTTGATGCGCCAACAACAGAAGCGATTTATGGCAGTATTGTCGAACTAAAAAGTGGCTTAAAGGGGCTGATAAAACAACTCAATGGTGAAAGCTATTTAGACGATAACGAGCAAGGCAACACCCCAAACCATCAAAAAATTAACCTGAGTCTGGCACAGTACGCCATCGGTGTTATGCACCTGCAAAAGAAATTATCCAGAAACCCCGCTATATTAAATACGGTAGCAGACCGCCTGGAACTGGCCAAACGGCAGTCAGAACTGTTTTCTTCAAGTCTGCATGATAATGTTTTAGCCAATATTGCCGATATCTACACTGAATCGATCAGTACACTTGCGGCTAAAATAATGATTCAAGGTGAGCAAAACCATTTGTCAAACCCGCTTATCGTGAATAAAATCCGCAGTTTGCTTTTAGCCGCCGTGCGTTCAGCCATTTTATGGAATCAACTCGGTGGCCGACGTTGGCAGATTATTTTCAAACGTAACAAAATTCTTGAAATGGCAAATACCATTTTGAACAAAGAACTACCTCAATACTTGAATTAACACTTAAAGTATTGCAATTAACTTATTGTTTTTAATATATAATAAACACTAACTTAAAGTGTTTTATTAAAGGAGCTTTCATGAGCAACAGTGCAAAATCAACCCTGTCTGTTAACGGTAACGACTACGAAATTTACCGACTGGATAGCGTCAAAGGCGCCGAAGATTTACCCTTCTCTCTGAAAATATTGCTCGAAAACTTACTCCGTCATCATGACGGTATCAACGTAACCAATGCCGACATACAGGCCATGGCAAACTGGGACCCAAAAGCTACTCCAGCAACAGAAATTGCTTTTACCCCGGCGCGCGTTTTAATGCAGGATTTTACCGGTGTACCGGCCGTGGTTGATTTAGCCGCCATGCGCGAAGCGATGAAAGCCCTTGGTGGCAACCCGGATAAAATTAATCCCTTGCAACCCGCCGAGCTGGTTATCGATCATTCTGTACAAATTGATTCGTTCGGTAATAAAGATGCTATCGTTAAAAATTCAGAAATGGAATATCAGCGCAATGAAGAACGGTATAGTTTTTTAAAGTGGGGGCAATCGGCCTTTTCAAACTTTAAAGTGGTGCCACCTGATATGGGTATCGTGCATCAAATTAATCTGGAATATCTTGCCCGTGTTGTATTTGATGCCGAAAATAACGGCGTTCGCCAGGCCTACCCGGATACACTCGTCGGCACCGATTCACACACCACTATGATCAACGGTGTGGGTGTACTTGGTTGGGGAGTTGGCGGCATAGAGGCTGAAGCCGCAATGCTTGGCCAACCGGTTTCTATGCTTATCCCACAAGTGGTCGGTTTTAATTTAACCGGGCAGTTACCCGAAGGTGCAACCGCAACCGATTTAGTCTTGCGCATCGTGCAATTATTACGTGAGCACGGTGTAGTGGGTAAATTTGTTGAGTTCTTTGGTGAAGGTTTAGACCACTTAACCCTCGCTGACCGTGCAACCATTGCCAATATGGCACCGGAGTACGGCGCCACCTGCGGTATCTTCCCCATTGATAATGAAACGCTTAACTATTTACGCCTGTCAGGCCGTTCTGAAGAGCAAATTGCATTGACTGAGGCCTATATGCGTGAACAAGGTATGTTCCGTGACAGTAATAATAATACGACACGATATAGCAGTATGGTGGAGTTTGATATTTCCAATACCGAACCGGCACTTTCCGGTCCCAAACGGCCACAGGATCGCATTCCTCTGAAACAATCAAAACCGATGTTTCATGAGGCATTAAAAGCAATGAAAGATGAACGCAGCTTAACGAGTAAAGCCGTTAGCACGTCAATAAATGGCCAGGATGTTACTCTGGATGATGGCGCGGTCGTTATCGCATCCATCACCTCTTGCACCAATACATCGAACCCTGGGGTAATGTTAGCCGCCGGTTTAGTGGCGCAAAAAGCCTCCGCCTTTGGTTTACAGGTTAAACCGTGGGTTAAAACATCGCTTGCCCCCGGCTCGCGCGTGGTAACCGAATACTTTAATCAGGCCGGTTTAATGGACTCAATGGAAAACCTCGGTTTCCATGTCATCGGTTACGGCTGTGCAACCTGTATTGGTAACTCAGGCCCACTACCCGCACCGGTTTCTAAAGCCATTGCAGAAGGCGATTTATCGGCCTGTGCGGTTTTATCCGGCAACCGTAACTTTGAAGGCCGCGTGCATGCTGAAGTGCGGATGAACTATTTAGCCTCACCACCGCTGGTTGTGGCCTATGCTATCGCCGGCACCATGAATATCGATATTTATAATGAGCCTCTGGGACAAGATAATAACGGTAACGATGTTTTCTTAAAAGATATCTGGCCGACGCATCATGAAGTTCAGGCAGTCGTTGCCAAAAGCGTTACCCGAGATGACTTTACCAAAAGCTATGATGAAGTTTATAAAGGCGATAAACAGTGGATTGAGCTTAAATCCCCTGAAGGACAATTGTTCGACTGGGTAAATGACTCAACCTATATTAAAAACCCACCCTACTTCGAGGGCATGACCATGCAGCCTAGCGAAGTAAGCGATATTCAAAATGCACGTGTACTTGCCGTGCTGGGCGATTCGGTAACAACCGACCATATTTCACCGGCAGGCGCAATTAAGGCCGACAGCCCGGCCGGCATATACTTAAAAGCCAATGGCGTGGCTGATAAAGACTTTAACTCGCTCGGCTCTCGTCGAGGAAACCACGAAGTGATGATGCGCGGCACTTTTGCAAACATTCGCCTACGCAACCTACTTGCACCCGGAACCGAAGGCGGCATTACCTGCCATCAACCCAGCGGTGAACAAATGAGTATTTTTGATGCCGCTATGCAGTACAAAGAAGAAGGCACACCGCTTGTTATTTTAGCGGGTAAAGAATATGGCTCGGGCTCTTCACGCGACTGGGCAGCCAAAGGCCCCCGTTTACTAGGCATACAAGCCGTTATTGCTGAAAGCTACGAACGTATTCACCGAACAAACCTTGTTTGCATGGGCATTTTGCCGCTGCAATTTAACGATGGTGATAACGCATCAAGTTTAAGCTTAACCGGTAAAGAAACTATTAATATTAATGGCTTAGGCGATGGTTCGAGCAAAGAAGTTGAAGTTGTAGCAACGGCCGAAGATGGAAAAGTTATTACCTTTATGGCTAAGGTTAGAATTGACACGCCACAAGAAATTGAGTATTACCGTCATGGTGGTATTTTGCACTACGTATTGCGTCAGCTTGCAGCCCCTTAGTTAACCTGAGTTCGAGATAACAAATATTACGTTATTCCCGCATGATTTTGGCGGGAATGACGCTATTTGTTAGTAACTCTGGTAACAGAGAGCAGTATAGAATTTCTTATTCCGAGTTCAGGTTAGTTAAGAATTAGCCTCCTCTAAATGAAGCGTAAACTTGGCCACTTAACGCCACCCCAAATTTATGTTTCTTCATATTTTCATGTACGTTTTTGTACTACATCACATTTTCATCAAGTGCTAAATTAATTGTAAAAATATCTAAAGTCTTTGCATCAAGAGCCGATATTTTGTTCTGCTAGAGCGTTATATTCAGTCTTAGTCAACGCTCGTTTTTAGTCATCTATAAAAAAGGTATTAAATGTGAAGAATCAAATTAATTATGAAACTGTTGGCACATATCTTGGCAAAGCAATTCGTAAAACGATTGAGTCGGATGGTAGTCTTTTTCAATATGACCGAGTTGCTGAATGTGACAACGACGGTTGCCCACTTGACCAACTTAACAAAGATGAAGTGATGTTAAAAGCTGGCTTGATATATAAACGTACCGGATAAGCATGTTCTATCGATAGTGCTTTGCAAGATCGAATGACAGATGAAAATAAATTAAATTTGCAGGAAGAATTTGATAAGCTAGTGCTTGTCCATAAAGAATTGCAAAAACAATATTTTAATTCTGTCTCTGATTCACAGGAACAGATAGCAAAATACGCACAGTTACAATCATTAATTCATAATACCTCAGAAGGTATGATTGTTTTCAATCCTGACTCTACCGTTTTATCATTTAATCTGGCAGCTCAGCAAATTTTGGGCTATGCCGAAATTGATGTCATGTACCAGACAATCGATCATATCTTTAATATACCGGCAAGCTACAGCAATCAGTTAATTCCTTTTTTGCGTAATACCATTACCGATCATTCCGTTCTCTATATGAATCATGCTAATGGCACAAAAATACCCATTAAATTATCCATCAGTGAAGTAAACTCAGCAGAAATGGTTTTTTTCGATGATGAAACGAATGATGAAGAAACAACAGATACTGATAGCGATTTTGATTTGTTCGGTATAAGTTTCACAGACTTAACATCCGAACTCGAACAACAACATCAAATACTTGAGCAACAACACAAAATAAAAGAGTCTTTGAAAAAAGCAAAAGAATCGAATCAACTAAAGTCAGAATTTATTGGTAATATTAGCCACGAATTACGTACACCCTTAAACGGAATACTAGGGCTATCTGAAGTACTACTTAATACTGAATTATCAAAAGAACAACTACAGTATGTCGACAATATTTCTGCGTCAGGCAAAGGACTGCTCAACATTGTTAATAACATCCTTGAGTTTACCAAACTTGGCCAAAAACATGAAAAGCAAAGCGAAACTATTCTAACGATAGATGTTATGAAAACTATCCGTGATGAATTTGACGCAAGCATTAAAAATAAAGATATTGAATTTAAAATAAGAAAACAAAAAGATGTTCCAACTACACTTAATTTTTCAGATGCAGGCTTTATGAATTTACTGCGATGCCTTATAGATAATGCAATTAAATTTACAAATCAAGGTGAGATATCATTGCAGCTTAGCATGCACACTAATGAAGAAAATGTTTTAGTTGCCTGTGTGTCTGACACAGGTATTGGTATATCTGATGAACAACAAAAAATTATTTTCGAAGTCTTTAGCCAGGTTGATGCTTCTCTTGAGCGCTGCCATGGGGGGCTGGGGATTGGCTTAACTATTGTAAATAACATTACAGAATCTTTAGGCGCATCGCTTCAAGTAGAATCCAGACATGGCGAAGGTACTTCAATTTATATTTTCATCCCTCTCAATAAAAAGCAAATACCACTGATTAATCTTCAATTGATTCAATCCTTGCATGAACAACTTGGTGACACCTTTGCAGAGTTAATTAATACCTTTATAAATGATACTGAGCAACATTTTCAGGAATTAAAAAATAACATTGAAGAGGATGATAAATCAAAAGTTAAAAATGTGCTGCAGTACTTACAAAGCAGTGCAACAAATATTGGAGCGGAACGTCTTCATCAAAGCTATCAGGAGCTGTTGCCCCAGCTTGATTCTGCAAACCAACAGCACTTACTGGAGCAATACCAGTCACTGCTCAACGATTTCAATGAAACCTCGGTAGACCTACATAAACACATTGCCTAAAATCACTGCTCAAACTCTGATTTTTACGAGATAATAATTTGCTTCACTGTACCTCTGTGTCTTTTTTAGTGTAAAATATAGCCGCTAAAACATTATAAAAATTGGAGATATTTCATGGGTTTAAGTCCTTTAACTGCGGTTTCACCCGTCGATGGGCGATATTCATCTAAAACAGCGGCGCTCCAGCCTTACTTTAGTGAGTACGGTTTAATCTATCATCGCGTGTTAGTTGAAGTTAGATGGCTACAATTTTTAGCCAACAGCACCCCCATTAGCGAAGTACCGGCTTTTTCGGCCGCAAGCAATGCCTTTCTTAATTCCATAATTAATGATTTCAGTGAAATGGATGCGCAGCGTGTAAAAGATATTGAAAGCACAACCAACCACGATGTTAAAGCGATAGAATACTTTCTAAAAGAAAAAATTAAAGGTCAGGCTGAAATAGAAGCGGTTAGTGAATTTATTCACTTTGCCTGTACTTCCGAAGACATTAATAATCTTTCACATGCTCTTATGCTTTCAAGCGCACGCGACAGTGTTTTATTACCTGAAGTTGATAATATTATTAGTCGTCTTCGTGGCTTCGCACATGACTATGCAGCTATTCCAATGCTCTCGCACACCCATGGTCAACCCGCCTCACCTACCACCATTGGTAAAGAATTTGCCAATATTGTTGCTCGACTTGATCGCCAACGTGAGCAAATTGTCGCTGTTACAATGCTCGGTAAAATGAATGGCGCAGTCGGTAATTACAATGCTCACGTATCAGCCTACCCCGAATTAAACTGGCCGGAACTTGCCGAACAATTTATTACTGTAACATTAGGTTTAGCCTTTAACCCTTACACTATTCAAATTGAACCACACGACTATATCGCTGAATATTTCGATGCCCTTTCACGCTTCAACAATATTATTCTGGATATGGATCGTGATATCTGGACTTACATCTCAATGGGCTTCTTTAAACAAAAAGTTATCAAAGGCGAAGTCGGCTCCTCTACAATGCCGCATAAAGTTAATCCTATCGACTTTGAAAATTCCGAAGGTAACCTTGGGATTGCAAATGCCTTGTTTAGTCATTTATCGGGCAAGTTAACCATGTCGCGTATGCAACGAGACCTAACCGATTCGACCGTACTGCGCAATTTAGGTGTCGGCCTCGCTCATTGTTTGATTGCATACTCATCGACACTGCGTGGTTTAAATAAACTCGAAGTCAATGAGCAAAAATTATCAGATGTACTTGATAATAACTGGGAAGTCTTGGCCGAGCCCATTCAAACCGTTATGCGACGCTATGGTATCGAAAATCCTTATGAGAAATTAAAAGACTTAACCCGCGGCAGTAAAATATCAACAGAAACGTTGATTGCTTTTATTGATAAGTTAGAAATGCCCGATGAAGCAAAAGCAGCGTTACAAAAAATGACACCAGCGAACTATATAGGCTTAGCGGTAAAACTGGCACAAGATATTTAAGGACCTTCTTAATTTAATAGATTCCCACACAGAACCGGCCCCTAACGAAGGCGGGGCGGGAATGATGAAATCTAAATTGATCCCGGACAGTAATTTATATTGTGGGAATAACGATGGGTAAAACGTTTTGGATAGTATTTCAGGAACAGAAATTTTACTTACCACAGCGTCTGAGCAGTATGACAAAACGCTTGAATTTATTTGCGCTGCCAGACAAACTATTTTTATACATTGTCATGACTTAACCCCCAGAATATATAACCATCCAGATATTGCATCTGCTCTAGCCCGTTTTATTACGACTAATAGCGCTAAACGTTGCGTCAATATTTTAGTTAACGATATAAGCAGTATTATTTCTAATGACCACCAAATACTAAATATAGGCAGGCGTTTGTCCAGTAATATCAAAATTCATAAGCTCGCTAAAGAACATGAAAACCACACAGAATCTTTTATATTATTCGATAATAAAATATACATAAAACGTGCAGATTACACACAATTTGATGGTAGTGCCGGTAGCGCCCCAAAATGCGCAAGAGCAATGCTAAACTTATTCAATGAGCTATGGAATCATAGTGAACCTGATATAAATTTAAATCGTCTATGCATATAATTAGTGGTAATAAAATGACACTATTTAAATCCGTTAAAATAAATATTAACTTTAGGTTTTTACTCTGGCTGCTATTTCTAGGCCTTGGTAGCACCGTTTCAGCCTATGAATTAGAAATAATAAATTTAAATCATCGTCCTGCACAAGAAATTATTCCCATACTAAAACCATTGCTCGAAAAAGACGCCTCAATAAGCGGCGAAAAATATGTTCTTTTTATTCGTGCTTCAGATGAAACTTTGCAACAGATAATGTCCGTTCTACCAACATTAGATGTAGAGCTAAGAGTGTTGCGCATTAGCATCATGCAAGAATCTGCACAAATGATGAAACGTTATGGTTTTAGAATAGAGCCCAGCAAGCAGAAAAGTAATAACAAATCGAATCTAATGATCTACTCAACAAAACATTCCTACAATAATCCTAAACAACAGGTTATTCTTGTCACTGAAGGACAATGGGCTTCTTTAAAAACAGGTGTAACCGTGCCATCCATAACTCGCTCTACTAATCCTGATGGAACGGTTACGGAATCAATCCAATACCAAACGGTCTATACCCGTTTAAAAATACAGCCTGTTATCCGTGGTAAAAAAATTACAGTGAAAATTCAGTCCTATACAGGTAATAAACAAAACATGAATAGTGGTCAGGGAATAAAGACCCAGATAAACGGTAATTTAGGTGAATGGATAGCTTTAGGCGGTATTGTATCTAACTCTAAAAACAGCAGTAAAGGATTTGTTTTTTCTACTCAACGCAGTTCAAATAGCAAACAACAAATATTTATAAAAATTGAACTAACAAAATATCAGGATTAATTTAGTGAGTAATCATAATATTCATTACACAATAACTCCATCACACCCAGAAGCCCATATTTTCACTATTCGTTGCACAGTCAAAAACCCTGAACCCACAGGTCAACAATTCCAACTGCCCAGCTGGATACCTGGTAGTTATATGATACGGGATTTCGCTAAAAACATAATTCGTTTTAAGGCTACTGACAATAAAGGAAATAACCTCGATGTATCGAAGCGAAACAAATCACTCTGGCAGGTTCAAGCCTGTACAACAGCAATAACCATTGAATACGATGTTTATGCATGGGACTTATCAGTACGCTCCGCTCACCTGGACACAACACATGGTTTTTTTAACGGTAGCAGTGTTTTTGTTGAAGTGGTTGGACAGGCTGATAAAAAATGTAATGTTACAATTAAAAAACCATCTGGAAAACAATATAAAAAATGGCGGGTTGCAACAAGTTTAGAAACGCTTGAATCCGAACTCTACTTATTTGGATTGTATCAGGCTGAAAACTATGATGAGCTAATTGATCACCCAGTAGAAATGGGTGAGTTCGATCTTGGAACATTCAACGTTAATAATATTCAACATGACATTGTACTCACTGGCAAACACCGAGCAGACATACCGACTTTATGTGCTGACCTAAAAATAATCTGTCAAACACAGGCTGATTTTTTTGGCGAGCTACCCGATATCACTCGTTACGTTTTTCTCACTATGGTGGTTGGCGAAGGCTATGGCGGCTTAGAGCATCGTTCATCAACCAGCCTGCTATGCAGTCGTAACGACTTGCCTTTAAAAGATCAGCCACAAACAAATGAATATCGTAATTTTTTAGGCCTATGCAGTCATGAATATTTCCACACATGGAATGTTAAGCGAATTAAACCTGAAGCCTTTCAACCCTATAACTTAAATAAAGAAGTTTATACTGAACAACTTTGGGCATTTGAGGGTATAACATCTTACTACGATGAGCTTGCGCTAGTACGTAGTAAAATAATTACCCCGCTACAGTATTACGAAATGCTGGGCAAAACCATAACACGAGTATTACGCGGTAATGGGCGCAATAAACAAACTGTAGCAGAATCAAGTTTTGATACCTGGACCCGTTTTTACCAACAAGATGAAAGTGCACCGAATAATATTGTAAATTACTATGCAAAAGGCTCGTTGATAGCACTTGCACTGGATTTTGAAATCAGAAAAGCAACCGATAATACAAAATCATTAGATGATGTTATGCGGGTTTTATGGCAAGACTATGGAATGAAAAAAATAGCTATCCCTGAGAAAAAAATTGAACAAATCGCATCTAATATTGTAGGACATTCCCTACAGAGCTTCTTTAATGATTACCTATACAGCGTTAAAGATATTCCACTACAAAGCTATTTCGACCTAGTCGGCTTAAATTTGAAGAGCTACCTCAGCCATTCTGTCGATGATATGGGTGGAAATAAAAATAAAGAAGAAAATAATACCGCAAGCTTTACGATACTTGATGCGCGAATCGTAAGTAGCACCTTAGGCGCCAAACTTAGCCATGTTTATGATAATGGAAATGCACAAACTGCCGGTTTATCCGCAGGCGATATAATTATTGCTGTGGATAATGTGAAAGTAACAAAGGCGACCTTAGAAAAAATAATTCAATCATACTGTATAGGCAGCATATTATTAGTACATGCCTTTCGTCGCGATGAACTTATGGCATTCAAGGTAATACTTAAAACATCAAATGATGTAAATACTTATTACCTTGAAATTGATGCGGCAGCAACAAATGAAGCCATGATAAACAAAAATAACTGGCTTAAAACCTAACAGTAGTATCATTAAAAAATAATTCAGTATGTGATGGAGCGCACATTAAATATAATTTTTTGAAAAAATCAAAAATGGGTTAACCCATTCCTTGTTTAATTTTTATTCACATTTATTTTTCAACATTGTATAATTATTTACCTCAACTCATGGGATATTTTAAAAAAGAAGGAAGAACATTAGAATGAACAAAATACAAATTAGAACACATAGGAAATTACTGCCTTTATCTATCGCAGTAGCTTTAGGAGCATTTTCTATAAACTCTTATGCTGCAACAGTCACAGCAACAGTGGATTATAGTGTCGGTACACTTGTTGATTTAGCTGCTGGCGATACTTATGCAGTAAATGATTCACTTAGTTCAACAACAGCTGGTGTCGATATTTTAGCTGGTGCTGCAGACGGCCTTGGCAATAGTGTTTTTTACCATACATACGGCAACCAAACAGGTTCGTTTGGTGCTCGAGTTAGTGGCACAGGTGTATACGATATTACCAGTTCTGTCACTTATGTTGACACAATCATGAACAATACAGGCACAGCTCAAACTTACGCATTTGATTTTAACATTGTACCTGGTGGTCTTTCGGTTTACGGTTCAGCGACGGATAGTACTCAGTTTGCCTATTCTGGCTACGATATTGAAGTCATGTTTAATGGTGCCATTATCTTTGACAGTGCCGCATCATTAAATCTGACACAAAGTGGTACCGAATTTATTCAATCCGGTACTAACCTTGCATCAGTTGCAGGTACTAATTCTTACAATTGGGGTAATGTATTTCAATCTCTGAATTTAGGTTCAGTGGCTGCAGGTGAAACCGCAACCCTCTCTTACCGTATGACAACTTCTGCACGAGGCAATATCAACGATTCTGTCGCTGGTACAGAGTTAGTTACCGTCTGTGACCCAGTATTCGGCGGTGAAGGTGGTGAATTTTTAGGTGACTTTATAGGTGAAATTCAACCACCACCAGAAACAGTTCAGGAAGCTAACTGTCGTGTTGTTGAACAAACTGTATTTACCGGCACCCCAGGCGGCTCAACCTCGCGTAGTGGTGATCCATTGAATATTTACGGTACAACATCTAGCAACCAGGCAACAATTAGAAATACAACGGTATCATCTGTTCCTGAAGCAACAAGCCTAATGCTATTGGGCTTAGGTTTAGTCGGTTTAGGCTTTAGTCGTAGAAAAAAAGTTAATTTCAGTTAATTAATTTTTTCTTCTAAAAAGGCACTTAATTTTATTAAGTGCCTTTTTTTATTTCACATAAGAAATAAAGTCTTCAAATTTACCGCCTTTACTTCGCGGTATATTATCAACATAATTAAATTTAAACTTAAATGGGTAAGCCATTGTTTCTTGCAATGTATCTATTAGGGACTTTTTTTGCGATTCGCTTAATACGGGTTCACAAACTAATCTAATTTCTATTTCTTCAATGCTATATTGAATCATTTGGAATTGTTGAATCGAATGTAAGTCACCATATAAATTTTCTCCCACCCATACCCAACGTTTAGTGCCATCTGGCAAGCAAACCAGGTTACGTTCTCTACCCATGATTCTCTTTAGTACAGGTAAGCCTCGACCACATGAGCACGGCTCCCCTACCTGAGCATAATCGCCTATTTCATATCGTATTAAAGGTGACACGAAATTATGTAACGTTGTAATAACTACTCGCCCAATTTCACCGGCTTGGCAAGCTAGATTTTGTTCGTTCAATACTTCCATAATCATACTTTCGCTTTGTACATGGTAATGTGTATGATCTGGACACTGTAAAGCCATATAACCAATTTCCTGGCTGGTATACATATCATGTAATGGGACATTCCAACACTGTTGTACGGATTCACGTAATTCATCGCTAACAATTTCTGCAAGAGTACTCACTTCACGTAATTTTGTTAACGGGTTGCCTTCCAAACGACTTTTTTCAAGTAAACCTTTTAATGCTGAAGGATAAGTAATTAAATATTCGGGATTCTGTTGCTTTAACCATCTCCACTGCTCGTCAATGGTAGATTGAATACTAAGAACAACCGATGGTCCGGATGGATATAAATCGTGGTTAGATGCACCCCAGACTGAATATTGCTTGCCGTTTGGAGGTTGTGTTTCATCTGTATGCGTTAATCGAATAGCCGCTAATTTTTTTGTAAAATCACGCTGATGCCAGAAATGATCGCGTAAAGTGTGTGCATGAAAAAATACATTTCCCATTTCAGTATCTTTTACTTTTAGTGATGCACCCGTCGAGCCTGACGTTGATTTTTCGTAAACCTTTCCATGACTGGCCGGGATATTCGTACTAACCAGCATATCATTTGCTTGTTGTACCTGTGAACGCGAGATAAAGGGTAAGCTTGAAAAATATTCTTCCGATATCTCCGCATCGATTGGCTCAGAAATTGAACTATATAATTCCTGGTAAAATGGCACTGTGTTTAAAGCATGCTCCAAAACCAGTTTAAACTGTTTAAATTGATAACGCTTTAAATTTTCTGCTGTCCACCATTGACTTTCATCTAGTTGATATTGCAAAGCAAGCTTTGTTGAAGAAATCATTGAGGGTATAGCAGGCCAATGTATTTCTTTAAAGGATGTTATAGGAATGTGCATTTAAGAAGTCTCTGTATATTCAAAATAAAGATGATATTAAAGTAACGATATAAAATCTTCAAACTTACCGCCAATACTTCTAGGTATATTTTTATGAAAAGTAAACTCAAGCTTAAACGGATAGCGTAAAGATTCCAACATGAGTTTCTTTAATTTAAATACTTGCTCATCAGTAAAATCACCATCTATAACTAATTTCACTTCTATATCATTCAACGTTTTTTGTATAAACTGAAACTGCTTTACATTACAAATATCAATATAATGATCACTGCCAACGACTGGCCATGCCTGTGAACCGTCTGGATAAGTTATTAAGTTTCTTACCCTCCCTACAATACGTTTTAAAACCGGCAAGCCACGACCACAAGCGCAGGGTTCGCCAACTTCTGCATAATCACCAATATCATAACGAATAAGCGGTGAAGCAAAATTATGTAATGTGGTAATAACCACTCGGCCAACCTCGCCAATAGCACAAGGCATATTTTCTTTATTTAATACCTCAAGAATTACATTTTCGGATTGTACATGGTAATGGTCAAAATCAGGACACTGCAAGGCTAAATAGCCTGCTTCCTGACAGCTATACATATCGTATACAGGTAAGCCCCAACTAGATAAAACTTCAAGCCGAACTTCATCTGTCATAATCTCACCAAGGGTACTAACGTCACACAAATTTGGAAGTTTGTAGCCTTCTTGCTTACTTTTATCCACCAGGGCTTTTAATGTTGATGGATAGGTTAGTATTGAATTAGGATTTTGTTTTTTTAACCATTGCCACTGCTCGTCAATAGAGGATCTAACGCAAAGCATTCCAACTTGCCCTGGTTTTTTAATTTCACCTGTGCATTTACCCCATGATTTATATTCTAAACCTTTTGGTGGTAATGCATTTTTATTGCCATTTAATTTTATAATGGCCAGTTTCTTACTTACATCTCGTTTATGCCAAAGATGATCTCTAAACGTAAAAGCATTCCAGAAAAATTGAGTAATATCGGTTGATTTAAGTTTAATGCTTTTACCGGTCGAACCCGACGTTGAAATATCATATACCTTGCCGTGGTGAGTTGGGATTTGTGTGCTTACAAAATTATCCCCTGCTTGTTGAATATGCTCGCGGGTTATAATGGGAATTGTTGAAAATAGTTTCTCGGTTAATAATTTTTTGGGACGAAAGGATTGTGACTGATAGAAATTTTTATAAAAAGGCACGGTATTATAGGCATGGCTAAGTACATTGCTGAATTGTTCAAGCTGCTGCTCCAGTAAAGCTGCTGGCAGCCACCACTGACTTTGCTTTAACTGGAACTGTACTGCCAATTTGGTTGCGGCAGAAGAACCCGGCACCGCTGGCCAGAATATTTCTTTAAATGCCGTATCAGGTATTGTCATAGATAAAAATTAACATATTGAATTTAGTCATTCAATAATGCTGTTAACTTCCCTTTTTTTTCCAACCTGGCTAGCTCGTCAAAACCACCAACGTGCTCACCATCAATAAAAATTTGTGGTACGGTGTTGCGTTGTGAGCGTTTAATCATCTCTTTAATTTTAGGCTTGTTGCCTTCAATAAAAATCTTATTGATTTTTGCACCTTTTTTATTTAATAATTTCTCAGCCTTATGGCAATATTGGCACGTTTCGGTGCAATACATAACAACTTTGTTCATTTGCAAACCTTTTATTCTTCTATGTAACTCACACTGGTAATATCCAGACTTTCAACATGATCGTTTAACCAACGATGAATCAGGTTTTTTGTCATTCGTTCTGCAGTAGTCGCATCATCATAATGCTTAATTGACGTTAATATTAAGCATATATGTAAGTGATCGGGGGTGTAATGCGCCACAAGGTCATGCCTTGCATTTTTTTTATGGGGGCGAACAGTCGGCATTTTTAAAGCATGAAGCTGAATCTTCTCAAACTTAATTACCGAAAATGCGGGGCGTAATCGAGTGGTAATTTCTTCACGGATAAGATTACTGACTAGCCAGGCAATATTTTCAACCGCATCTGCCAAATCTTTATCTATAGCACTTTGTTGTTTTAAAAATTCAACCGCAGGGAAATAACCAAGCTTATTTTCAGACTCATAAATGATAGCCTGCTCGGCAAGCTCCTCACCGACCGCATAAGGTGATGCCGGTAGATGCTTATCTAAATCATGTTGTGATATTTTTAAATCTAATGTTGCCGTAACTTTACTAAATTTCACAGACTAATCCTTCTTATATTAACTGATAAAGTTACTGACATACTCAGTAATTGGGTCAAATACAGGCGCAAGCTTCTTGCGCATAACGGTTCCGATTGCATCACTACGCGCAAAAATGGGGTTGATCAGATGCACATCCAGTTGAGACAAAACAATAATCGACTCAATCCAGTCACGTGCTTCTGGTAACGCCGAAATAACCTCATCTATTTCTCTAGTATAGTCACATATCGGCTTAGCGAGGTATTGTTGAGCTGTTTTTGGTAAAGATTCGAATTGATTGGCTGGTATAAAATCGTTCGGTTTAACAGCCACAAAATAATCTGCAATGGCCACCAATAACTCAATCGCCACATCCTGATTAGCTGGTTTTTTAAGGACAACAGCAGCTGTTTTAAAGAAAGCCTGCCCCTGCTCTGCTAAAATCCGAATAATTAACTTGGCAAAAAGATTTGATTCCAGCTTTTCAAGTGCTTTTGAAAATGCATCCTGTTGAGGATGTGGTTTGGACTGTAAAGGTAGATGGTCTGGCACAGAGCGCAAAAAACCTACTAAAAAAGTATTCTTACGCTGGCCTCTTTTCCATAAACTTTCTTTTGTTTGCCTGGATATTAGATTGGGTTTTAATACCAACCTAACCGAATTAACCACAGCCTTAGGTTCTTCTTCAAACGGTAAAAACTCGACTAAAAATTCCGCCAGTATTTTACCCATGTCGCCTTGAGCGACTTTGTCACGTTCTAACATACAACGCGCATTGGCTGATGTTTGCATTACCCACCATGCGTAACGCGCTAACTCATTTGTTAAACTTTCGGCATGCACCACCGCGATAACCGCTTCCGCTTCACCCAGCTGAAGTAAACGTTCGAGGCTATCGTGCTTCGCCTGTCCCATACGCGTCCAGCGACGCAAATAAATAGGGTAACCTCCCGGCGAGCCTAATACCTGAGTTGAAATAAATTCTTTAACCAGTTTAATATATTGCTCATCACGGCAATTAGGATTCAACACTACCTTTGCCTCACCACGCGCAGACAAACCATAAACAATCATTTTTGATTCATCAATACGAATAGCCTGTAGTTGCTGTGTTAGCAACACATTCATTCTTAAACTATCTTCTGTGGATAATTCCATCTTGCTATTTAATACCTTGTTCATTGCTGTCCCATTAACTTTAAACCCCTGCTTTGAATATAGAAAGCCTGGTCATTGCGAGCGATAGCACGGTAACGACAAACTCACACCCATTTCATGTCCAAGTGTTAATGTTTTCTTTTACTGCTTAAATATACCTCATGAAAACATCTTATTCATAAGTTATATGAGACAGCAATGTACCTTGTTTATTATTTTTATTAACCATCTAATTAAGCTGCACCCGATTCCCAAACGGTACTTTCTTTTTACCTTTTATTAACCAGATAACCGGGAAATTTGGCTCACTCTCGGGGAATGCCCCTTCTGCATCAGTAAAGTAGACAAGAATATCTGCCTGCATATCCTGTCTTTCTGCCCATTCAAATACCGGTTTAAAGCTGGTGCCACCACCACCAATTATTTTATTCGGTATTTTAAATTCGTCCCAGGCTTCAAAAACCCAGGGGCCATCTTTATGTAAACTTGAATCACAGGTATGCAGGGTAATTTGTGCGCGCATTAAACTTTTAATCGCATCTATTTCGGATACAAATTCTGTTAATTCGCTATCAGAAATCGAACCACTTGTATCCAGTGCCACAATAATATTTATTTGAGAACTGCGTAAACTGGGGAAGATAGCCGGATCGCCGCGACGGGAATTGGGGCGAGTATAACTATAGTCGTCTCTTGCGATTGAAGTCATATACTGTGCTAATAAATTACGCCAGGGTAATTCAGGTTGCAGCAAAAAATCGAGCATGCGAGCCATATCATCACCAAGTTTACCGGCTTGCATCGCAGATTGTGCTGCACCGGCCATGCGTTGCTTCCATTGCACGTTGAGGTTTTCGCGCTCGTCATGGTTTAAAGGTTTGGGTTGTGGTGCCCCCCGATCACTTTCTTCTTTTGTTTCTAAATGTTCCTGATGTTGATTGGCTTGTTCATTTTCCAGTGGCGGAGCTTGTTGTTTATTTTTTGCACCAGAATCCCCGTCACCCTGGTTTTTCTTTTTTTGTGAATCGGATTGTTGTGAACTTTGCTGCTCGCCCTCGCCTTTATCGTCTGGTTTATTATTAAAAAGATCTTTAGGCGGTGGCTCGCCCTGCTTAGATTGCTGCTGCAGTGAAGTTGGTTTTTCTTTTGGAATTTCTTTTATTGGATCGGTATCATTGCTATTGGAACCACCACCTGTTTCCGAGCCATCATAAACATGTTGGTCCTGAGTTTCTTTATTATCATATTCTTCTAATAAGGGATAAATTTCTTCAGCTGTCATTCCTTCGTATTCACGCAGGTATAATGTTTCTGGTGGTGCAATCAAGCCATCATTTTTTAGCATGGGGTTAATCGCAAAGTCACAGGCTAAATCCCAACGATGTTTAATGCGATGAGCACGGCGTGCAAAGTGTGACAAGGCACAATGCAATGCCTCATGCGCTAGAATAAACTGGGTTTGTTCTACACTTAAAGATTTAATATAGTCTTCGTTATAATAAAAACTTCTGGCATCGGTTGCGGTACGTTTGCACCATTCGGGATTAGCTTTCAGCATTGGTAACCGCAAAACCAGTGCACCTAGAAAAGGTTTGTCAATTATCAGTTTAGTACGCGCGGCACTGAGTTTAAGTTCAACATCAGTTTGCTTGTTGCTGCCAGTTTCTGAATGCATGGAAAATTAAAACTTAACTATACAGCATGATGTCAGCAACTTTATTCGACCACTGTGCAAATTGAGGAACGGAGAAAATGTCTTGACCAATTGCACGATGCATATCAGAGACTAGCATAACGCCCATTTCTTTTTGCGAAAACACACTGGCGTAATCTAATATATTACCGAAGATTTTTTCTGCTTCACTGCTTCCCTTTGCTCTTATTGCACGACCAACAAGCGATGAGGCAACGGCATATTGTAAATCGATTTCATTCGGTGCTTTAACGTCTTCACCACGTATAATTGCGTCAATATCTGGAAGTTGATCCAGGTTAGTAATAAAAGCATTTAACTCAATACCCGCCGCCGGTCCGATACAGGCCTGAAAGCCACCAAGACGCAGTTCTGGGGTATGTTCAAATTTTTGTAATGCGCGGTGTGCAAATTCCCATGAGCGTGGCGACGGAAAGGCAACTGGGTTATGTGCTGGGTCAAAGTCAAATAATAACTCAGGACGGAAGCGTACAAAAGCAATAATGCGATCATCGATGTTATTTTCGTATGCCCAGGCAACCCAGTCGTCTAAATGAATTTCAAAATCGAAATGCGAAAACCGATTGGCAAGCGGAGCTGGCATAGTATAAGTAACGCCTCTATCACCTTGTCGGTTACCCGCAGCAAAGATGGCCCAGCCTTCGGGTACTTCATACTGACCTAATTTGCGATCTAAAATAAGTTGATACGCCGCAGCCGACACGCTTGGCGGTGCCGAAGTAATTTCATCGAGAAATAAAATACCTTCTAAACCATGCCGTGTGGCATCGGGCAACATGGCGGGTACTGCCCATTCAACCATTTCACCATTGCGAAACGGAATACCGCGCAAGTCACTTGGTTCCATTTGCGATAAACGAATGTCAATTAGTGGTACGTTATGTTTTTTTGCTACCTGTAAAATAATTTGTGATTTACCAACGCCGGGGGCACCCCAGATCATAACCGGGGTATGGTGGCCGTGCTTGGTGCTTAAAAATTCTTTATCGAGTACCGTGCTTAAATGTGCTGGACGCATTAATGTTTCTCCGAAAGCTTATTTTAATCTAGATTCCCCGTCCGCTTGCGGCGGGCACAAAACCGTTGGGGTTTCCAAAGGGGTGCATACCCCGTTGATGATATATAATTGATTTTCCAACAAATTCGTCATCCCTGCATAGAGCGCAGCAACGGCTATTGTATTTAGATTCCCACCGATGCAGGAATGACGATAAAATTGCATCTAATCTTAAAATTAACTTTAGTCTAATTCCATATCGGTAAAACCTGCCAGGTCGTACCACTTTTTGGCTTCTACCAAATCCTTTTCAACACCATTACCTTCGTGGTACATCATCGCCAGGGTTGTTTGTGAGCCAACCAGACCTTGTTCGGCTGCTTTTTTAAACCATACAATCGCTTGCTCAATATCTTTCTCAAGGCATTCGCCTTCCATATACATAAAGCCTAAACCATGTTCGGCAATGGGATAGCCGTTTTCAGCTGCGGCTGTCATCCACTTAACTGCTGCTTCGTCATTTTGTGCGCAACCTAATCCATTTTGGTACATAATCGCCATACGGTGTTGGGCTTCGGCATTACCGTCTTCAGCAAAGGGGCTGAACATTCCCATTGCAGTGGAAAAATGTTTTGATTCAAATGCAGCCATGGCACTTGCATAATCAACTAGTTCATTATCTGTAGGCATAAATACTCTCTTAAACTATCTATTGAAAAAGTGCGCTTTGGCCGCACAAAAAAGCGATAGTATATCCTGAAATACTAATCTGAGGTATCTACTCAGGTATTATTTTGCTTAATTTACAAAAAGTTGATTTTTAACGCTTTTACATCTAATTATATCCCTCTATAGGGATATTCAGACTTTTAGGGTCGCTAGGTATAATTTCTATCCAGTTACTAAATACCGTAAATTATTTTAAGGTTATTGGTTCACCATGAACAATGAATTAATTGCAGCAATGAAGTCCAGTATCGGCAAAGTCGCAACCGGCCCGGAATACAGTAAAGACCTCAGTTATGAGGAAGCCTATGCTGCCATGCAGTATATTCTCGATAAAGACGCTGACCCGGTACAGGCCGCTGTACTGCTTATTTCTCTACGCATGAAACGCGAAACAATGGATGAAAATAAGGGGATTTTAAAGGCTATTATTGATGCTGCGAACATTGTCACGGCCAACGTTGATGAACTTGTTGATATTGCCGACCCCTACAACGGCCATAATCGTAGCCTGCCAATTTGTGCTTTTATGCCGCCTGTTTTAGCGGCCTGCGGCATGCCTGCGGTATCACACGGGCTAGAAACAATTAATCCAAAATACGGTATTACTACACACAAAGTACTGGCTGCAGCAGGCTTGGATGTCGGCTTAACCACTGCTGAAGCGGCTAAACGAATAGAAAATAGCGATATTGGCTGGTCTTATGTCGACCAAAAGGCCTATGCTCCTACGCTACATAATTTAACAAATTTAAGAGAACGCATTATTAAACGCCAGGTGCTTACCACGGTAGAAGTACTGGTTGGCCCGGTTCGCGCTAAAAAGCATACCCATCTGCTTACGGGCTATGTGCACAAGGCTTACCCGCCTGTTTACGCTGAATTAGCTCGTTTTGCTGGCTTCGATTCAGCTATGATAGTACGCGGTGTTGAAGGGGGTGTTATCCCTTCATTGCAGCAAACACATAAGGTATTCAGCTTTACAGATGGCAGCGATGAAAGCCCTGAAAGCTTTGACCCGACCAGTATCGGAATTGAACAGCCTGAGCGCGCGGTTCCTATTCCAGATTCATTGCCCGCGGGTGATGCAACAAAATGTAAAGAATTTGATGTTGATGCTGCCGCAGCATTAACAGCAGAAGCAGGTATAGCAGCACTGAAAGGAAATAAAGGCATATCCTACGACAGTCTGGTATACTCCTGCGCCATTGTTTTAGCTCACACCAGCAAAACCGACACTGGAGTAGCCGAAAACTTATCTGCCGCAGCGGGTAAGGTTAGAAAGATCTTAGATTCGGGTGAAGCGTATGAACGTTTCGTCTAAATTTAGTGAGACTATAGTTTAACTTTTTTTGATAATCAGCTGATTTAACAGGAGAAATTCATGAATCAAGAGTATTATGATGCCGTTACTAAAATGGAAGAAATGGGTGTAAATCCAGAGTACGTACATGGATGGCAAGGTGGATATGTATTAAACCCAGAACGTGAAGAGCAACGGGTAACTGAAGCTTACAGCGCTGGCTATGAAGATGGTAAAGCAAAAAATCAGGATAACTTTGGTAACTGGACGAAGTAACTCCGTATAAAAATTTTTTTCTTTAGCAGTACAAAAAAGTCGATATGGGAGCCCATATCGACTTTTTTTATTTAATTAATCTGAACTTGGAATAAGAGAAAGAAGTCATTAAAACTTACCAGCGTGAGGACAGGAAGCAGGGAATACCGAACAAAGACCGTCTGCCGCAAGGACGCGGCAGTCAAGCAGCCACGGATGGCATGTTTTGCGTGTCTTTATTCGGCATTCCCTGTTTCCTGTCCGGTGGATAAGCACGGATTTTTTTATTCCGAGTTCAGGTTAAGTACACTGAGCTAGATTCGCCGAAATTACGCGGGAATGAACGCTATGTAATAAGTATTTACCTCCATCAACGAGCCTGCTTTCTAAGCTCTTCTAGCGCCTCATTCGCCTGCTCCAGCGCCATTCGACTAACGGCCACATCGGTAACGTCATAAACAATAATTCCGATATGGTCGACTGTCCCATCGGCTGAGCTTAACGGTAAAAAGGTAATATTCTGATACATAAAATCTGCCGAACCGGTTATGGGTCGGTAATTTTTAAACTTAAATAAAAATGGACGCTGTTCCCAGGTTGTAAATGCGCTGTTATTAAGCTGAAAGACCAACCTGGTTTTATTTCTTAACCAATCTTCTGGTAAATCTTTAAAGCGATCAAATAAATTCGTGCCCATTACGTGTTCACCACGTATGCCGCTATGGTTAGTCATAAAATCATTCCAGACTTTTATGGTAAAATCAGCATCCAGTACAATCAGTCCCACATCAATAGAACGCAACATCCCCATTAAGCGTTGGACTTCTTTTACATTAAATTCACTCATGCGGTTTATTCCACTAAATAAGAAACAAGTTCATCTAAAGGTTCTATCGAATCTTCGGTAAAGAGTAATAATAAATCACAACTTATATTTTTATCTTCAATTTTATAGCCCATTTCAATGGTTAATGTTTTTGTCCATCGTTTTGCATTTTGGCCGAGTAATTCGTTTACTTTTACATGTCGGCCAATCACCAATGGATGCCCCTGACTAAAACTAATATCAAGTTGTTCGGCAATGCCTTTTAAACAGGCACCAATAAGAATATTGGCAATATCCATTAACAGTTCAACTTCAACAGCTTCATCAATAGTTCCGACATACTTCATTAGTTTTGCGATGTCTTCAAAACTGGCTTCGTTAAAAATAAGCAAGGCTTCACCGGCGATACCGGCACCAATAAATCCCTGACAAACACCGGAGACCATTTCATTATCATCGACCTGCTGAATCGCCATACGCAGTTCAGACACTTCAATCATATTCACTAATGGAATGGGCATAACAACAAATGAATCTAAAACTTTTGCAAGTAAACCCGCGGCGCGTCCCATCGCAACATTGGCGATTTCCTGATAACCTTCCTGATTATCAGTTTTGCTTTTGCTAACCGCAGATGTAGTAAGTGCTTTTGTTGCGTTTTTTGTAACGATTTTTTTGTTCAGATCAAACAGCTCATGCCGACGAAGCAGCTCGCTTAAATCATCTTTACTAATGGGTTTTTTTACAAATTCCAGCGCACCCATTTCTGTAACGCGCTCAATCGCAAGCGGTTGAATATCGCCTGATACTACGATGACAATTACGTCTATATTTTTTTCAAGAATAGCCTCCAGTGTTTCATAGCCATCAAGAACCGGCATATTAAGGTCTAAAAACATTAATTGCGGTGCATCACTGAGTAAAACATCCATCGCCTGTTGGCCGTCTGCTGCATTTAAAACCTCAACAGCCCATTCCGGCGGTAGAGCCCGTAGCATTTGTTTACGAGCAAAACTTGAGTCATCAGTTATAAGAATTTTGTTTGGCATTTGATGCTGCCATTTCCTTGAAGTTTATTATCTAATCAAGATAGGTATCGGCAGTTAAAGCGCGAATATTAGAGATAGGTTTATTATTGTTACGCTGGGAAGTGAATCAATCTGATTTCGGGATAAGAAGCTTTAACAGCGCCATTCCCGCTAAAATCATACGGGAATGACGTAAGTTTACTAACTTTTTTATGCTGCTTTTGAAAGTGAAAAAACATTAAATACTTTATGTATCCAATTGTTTTTATTCAATTATATTTTTCATTATTCGCTTTAGGTGTCGATACATGACTGGAACTTCAATATCGATCATCTGGGAGGTTACCCATTTGTTATATTTCTCACCCATAATCCCCGTAATATACTCACCGTAGTAACGTTTCATCGCAAACCCCGGCCCGGCATCATCACTAAAATCAAACTCGGCATATTCAGCAACACGGCTATTTAACAAATCGATAAACTCCTGCTTGTAATTACCTGTGCCGTAGAGTTCGATATAATTATCCGCTAAATGTTTGCCACATTTATTCGAGAGTTCACCAATAAAACGTGACCGCTCATCTTCGTCAAAATATTCAATGGTCATACGATCTGCAAGATGAATCATAAAAATTAAATTATCTGCTACCAACTCCAAACGCTGCTTATTACTTTCCGTTTGGTAATCGGCATTTTCGAGGTTTAAAATAGCATCCATTGCCACCTTCCAAAGGTTATAGGCTATCACACCAGCCTCTTCTTCAAGAGAATGAGCCTTGTCCTGTTTGTGCCATTTCATTTTTAATCGAACCATCTGAATACCTCTATCATATTTTGCCGCTCTGGTTTAGGGGGTAAACGCATGCTAGGCTTAGGTTGTATTTTACTTTGTTATTGCTCACGTTACCAACCTTGTATGAGGAATCAATGGACACGATAAGGTCTAAATCAATACAGAGTTTACGTGATAATGTTCAGTATAACTGCCATATAGCCGATGCCAATCATGCCGGTAATTACACCCTTTGTATTTACCTGCTTAAAATGCGCGAATACTATCGTTGGGAACAACAAAAATCAGCATCGGTAAAATTAGAAATGGATGACGTGGGGCAATGGCTGCGTCAACGTGAAAAATTATGGGATAAGATTGAATCTAAAACATACCAGCCAATCCATTTTAATAATAAAGACTTTGACCCCTTTGATGCCAGCGCGATTAATGCGGTACTCAATAATCAGGGGCTTGTTTACAGTGCTGGCTTAGGCGCAAAATTAGCACCACATTTCTTTTTAGCCAAACTCGAATCTGAAGAAAAACAGGGTGATTACAGCATATATATTTCATCAACCGAATACGCTCGCGATCTAACCTCACCACCGGCAATGAGTTTAGGTAACACTATTTTTATTCGTAAAGAATCCATTAAACGAATGATATGGGAACGTTACGACCAATGGTTATGGAATAAACCTGACAATGCCATGAAAAAAGCCTTTGAGTACTACGACTTTAATCATATTGATAACGCACTTGAAGAAATAACCGGCAACGAAATCGAAAATGTTATTTTACATGAAATAGGTGAAATACAGGCCGGGATGATTTTAGGCGAGCAATGGGAGCAACTTATTTTAGCCCTGCCACAAACTCAGGCCGAAATTATGCTCCGCGCCATCCGCGATCATCTAGCCGACAGCATCACCACCCTGCCAGCTTTATTACACAGTAACAACGAAGCTTCCATCCATTTTTATATTTCTAACCTGACTCATATGCGTAAGCATCTTAACCCCCAATTACTTACAGCTTATAATGCATGGTTATTATCAGGAGATTTTAGCCAACTAAAAAGCCACGTTATAAGCAGCCGTGAACACTGGCTGTCACTTACTAAAAAATTACTACAAATATACAACAACAACAAACAACCACAAAAACAGATAGAAACATTGATTGAAGCAAGCTGTTTGTAAGATAATAGACTTTTATCATTACGAAGACACAAACAGATGCCATCAGCCCATAAAAGTAAACTTAAAACCATTCAAGAAGTAAAAGAAAATAGCTTTATTTTTGAAAAAGAAAATGCTCTAACGTCGCAGCAATGCGAACATATGATAGAGCAATTTGAATCACATAAAAACGAACAATACCGTGGGCGTATCGGCCAACAGGCAACCGAAGACTTCAGTATAAAAAAATCAACCGACATGGTTGTAAGCGGTAAAAAACATTTTAAAGATATCGACGCAGCACTGTTTAATTCAATTAAAACCGCCTTAGTTGAATTTAGAGAAGCCTATCCCTATTTTAAAGGCCCATTCAAAGACATGGGCTACGCCATTCAACGAACTAACCCAGGTGAGCATTACCATTGGCATATCGATGGCGGCAGCCACGACTTTAGCCAACGACAACTTGTTGCCGTGTGGTATTTAAATGATGTCACTGGGCCCGGTGGTGAAACTGAATTTTTATTTCAGGATATAAAAATAACTCCGCAACAGGGTAAGCTTGTTTTATTCCCACCCTTCTGGACACACGAGCATCGCGGAGTGACATTAGACAAAGGGGTTAAGTATATTGCTACAACCTGGGTTGTTTTTCGGTAAATAGATAATGACTGAACTTATTATTATACAAGCTGAAACCAAACGGGAATATAAATATTACTACCAACTACGTTGGCAACTTTTCGCACAACCCTGAGCCAACCCATGGATATTTCTCAAGACGATCGCGCTAAATCCTAAGCAAAAGTAAAATATTTGTGCCCATAATAACTGGTTACAACTGGCACACTAATACCAATTAAATGCGCTACTTCCTCTGGATAAAAAACAAACCCCATTGCAGGAAAACCATATTCTGCCAGGCCAACACTGATCAACCATACTTGCACCACGGCCACTATATTGACTAACGTAAAGCGCGTAAATTCATTTGAAGTTGACTGACTACTTTTTTCGAAGACAAATATTTTTGCTAAAACAAATGCGGTGACCATACCCACCAGGTAGGCAACAAAAACGGCATAGCGATACCCCATAAACTCACTAAAACCAATCCGACTTAAAAAATTCACACCAGCAGCAAAACCACCGGTTATAACAAAACGCATAAACTCGCTGTTTAGTTTATTTTTTAGCATATCAAATTAGAGTTTTGCCATTTTTCGACCAAGACCGACGCTTTCGGTAATGGAACGGTCTTCGGGATAGTAATACGATGTATCGGTGATGTATAAACCTGCTATATCTGATTTTATCGGCGGCAAATCATCTGTAAAATTAGGTGGGCAAATAGGTTGCGCATAAGCATAACGCGATACATTGACATCAATAATATCGTTTTCTGTTAACGTTTTATTAATCTTAAATAAATAAGATTTTGACTCATCAATAAAGGCCTGATCGTCGCGATTAAATTTTGCATGGGTTTGCGGCATATAAAAAGGCACATAGGCGATATGATCCTGTTGCTTGTTCAGGTTGCTGTATTCAATAATGCCCGGTATTTCCATTGCATCATCATTGACGTTCAACCAGAAATTATTGGTAAGTGCTTTTTTTAATTTAAAAATTAAACAGACACAACCAATATTGTTAATTGATGCATATTTCTTTTGATGCTCTTCGGGCAGGTTTTCAATTATTTTTGTCACAAAAGGTAGGGGTACGGTGCTGTAAACTTTATCGTACTCGGTGAATTCACCCTTTATCATTACGCCTTGTACTTTATTATCTTTATGTGCCACTTTGTCTATTGCACTGTTTAAATGAATAGTTACACCTAGCACCTGACATTTTTCTTTTAAAGCATTTAGTAAGGTTGCTGAGCCACCTTCTAAATAACCCATTTGTTCTTCAAAAATACTTTTGCGTGAACGCCCTACTCGTCGAATTCTTGCCCATATCCAGGGCGCTGATAAGTTAGGGGTGTAATCATAGAACTTTTGAGCGAAAAGTTTTTTCCATAGAACATTATAAGTTTTTTCGCCTTCGGCTTTTTTAAGCCAGCTTACCGCATCAATACCTTCGAGTGCTTGCCAGTTTTTTCGTTTGGTTGACAAAAACATATGTGCGCCATAACGAATTTTGGAAATAAAAGATAACTTTGGAAATTTTAATAAGGCTAACGGGTTACCCCATTCGTATAACTGACCGTCATAAAAGTAGCCCATTTTAGTTGCATGCCACTTTAATGCCGATTCAATATCTAATTCTTTTAACAAGGTAAATAAATCGAAGTCTTCTTTACAGATAAAATGATAATAGCGCTCAATACTCAAGCCGTTAAAATCAAAATGGGCTGACATGCCACCAAGACGATCATCAGCCTCATAAAGATCAACTTTTTCGCCATTAAGCGCAAGTTGATAAGCACAAGCAAGCCCCATTGGGCCGCCACCAATTACGGCAGAATTTTTCATTGTGATAATACAACCTTTGCGGAATGCAAAAAAAACTAGTTTAAACCACCAATAATAATTTCAGTCTCATTAATGTCACCATCTTCTGAAATACGAATTGCGGTAGAACCGGGTACTTTGTATAAAACATACGCCGACATCATAACAATCAATTGTTTATTCTCAGTTTCGATTGCCGTTAGGATTTTATCACCAACGACCTGGCAGCGCTGTTCTGAATTTAAGTTATCGACCCATTTTTGGCTCATTTGCCATCCTTGATCCATGTCTTTATCCATTTTTTTAAAAAACTCTTGCGCCTCTGTTAACATCATATCTGGCACATTGACCGGTATTGTTGTTCCGCTCACTAAAACGTTTAAAAGCATGAATACACCTTGGAATTAATAGGTTTAAATATTTGAAATGTAGAGTGATTATACCGCATACTACACTCTGTTGCGATTACAGATTGAATATTACTATGTTATTAAAAATTTTATCCTTATTACCTGCTGAGCGCTTACAAACTGTTACCTCTCTCTTAAAAGATGCTCCGTTTGTCAATGGCACCTTATCGGCTGGCAGCGCAGCCAAACGGGTAAAAAATAATGAAGAAGTAGCCATGAATGCAAGCCAGATGAGCCAGCTCAATAATATCGTCATGGCCAGCCTGGTCGCAAATCCGCAATTCAAAAGTGCGGCTCTACCACATCGAGTTGCAGCCCCTTTTTATGCTCGCTATATAGATGGTATGGAATACGGTGATCATGTAGATGATCCTATTATGGGGGGGACTGATCGTTATCGTTCCGATATATCCATCACCGTTTTTTTATCTGAACCAGAAAATTATGATGGTGGTGAGCTTGTTATCAATACAAGTTTTGGAGAACAACAAGTTAAATTAAAAGCTGGGGATGCCGTAATGTACCCATCATCCAGTTTACACCATGTTAAACCGGTTACTCGCGGCGAGCGATTGGTCGCTGTTACCTGGGTACAAAGCATGGTGCGTAGTGCTGAACAAAGAGAACTGCTCTATCAGCTTAATACGGCAAGAGAAACTCTACTTCAAACCAAACCTGAAGCCGAGACAAGTAAGACAGTTGATATATGCTATGCAAATTTAGTGCGCATCTGGTCTGAGTTGTAAGGAACAAAAGATACAAATTTGCATGCAACAAACTTGTTTGCTTAAGCGCATTTTGTTTTGCTAACAACTGCGCCACTATTTCCGATAATGCTTTATGTGCATACATCGTTCCCCTTGGTTCTATTTCTTTTTTCCTTATGCCCGCTATGGTTTATTAATATCCAGACGCTTTAATAAACGATAAAAATTGCTCCTGTCCAAGCCCAGTATCCGTGCTGTGGCGGACAGATTATTATTCTGGAGTAATAGTCGCTCCAGAATAACTGCTCTCTGGAATTGTTCCGTGGCTAATTTCAGACTGAGTTCCGGCTTGTTGGAAAACGTCGCAGGTTCACTGTTTAACGTTGGCTCTGTTGAGCTGGTGTCGTCGATAATGTCCAGATAAGTCTCTGTGATTGTAATGATACGTGAATTCCTCTCCTGCTCTGCAATGGCTTTCAATGCTGCCCGACTCAAGACATGTTCCAGCTCTCGCACGTTCCCCGGCCAAGTGTAGTTTAACAGTGCCTGTTTGGCATCTGCTGATAACCGCAGACCTTTTACGTTGAAACGGCGCTGATTGTTATTCAGTATAAAACCTGCAAGCAGTAAAATGTCTTTCGCTCTTTCACGTAACGGTGGTACATAAATTGGATATACGGACAAACGATGGTAGAGATCGGCTCTAAAGTCTCCCTTCAGAACTCCATTTTTCAGATCCCGATTGGTCGCAGCAATGATACGTGCATCAACCTGGATATGTTTGTCACTGCCCACTCTTTGAATTTCACCACATTGTATGGCTCGTAATAATTTGGCCTGCACTGCAAGGGGTAATTCCCCGACCTCATCAAGAAATAAGGTGCCATTATCGGCAATTTCAAACTTTCCGGCTCGATCAGCAATTGCACCTGTGAAAGCGCCTTTGACATGTCCAAACAATTCACTTTCGGCAATGTTCTCTGGTAAAGCAGCACAATTGACATAAACCAGTGCTTCTTCCGCCCGTGTAGAAGAACGATGGATCTGGCGTGCTACTAACTCTTTGCCAACCCCGGTTTCTCCCAGCACCAGGACGGTCAGTGGTGAATGCGCCACAATTCCGATCTCTTCTTTCAAACGATGCATAACCGAGCTTTTGCCGATCATCTCAACATGGCTGCTGTCTTCTAACAGTGCTTGTGTAACCTGATGTTGTTTATCAACCCGTGCTTGGAGGCCATCAATGCGCTTTGCGGCCTTAACCGTCGCCTCGGTCAAACTGATAAAGGTTCGAAATTCAATGGGATTGATATTATCGAATGAAGCCGGGTTTAATGAATCCAGAGTAAGCACCCCCCAAGGCTGTTCATCAATATAGAGCGAGGCTCCCATGCAATCATGCACATGTAAATGCTGATCCTCGGTATCGACTAAGCCATCATAGGGATCGGGTAAATCGGAATCAGCAGCAAACCGCACCGGCTCCCGTGAATGTAGCAGGCACGCAAGCCGCGGATGCTCCTCCACCACAAAGCGGCGTCCCATCGTATCGTCACTCAAGCCATCGGTTGCCAAGGGCATGAGCGTATGTCCTTCCAGTTGCAACAAGGCCGCAGCATCACAGGGAAAGATCCGCTGCATCGCGCTCAATAAATTCTGGTAGCGCCGTTCGGCAGGCAACTCCCGGGACAGGTCCTCTACAATCGAGGTCAAGCTTTCAAAAAATACTGATGTTGTCATATTAACTCCGATGATGTCATTCATACATCATAACAAATGTTGTCTTATCAACAACTATTATAATTTTAATCATTAATTACAACAAGTTATGTTGTGGCACACATCTTGATATAGCTAAGCTGAATGTTACAACAAAACAGGAGTAAGCAATGGCTGAACAATTCACCAAGAGTATGGCCAGAAATATTTATTACGGGGGTGGGTTCTTTTTCTTCCTGCTGTTGATTGGCCTTACTGTCGACACAATGCTGGAGCTGCCCAAACGAGATCACCGAGAAAACATCACTGCCGCGGTTGTACAGGGCAAAAAACACTGGGAAGACAACAACTGTATCGGCTGCCACAGCCTGATGGGGGAAGGCGCTTATTTTGCCCCTGAACTTGGCAATGTTTTCGAACGACGCGGCGGCGGTGATGAAGAAACCTTTAAACAGTTTTTGAAAAGCTGGATGGGGGCACAACCGCTGCCCATACCCGGTCGGCGCAAGATGCCGCAGTTTCACCTTACAGAACAAGAAATCAATGAACTGGCCGAATTTTTGATCTGGACATCACGCATCAACAACAACGACTGGCCACCCAATATCGAAGGTTAAGAAGAAGGAATACATTATGAAATACACATCTCAACAAGTCGCTAAACCTTACTTTGTGTTTGCACTTATGCTGTTCGTCGGCCAAATCTTGTTTGGCCTGGTGATGGGTGCGCAATACATCTCAGGTGATTTTCTGTTCCCCACTATCCCGTTCAATGTTGCTCGCATGGTGCACACCAACCTGCTGATTGTCTGGTTGTTATTCGGTTTTATGGGCGCGGCCTATTATCTGGTGCCAGAAGAATCTGGCACAGAACTACACAGCCCGTTACTGGCACACATCAGCTTCTGGGTTTTTGCTGTTGCCGGTGTGATGACCATACTGGGCTACCTGCTGGTTCCATATTCTGAACTGGCAGAAATTACTTACAATGATTTGCTTCCCACCATGGGACGAGAGTTTCTAGAGCAACCGACGATAACCAAGATTGGTATCGTTATCGTCTGTCTGGCCTTTGTCTATAACATTGGCATGACCATTCTCAAAGGTCGCAAAACCGTTATTAACATGGTGTTGATTACCGGACTGATTGGACTGGCTGTTTTCTTTCTGTTTTCGTTTTATAACCCAAGTAATCTAGTACTGGATAAATACTTCTGGTGGTGGGTGGTTCACTTATGGGTCGAAGGTGTCTGGGAATTGATACTCGGTGCCATTCTTGCCTTTGTATTAATCAAGGTTACTGGCGTGG
Organism: uncultured Thioalkalispiraceae bacterium; assembly: GCA_964504295.1. GTDB lineage: Bacteria > Pseudomonadota > Gammaproteobacteria > UBA6429 > Thiohalophilaceae > SZUA-37. Next base: position 44,964 of record CAZDEC010000019.1, read on the forward strand.
ATCGGGAAGTTATCGAAAAATGGCTCTATGTGGTTATTGCCCTGGCGCTGATTTCCGGACTGATCGGTATGGGCCATCACTATTACTGGATTGGACCGGGTAGATATTGGTTGTGGATGGGTTCCATCTTCTCTGCTCTGGAACCTGTGCCGTTCTTCATGATGGTGCTGTTTGCCTTCAAGGTCGTCAAACAACGTCGCCATGAGCCCAAAAATCAAGTCGCTACCTTATGGGCATTGGGCACCTCGGTAATGGCTTTTCTCGGTGCAGGTATATGGGGCTTTATCCATACCCTAGCGCCGGTGAACTATTACACCCACGGCAGCCAGCTCACCGCGGCCCACGGCCATCTCGCCTTCTTCGGTGCCTACGCCATGATCGTGATGACTATTATCTCCTATGCGATGCCCATTATGCGCGGCCGACCTCAGGGCAATCCGCCCTCTGCGCAACGCTTGGAAAAATTTGCTTTTTGGACCATGTGTATCAGCATGATTGGCATTACCCTGGCCTTGACGGCAGCCGGTGCAGGACAAATCGCCTTGCAACGTCTGCCTGAAACAGGCAAGGCTCTGAGCTTTATGGCTACGCAGGAAAAATTGATCCCGTTCTACTGGGTGCGTGAAGCCTTTGGTCTGATCTTCCTTGTCGGCCTGGTTGCCTACCTGGCCAGCTTTTTCGTTGGCAAAACCGACAAACTGGCAAGTGCCTGAAAATAATTCCCCCTTGCCAACAGGCAGGGGGAAATTTAATCAAAGATACTTAGGAATAAAATGGAAGAGTTAATCGGTAAAGTCTGGCATCGATGGGTTACCCAATATGCAATAGAAGCGCATACATCGGCACAGATAAATTTATCGGAACTAAAGCAACAACTAACACTGTTTTATCGTGGCGTCGGTGGTAATGCAGGTAAAACGATCGTAGCGGTGCAGCCGCGCCACATCAACAGTACGCGGCGGTTCATCCAACGTATTGCCGGAAGCAACCAAAAGCACAGTGTCAGTTGGCAGGATGAGGAAACCGTCAATCTACCGGCTTACATAAACTATTTTCCTGACAGTGACCTGAACAAGGCGCTCTATTTCTGGTTAACCGCCCTGGCTGCAAAACTTCCGATGGTTCAACACTGGTTTGCAGACAATCAGCGTGCCTGTGCAGAGTTATTGCAGCAGCGGCCCGGTTTACAAAAAGTATATCGACAACTGGTGCAGGCATCGATTAATAAACGGCTGCCCCTGCATGGTACTCAAGGTAATGAAATATTACGTGAACAGGCTATTCACAAGGCGCTGGTTAATCCTGGTAGTGTGACTCACTTGCCTCAGGCAAAGGGCGAGCCGCAACCCGTCTGGCTGTGGTTATACCCGGCACCAATGCGAGCCGTATCGGTCAAGGCAGAGGATGAATCCGTTCAAGCTGCTCGTGCGCAAACCAGTAAAAGCAAGTTGCTTGATACCAGAAAACAAGCTACTCGGATCGATGACAGCAAACAAACCGATGGCTTACTCATATTTCAGGCCGAAAGCCTCTTTAGTTGGTCTGAACAGGTGGATCTGGATCGTTGCCAGGAAGAAGACTTGGATGATGATCTGCAAAAAGCAGTTGAAGATCTGGACATCGTCACACTTTCCCGCCAACGCCGTGCGGGTTCAGCAAAAATTAAATTTGATCTTGATTTACCCGCGCCCCAGAACGATGACTTACCGCTGGGTGATGGGATCTTGCTGCCTGAGTGGGATTTTCGTAAATCCAGTCTCGTTAAAGATTACTGTTTAGTGCAACCCATGTTGGCCGATCAAGCGGCACCCATGCCCGTGCCTGAACACCTGAAGTCCATTGCAAGCAGACTAAAGCGACATTTTTGTTTGCTGCAATCACAGCGTAGTTGGCATAAACATCAATCATTTGGTGAGGAAATCGATATGGATGCCTGGTTGAAAATAGTAACGCAACCTGTGCAAGACATAAATCGACAGGACTATTATCGTTCCAGGCTGACTCGTCAACGTGACGTTGCATGTCTTCTACTGGCAGACCTCTCTATGTCGACCGATGCGATGATTACCGCAGAACAATCTATTATCGATGTCATTAAAGACACACTGCTGTTGTTTGCCGAAGCGTTGAATGATGCAGGTGATCCGTTTGGTATTTATGGCTTTTCATCCGTGAAAAATACCCAGCTACGCTATCACATCCTAAAAAATTTCACCGAGCCCTATAACGATTTCACTCGGGGGCGGATCATGGCGACTAGGCCGGGCTTTTATACTCGCATGGGTGCAGCCATTCGGCAGTCGACTGAGATTTTGAATCTTCAGCAGGCAAAACAACGATTACTGATGGTGGTCTCAGACGGCAAACCTAATGATATCGATCAATACGAAGGCCGATATGGTATTGAAGATACCCGACATGCAGTCCTCGAAGCAAAACGACAGGGACTACAACCATTCTGTGTCACGATTGATAGCCAGGCCAACAACTACCTGCCTTATTTATTTGGTCATAAGGGTTATATCATCGTTAACGATGTAGACCAACTTCCACAAATACTACCCCGTTTGTATCTTAAACTCACCACTGCGACTAGCTAACCGATAAACAGGAGACTGCTAATGCAAACAAATAACTACTATCTGCCACATGACCAGGAAGTCAATATTTTTAGCCTGGCGGCACAAAAACAACTTCCTGTGCTCATCAAAGGCCCAACCGGTTGTGGCAAAACCCGCTTTGTTGAATATATGGCAGAAAAGCTTAATCGCCCCGTTCACACCATCGCCTGTCATGATGATTTGACTGCGACGGATCTTGTGGGACGTTATCTCATTGGTTCCGAAGGCACCTATTGGCAGGATGGCCCACTAACACGTGCTGTCAAAGAAGGCGGTATCTGTTATCTGGACGAGGTGGTTGAAGCCCGCAAGGATACCACAGTGGTATTACACCCCCTCTCAGACCACCGCCGCGTGCTGTCAATTACTCAAACCGGCGAGACCATTAAAGCACATGATGATTTTATGCTGGTTATCTCTTATAACCCCGGATATCAAAATGTACTCAAAGGCCTGAAGCCAAGTACACGCCAACGCTTTGTAGCTATGCGCTTTGACTATCAGGCACCGGATAAAGAGGTAGTGATTATTTGTCAGGAAACCGGTATACAAAAACAGACTGCACAACAACTCGTTGCTCTCGCCAATGATCTGCGCCGTTTGAAGGACCACGATATCGAGGAAGCCGCCTCAACACGATTACTTATCTACGCCGCAATGATGATTCATGCTGGCATGCCAATAAAAGATGCCTGCATTGCTTGTCTGGCCGAACCTGTATCTGATGATACGGAAACCCTGGCTGTTATCGAAAAGTTAATTGACTCTTACTTCTCATCCTGAATACGGACTACACTATGTTGACTTCTCTGGCACAAACACTACCTCGATTTGGTTTTAAGCGTTCGGAATCAAAAAACCAAACAGTGGCTAACAAAACACCCGGCAATATTGCCGTGTGGCTCCTTATCTATGCTGAATTGTCAGAATTTGCGCTATTTTTTATTATTTTCCTAATCGCAAAAGTTCACCATCCTGATATCTTTTCGGCGGGGCCAGCCAGACTCAACACCATGGCTGGAATGCTAAACACAATAGTCCTTGTCACTAGCAGTTACTTTATTACCAAAGCGGTCACGGCTATCAAATTGGGAGATAAAAAAACCTGCCTGAAATGGTTGTATCTGACTCTTTTGGCCGGTGCAACCTATTGCGGAATTAAAGGCTGGGAATATGTTTGGAACGACACCGTTGGTATTCACAGCAGAACCAACTTATTTTATTCGTTTTACTATTACCTCACTTTCAATCACCTGCTGCATGTATTGATTGGCATGACGACTATTTTTTGGGTGACATTGCGTACTCACTTTAATACCTATTCAGCCAGTGAGTATGAAGGATTGGAGAGTGCAGCCTTCTATTGGCATATGATCGATCTAGCCTGGATTATTATTTTTCCGTTAGTTTATGTACTCCGATAATACTGAATCGAGGTAAATCTTGTCTACAAGAAAAACAATCAACATAACCTGGATAACCTTGGTGGTATTGACACTGATAAGTGCCTCCATCGCAGAATTTTCTGATTTTACCAGTACTACTGCTATCTTCATCGGCATCGTCACTATTTACAAGGGCTGGCTGGTCATCAACAATTTGATGGACTTACGCTTTGCTGTGTGCAGACTCCGCTGTATGATGCTGGGTTATTTTTTGATTGTCGTGCCGATAATATTAATCGCTATTTTTTTCTCGGAAGAAGTTCGACAACTGACCACGCTTTAAATTATTTACCCCAACCACATTGGCACTATGATGGCAGCATAAGTATCAGCAAATAAAAAAACTGGCTTTGGGTTTGGTGTTAATCAGGTAGAAAAATATCAGAAAACATTATAAGTCTTCGTAAAAAAATCAACGAAGACTAAATAAGCCAGTAAAGAAAGAAACTGGCTTTGAGTTTGGTGTTAATCGGGTAGAAAAACATCAGAAAACACTATAAGTCTTCGTAAAAAAATCAACGAAGACTAAATAAGTGCCAGTAAGGAAAGAAACTGGTTTTGAGTTTGGTGTTAATCGGGTAGAAAAACATCAGAAAACACTATAAGTCTTCGTAAAAAAATCAACGAAGACTAAATAAGTGCCAGTAAAGAAAGAAACTGGTTTTGAGTTTGGTGTTAATCGGGTAGAAAAACATCATAAGTGCCAGTAAGAAAAGAAACTGGCACTAAAAAAGGCCACATCATTTCTGATGTGGCCTTTTTTGAATCAGTTCGAGTAACGTTTAGAAGAAACGTGTTGAACCTTTTTCTTCATGAGCCATCGCATTTAATTTAGCCGCTAACTCATCATATTTTGCAACGTATCCGAACAAAACGTGACCTTCTTGACCTACGTAGTAGTCTTTCATATCAATGCCATGCTCTTGTTCAAAGGCAATGAATGTTTTTTGCATTTCTAGCATTTCTTCAATAAGTTTAGTTTTATCGCTCATTGTTATAACCTCAGTTTAAAGGGCTAACCCTTTATTTTGGTGAATTAAATTCGTTTAAAATCGTGACGCAAATTTAGCAGCCAGACAACCCACATTCTATATCTCTGATGGGTTACAGGCCGGCTAAATTATTGATTAATACCCGCCTTTACGCGTACTTTGGGGCATTCCGCCAATTTTACGACCTTGTTTTGAAGGCATACCAGGGAACAATTGATACATGTATTTAGAGTTAATTTTCTTACCCCATTTTTTACCCATATCTTTGGTGATACCACGCTCATTTGGCTCAGTACCAGGGTTTTCCGCATGTTCACTACGTAAATAACGAACCACATCCCAATGTTCATCGGTCATTTCAAGTTCTTCTTGCTCAGCTATTTTAGCACCAAGTGCTTCAGTCCACTCGTTATAATCAACTAAATAACCGTTTTCTGTTACTTCTACTGACTTACCATCTGCTTCAAGTGTTGGCATATTATTTCTCCACTAAACCAAATATTAAAAATTAATCAAGATATAAACTATCTCGCTCTAAAATTTGGCGCTATTTAAACAAATTTTGGCGCTTGAGCCAAGCCTCTCTATGGGGATAGTTTAGTGCCCGTTTCTCGTCCTTTACGGGCACTTATTTAGTCTTCGTTGATTTTTTTACGAAGACTTATGGTGTTTTCTGATGTTTTCTGATGTTTATTGATGTTTTTCAACCAGTATCCCAAAAAAAACACTCGCCCAGAGTTTTTCGTATATTAACCTGAACCCAGGATATGGAAGAATACTGCTAAAACCGATGTAAAGAGTAGGATAGGAATAGGGGACGGGCTCACTAAAGACCGTCTGCCGCATGGACGCGGCAGTCGAGCTTGCCAGGGAAGGCGTGTTTTGCGTGTCTTTAGTGAGCCCGTCCCCTATTCCTGTCCGGTAGTCACCCACGGAATTTCTTATCCTAGATTCATCCGTATCCCGGTTCAGGTTAAGTAAAATAACCAACAAAGCCTAGTCTGGATTAACCGGATCAATGCCTTTTTGTGGTAAAAACAAGCCACAACCTAGTTTACGCCCTGTTCCGATGCCATTTTCCTGAATTTTAACCGATTCAGATTTTTCCAGATCGGCAACCATTAAACCGCGAGTAATCAGTTTTTTATCCGGCAACTGTATATAGCGCTCCCGACCACACATCATTTTTTTGATTTTAATGCCCAATGCCTGCAACTGCTCTACACAAGCTTGCATAAATTCGTTTTCAGATTGGGCGATTCCCTGCTCATCCATATCCACCACAACATGGCGTGCGAAAACAATGCCCATATCGCTCAATTTTCGTACCGTCGAATCACCAATACTGAGCGTATAATCACCCAATACTAGCGTTTGGCCGGTTAAGGCCTGAATATCCTGCAAACGTGTGTTTGGAATGCGAATAGTCAGCTTCTGGCGTCTTGATAGGTGAAGCAATTCATTGTTGGTATTTTCCGGACGTAACCAGCCATTACCCGACTCGGCACCAAAAACATGGTGAATTCCCATTTGCTGTTCTTCTTTCACCCAGGGCAACACCGTTTCAATCGCCTGCGCTAAGACATGCGCATTATCGAGTGGAATCGTTTTTCCCTTGACGGTAAACATCACGTCAACAATATTATCTGGAATAACAAATTCTTCTTTGTTTTCGTTTTCTTCTGACCAGTACATAAAAATCCTGAATTAAATATGAGTTAAGTTAGCGCGCGGAAGTAAATCGTGCTTCCAGTTGCTGCTCCCAATTGTCTGGCGTATCGGGAAATGGCGGTTTAACATCCATCTGAAAAAACATTTCGCCCGATTTAGCAACAGACTCAACAGCCTCAACCAGAGCAGCGTATGAATCCACACCATTTCCAATTAATAAATCACTTAACATTAACATTGTAATACCTTGTTTTATATTGATTATTTACTTAATACAAGCACGATCATAATATCGAGCTCGATAAATTAGACGCTTACTTTGCGGGCTATCATTTTCTTCAAAAGCGCTTCGATTATGCAAAACATTATTACAAAGAACGCCCTGCCCTGGCTGCAATTTATGCGTATAAATAAAATCAGACCCACTTTGTAAAAATTGTGTAATTTCATCCAAAGCTTCGTTCAGCAGCGGATTATCGTCCCACTGAATACTGCGCGTTCTCGCGGTATAGCGTAAATGGAGGCTCTTACTGTGATTATCAAGACTAAAAACAGGCCCTGTTTGCGATGGGCGTTTAGCCCCGGCTTCTTCATTTGCCGGAATCGTCAACGCATTTTTAGCCATTAAGGCTCTAATCCACTCAGGATTTTTATCTCGCAAATGAATATAGAGAATATCTGAATCAAGGTACTGGTTTTCACCACCGATAGGCGCGTTATTAGCACAATGCAGTAGCATACCCCGAATGGTATTTTCCGGCTTATTGTAATAACCATCCGTATGCCAACTAATTTTGCGTGTAGTATAAGGTATATAACTCGCGTGACGACCAGAAGCCACTGTCTGTAATGACGAAATACTGTCTTTATCCGCACAAATATTGGTATCCAGGCGTTTATAGCCAAATTGGGCCGCAAATTCTCGAATACTTGATTTGTCGGCTTGCGAGGGTTGCTCAAGCTGATATAGACACATATTCATTTTTGTCAGGTTCAGCATAACCGACTGCTGCTCAGCACTTGTGAGTACGGCTATATCCTTTATATTCACTAACAAATTGCGACTATTTATAGGGTACGCTTTTAACTTTTGCTCGCGCCAACGCAAGTAAGCTTGTTGATTGCTTAAATCAAAAGCATTTAAAGCGCTCTGAAATGGTTTTTTCGCGACTGACACTTGATTTTAACTCCTAAATTCGTACAATACGCACAAATTTTCTATGTGTATTAATCAGTATTGCGCCGAGTATACTTCGAAAGTATATCTAACAAGCACTCAATTCATTTGCTGATTGCGTACTGAATAATATTGGCTAGACTGCTACACAATTTCTTCGGACTTTTTCAAAGCCGTAAGAAATTTTTATACACGTATATAAATGACATAATTAAAGCACAATGACTGTTTCAACACATATACCCAACGTGAAACAGCTGTAACCTACTGTTTTAAAAGTGGAGTTTATGATTTTCAAACGATATGTAACGAATTTAGGGTTAGAGGATATAGAAGCACCTACCTCTTTTGGGATAGGTGGTATCCTCGTATTCACCCCATCAGGTGGGTTTTCGAGGTGCTCATCAAAGCCTAAACTTCGTCGCAAATATAGGTAGCTGTAAATGTATTTTTCTACAGCATTAACCTAAACTGAAGAATTTTAAGAATTTTAATTTAGTAGTGTAGCTAACAGGTAATGCCACAAGGAGAAAACCATGGCTAAAAGTCAATACCCAACACCCATGCTCGACGAGCTAGAAAAAGGTCCTTGGCCTTCATTTATTTCTGGTTTTAAACGTTTACGTGACGATCATCCCAATGAAAAAATTAATAAAGTTGCTAACTCCTTATTAGGTCAGTTAGAACATTCATACGAAACACGTAAAGGCTACTGGAAAGGTGGTACTGTTTCTGTATTCGGTTATGGTGGCGGTATTATCCCTCGTTTCTCTGAAGTTGGCGAAGCCTTCCCAGAATCAAAAGAATTTCATACATTGCGCGTACAACCTACTCCAGGTAACTACTACACATCAGCTATGTTAAACCAACTGGCAGACAGCTGGGAAAAATACGGTTCAGGCCTTGTTACTTTCCACGGTCAAACCGGTAACATCATGTTCATCGGTGCAGACACTGATAACATTCAGCACTTCTTTGATGAAATCAATGAATACGGTTGGGATTTAGGTGGTGCAGGCC
>CAZDEC010000020.1:0-26822 GCA_964504295.1 uncultured Thioalkalispiraceae bacterium
GTTACATTTTTTAATGTTTGACTAATTAACTCTGTAATACTTTTTTATAATACTTCGCCCTAATTCAACGGATGGTTTTTCAATATGTAAATATGAAACTGTCGCAAGAAAGTAAGTTGCAATTAACGTGAAAGAAAAGGTCACAAATAATCTTAAACCACTGTTATATATTTCAAAATGAATAATAAACAGAATGGCAATCGCCACAAAGAGATTGTGATATAAGTATGTGCTATACGAGATAGTTCCATAGTGCTTTAAGAAGTTTTCGAGTTTATTGTGGAGATTTACTTGTGTCACCAACGCTACATATACGGTAACTATTGCTATAACACCGTACCAATTCCATATTCCAGATACTATTGGAATATCTGGAAGGATAATGTAAGAACTAGCTATAGCCGCTGAAAAACTCACAAGAATGACCAACAAGAAAATACCAAGCATAGAATTTAAACGAAATGTTGACCTTTTATATATATGACCAACAAGAACCCCACCACAGAAACTAAAAGCTAATTTAAATACACTGTTTTCATCAAAATTAATAAAACCGAACTTTGGAAGAAAATACAGTATTAGTCCTAAAATCACGGGCCCGAGTACTCCAAAACGAAGCGAAGCCACTATTACAGGAAAGATAATATAATACTGAAATTCAACAGGTAAACTCCAGTACGCATTATTAAAAAGTTCCTCAGGTCCTGTGATATTAAAGGTCAAAGTTAAGTACGAAAGTAAATCATATATCGAGTATTGAGATAAAAACTGCTTTTCAATCCAATAACCTTGCGGTTCAATATACAAAGCAGAAAAAATATAGCCAAAAAATGCAAATATAACCAAAGAAACAATAAAAGCAGGCCAAATTCTAAATAAACGTTTTGTATAAAAAATAGTAATATCTTTAATGCCAACTCTTTCCGAATTACTTATGTACAAGGTGCATCCACTCAGCACAAAGAACAGAACCACACCGAAGCTACCTAAGTCTAATAAAGACATAAAAAAAAAGTTACTAACTTCATCACTAGAGCTATATTTTACTTCTGTTGCACGAACTGTGTGTGAAACGATCACAAAAAATGCAGCGATGCCTCTCAACCAGGTTAGTTGTTCTATATAATTTTTTTGTTCTTTTGTTTTAAAACCCACCGTATTTCGATCCTTTATTTTTTTATATAATTACCTGTATAAATTCTCTTAATTTAATGATCCAGATTTTATTCCCCAAGCTATTAAGGTGCAAACCATCACCAATATGGTAATCAGGTGAAAGGTTACCATTATTATTAAGGATAAACTTAGACATATTTAATACATGTAATCTATTACTCTTTTTACATATATTACTCAATTTAGCGTTTAACTGTTTAATTCTATTATTGATACCGATTATGCCGCTAGCAACTTCATTGATCGGAAGAACAGCAACAAATAATATGGGGATATTTTCTGGAATTAAATCTATCATTTTTAAATAGTTTTTTAATATTTCAGTATTATTTCTTCTACTAAAATCATTAATGCCTATTGCAATCACGACCAGCTTTGATTTTATGATAGAACGGTAAAAAGGTATTCTATTCAATACTCCTACAGTCGTATCTTGACCAATGCCGAAATTTACAGCTTTATTAGATATGGCAGAAACAGCTAATCCTTGCGTAAGGCTATCACCAATAAATATTATTGATTTGTCTAAAATGTTCTTATCAACCCTTTTGTGATAGGCCAACATTCTATAATAGTGAGGGGTGAGCTCAGGTTTTGCTACCCTATACCCTAGTTTATACTGAACCTGAGCCAAGATATCCGTTTTTGTTATAACAATACCCACAAACACATGAAGAAACAGCAAGTATAAAATAATTATGATTTTCATTTTATCGCTTTTATCTATGTTTACACATTACAAGATTGGGTGATTGCACTGAAGTTTGTTAAGTTTCTTTATTTATGAATCAACACTAAAAATCAAATTTAGTGCACGTCTAAAAAAATAAATTTTATTAATTAAGCACATTACACGCATATATTAACATACTGATTAAAGCTGCATGAGAAAATAGCTATAACCATATATAGATAGTCATTAGTTACAAAATACTCGAATATATTTCACGATAAAGGCTATTTTATAAACTCATATCTTAATTTTTGCTTACTAGAAATTTAAAAATAAATACCAAACATAAACCATTTACGGTCCAATAATGAAATATACGGATAAGTAGTTATGTAATAACTAAAAACCGTGGATATCCGATTAGATTTTTCTTAATCACTACAAATGCGAGTTGTGCATGTGATTCAATGTAGTATAGAATTAGCCTTATATGTCAATAAAATCAGCCCATTAACAGACCAAAAAAATCATCTAAAAAACGAAATTAGACATGAATAAACGCTTATTTAGAATTAACAACTTCGATTTACTCCGTTTGATTGCAGCATTGCAAGTAGCCGTTAATCATTCAGTTGAGATATTACACGTTACACCCACCCCATTTATGAAGAATGTATTATATTTCTCATATATGTTTCCAGGCGTGCCTGTATTCTTTTTTATAAGTGGCTTCTTAATTAGTAAATCTTATGAGAGCAATCACAAACTTAGTGAATATTTTCAAAATAGATTCTTAAGGCTTTACCCTGGTTTACTAGCATGTATCACACTATCCTTTTTTCTTATCTATATCAGTGGATACATGGCAACGACTGATACAAACTTTTTTGATTGGAGCCTTTTATACATAGCAAAAGCATCTATTGTTCAATTCTATAATCCAGATTTTATGCGAGCCTATGGCGATGGTGTTCTAAATGGAAGTCTCTGGACTATTACTGTAGAAATTCAATTCTATTTTATGATACCAATTTTTTATTCCATATTTAAGTTAAAGTTATCAAGAAATTCAAATTTCAAATTAATCTCACTAATATTAGTATTTCTTGTCATTAACCGAATATTTGCCAACATACCTACAGAATATCATCAGGAGATCTGGTACAAATTGATACGCGTGTCCTTTTTACCTTGGATTTATATGTTTCTTTGTGGAATTTTTGTTCAAAAAAACTTTGACTTCTTTTATAAATATCTTGCGAATAAATTCATATATTTAATTGCCTTATATTCTATCATCGGCTACACATCTCTTAGTTACAACTTGGAACTAGGCAATAATATCAACCCAATTATGTTCATATTCTTAGCCGCAACAGCATTTTCATTTTCATATTCTTTTGTTAATTTAAGTAAAACGTTACTCAAAGGGAATGATATATCTTATGGCGCATATATATATCACATGCCGGTGGTAAATTTTATGCTTTACAACGGCATTACAGATAACTTATCAGCAGCGTTATATGCCTTAATTATCACAATATTGATAGCATCACTATCATGGTTTTTTATTGAAAAGAAAAGTCTACGTTTAAAGAAACATCCACTAAACCCTCTTAATCAAAAATGAAAAAATGCAATTAGCATTAGAAAAATACTGTAAACATATTTAGTAAGTAACTATTAATATAATCTAAATTTATATAATTTTAAATTAAATCTTTTTGTAGAGGAAATAGTCGTAATGAAAGAGCAGGCAGCTAGAATGCTTAAAATATTACACTTTAACAAAGGTTTCGATAATCCTGAAAAATGGGTTCATTATGCCATTTCAAATCATTTTGAAAAAGTTAATGCTATTAAATTAAACTCATGTCCAGATTGTGGTTCTGAAACATCCATTTTAAGAGGGCAATTTATTTATTATTCGAGTCTAGCAAGGCTTCAAGAATGCTCTCGGTGTGGAATTATTTTCTCTGATATTCGTATCGCTCCAGAAATCATACAATATCATTTTGAACAAAGTTACAAAGACGAAGCATATTTTTTACAAAAAAGATCTAGAATATTCAGGCAGATAACAAACCTTGTTGCGTTAAATATAAAACATGGAGGAAATGTACTGGATATTGGTGGAGCTAAAGGGCATCTATTATCGATGTTACAAAAAGAGCGCCCCGATCTAAAATATGTACTTAATGATTTATCTAAAGATGCTTGTGATTTTGCAAAAAAAGAATATGGCTTCGATACAATTGAAGGCGGTATAAATGAACTTGAAAGAGTTACTAATAAATTTGATTACATCATCTTGAGTGATGTAATCTACTATGAAAATGAAATAAAAAAATTATGGGATGTTTTACCTAATCTTATGTCAGATCGAGGTACACTAATTATTCGCATACCTAATAAGATCCGTATCATCATTTTCTGGCAATTTATTAAAAATTTAATTACCAATAAAGAAAAACTAGATAAACAAGACAAAATTAAATTTTTTAACCCTGAACATTTGTTTATTTTTTCTTGTATGTATTTAAAAAGAAGATTGAAAAACATCGGATTTAATCAAGTTGACATAATCCCATCTGAACTACTTCGAAATAGTGAAAATAAAAATCACATACCTTTTTATTACTATTTAAGTAAGCTAATTGGTTTTATATCATTTGCTAGGATAATAATTACACCAAGCCTGCTAGTTGTCGCAAAGAAAAAATAATATCATTTAAGACTGTACTAAATTCTGTGACATGTGTTTGTCATTAAGGCCGTTACCGGGCCTTTCGTTAATCAATATGCCTTCTTTTAATATGCGAGATAATGCTCTTTAACTTACCACCTTTTCCTCTTGGTAATTCAGTTACATGTTTAATTATTATATTAATTTTGCTTCCTAAACGTTTGCGAAGTTCTTTTATAATTTCAGTCTCAGTTTCTGACATGTATCCTGCTGCTTTTATTAATGAAAGTTCAATGCTATCAGCAGTATACTGTACATATTGTGATTCAATTACTGGGAAACCCTTCATAACAGGGCTTAATCTGCCAACCTTATTACCTTCAGGCGTAATAATAACATCATCCTCTCTACCTAAAATACGCTCTACAAGAGGAAAAGGCGAGAGACAATTACAGACATCATCAGTGGCGACAGCTCTATCGCCAATTCTGTAACGAATTAATGGCATTACATCATTTACAAAACCCGTGCATACAACTTCACCCTCTTCGCCAGGAAGCGAAGGCTCACCTTTATCATTTAATATTTCAACAACACCAAAATCAGAATAAATATGGTATCGACCTTCAGAGCATTGGCCAATAAAGACACACATTTCAGCCGCACCATACTGGTCATAGACTTTGACACCGAAAGCATCTTCAATGATTTCTTTTTGTTCTATAAAAAGTGTTTCACCTGACGTCGTAATTACTTTGGTAATACCGGATAAATCAATATTATTGCGAATAGCATACTCTGCAATGCTGAAAATGCTCGACGGATAGGAATCAATAAATTCAGGATTATATTGGCGTAATTTATCAATATAAATCTCCATATTTTCATCGGAGAGATGATATGACGAAAACAGCATGTTTTTTTGAAAAAAACTATAACGCCAAAATGGTGCTTTTTTTCTTGACGCCGACATAATAATTCGCCCACCCAATGTTGCTCTTTTCCCCTGAACATCTATACCAATATTTGTCAAAAATCTATCATAAAATGCATAATTTTTTCGGCGGACATTTGAATTACAAAAAATATTTAATGGTTTCCCAGTAGTGCCAGTAGTATTCACAGTAATAAGTTGATCTTTAGAATAATGACGACTCACAAATAATTCTGGATTCTTCCTTACGTGTTCCTTATCAAGTAAAGGTAGATATTTTAAATCCTTTAAAGTTTCAACTCGTTTATAATCAAACTCACCCTGACTATTTTTACTCTTGTAATATTCAACATTACTAACAGCATTTTCGAGTAAAGACTTTAAAGTAGAATTTTGAAAATCATCTATCTGTTTCTTAGAATCAGTTAATTTTTTTACTGACTCAACATAATATTTACTATAATTACCTTTATGTCGAATAATATTAATTTTATAACCGTAAAGAGATATTAATATATTTTGAAACCATACTGGGAACATATCATAAATATAAGTATATTTCCTTTTCATAATAACCACTTAACAATATAATTCTTTGTACAAAACATTATTTAATAATCCAATTCTAATAATTTTTTCTGATAATCATTTACTAATAGATCATAATTATTAAACTCATTTAATACAGCTTTATTTTTAAATAATGGCCCAGAATTTTGTTCTTGTGTTATTAAGCAAGAGTTTGCATTTGCTTCAATTATAACGGGGCCATCTTTAGAGAGAGCAACATCAACACCTACAAATTTATAAAATGTACATGCCGCTTGTAATTTACACGCAATTCTAAGCACATCATCCCACATAGGTATTTTAAAATCTTTGAAAGGTTTTTTAGAATCAGGATGTTCTTTAAATTTATTTCCCTGATTGTTATATGCAAATTCGTGAAGCATTCCTGTATCACAATTCACACCAACAGCAACTCCACCTGAGCTCCAGTTATCAACAAATGATTTACCACGGCCAAATCTCATATATGCACTTATCACTAAAACCTCGTTTGATTTAGTTAAAAGCGTAAGTATACGAATAGTGTTTAATGATGATGCACTAAAATCAGATATCTCTTTAGGCTGTTTTACAATTTCTTGAACGAACATTGTATCCTGTAATTCAAAGTCAGAAATAGGGATTACAGTTTTATTGGTTTTAATAACAACACCCTCGGAATTATTGATGGCTAACACTATACCTTTTCCACCACGCCCCATAACTGACTTAAGTATGAACTCGTTTTTATTCCCCTTCTGAAAGAGAGAATCCAATGAATCACTTAAATTATCACCTGGGTTGATAACTCCATATGAGCGTGGTGCAGGTAAGCCTAAGCCATTAATTAACAAGTCGGTAACAGTTTTGTCGTTAAAAATAATTTGATGTTCATACGGCTGAACTTCAGTACGTAACTTATGCCTTGCATAAGGATGGTACGGGGAACCATAATAGTAGGCCCACTCTGATCTGTCCTTTTCCCAAAGTCTACAGGGAGAGTAATTGTCAGGGAAATACTTGAATTTGAAAAATATAAATAATAAATCAAAAAACACGTCAATAGGAGATTTTGTGCATTCTTTCCAATTAACAAGAAAAATATAACAATAAGGAAGAGCAATAAATCGTAAAAACCGTCTAAATAGATAATGACTTTCAGTAAACATAAAACATTCCTCTTAACAATTCTATTTATCCTAACTTATCAACAGTTTCTAGTAATCGGGTTTTATCATCGTCCCAATTATAATGTTCTCTAACTGCCATTTTACCATTAATTGAATAACTATTTTCTTCACGATATAATTTAATGACAACAGCAGCCAAATCATCAGCATCGCGAGAGTGAAAGGTCAACCCACATTCCGTCTCATTTAGTATTCTAACCATTGGTGGTGCATCAGAAGCAATAACAGGCAGACCATACCCCATATAATCAAATATTTTATTCGGTATTGTCGTATTCACGTGTTTAGATGTTAAATGAGGAATGATACCAACTGCAGAAGATTTAAGAAATTCGCCCAGCGACTCATGAGAAACCCAGCCAACCCATATAATGTATTGTCCTACCCCCTTTTCCTCTATTAATGATTTAATTCTCGACGCGGCATAACCATCACCTACAACAACAAACTTAAAATTCTTTATAACAGCAGTTATTTTTGGAATGGCATCAATAACTGTTTGTAACCCCCTTCCCATCTGGATTCCACCTGTGTATATCATAGAGAAATTATCCTTAATTTCCTTTAATACTCCCTCATTTGTCGAACTAACCGGCGAATCAAAGCTGGCCAGCTCGGGGGTATTACTAACGATCGATATATTATTTTTATTCCCTCCACCATTCTCAACCACATCAATCGCTTCATCAATCACAACCCAAGTATGATCTATATGCTTAAACGTATACCTCTCAACAAGTTTAGCTAGATAAGGATTTCGCACAATTAAATTCAAACCCTGAAATTTTCTTAGTTTCCATATATCATGAATCATAGCGACATAATCTTCAGCCATATCAAATATAACCGGAATATCAAAACGCTTACCAGCCCATATTCCCGCTATGGCCAAAGGTAAATCTCTAACAATTATTAAATCTATTTTATTTCTTTTTATAATTTTATTTAAAAATTTTGCCCATACAGGACTAAAAAACAACGGGAATGAGAAAATATAATTGAGAGATTTATTCTCCCATTTCTTTGTTCTATGTATCGTAATATCGTTTAAAAATTCAATTTCAGGTTGCTTTTTTAAGTTCCTGGACGCAATATGTACATTATGTCCAGCATCTTTTAGAGATGTACATATTTTATCAACCCTGATATCCCAGGGATAGTCAGCATCCCATATATATAAAATATTTTTCATAACAGAAATTCCTGGTAGATATTTTTAGTATTATTGACTGTATTTTCTAGAGTCTGTATTTGTGTAACATATTCAAGGCCACGTTTTGATAAACCTTTTTTTAACTCATCATCACTCAGCATCAACAAACACAAATTAATAAATTGATTCATATTATTCAATTCAAACAAAACCCCATTATCATAATTTGAGATGATTTCAGGTATACCACCAACATCAGAAGAAATAACAGGTAAACCCGCACACATAGCCTCTAATACCGCAATAGGTATCCCTTCATGTGTCGATGTAAGAACAAAAACATCCATTAAGTCAAAGTATGCTGTTACAGCTGTTTGATAGCCAGTAAAAATCACATGATTAGTTAATGATAGTTCATTCACTAATGTTTTTAATTCTTGCATAAGAGGGCCATCACCAACAATAATAATTTTAACATTAGAAAATTTAGATATTATTTCAGGCAATGAATTTATTAAAAATTTTTGGTTTTTTACACTTGATACACGTCCGACAGTGCCAAAAATAAAATCACCAGACTCTATTCCCAATTCCCACCTTAGAGTACTCATGAATTCTCGATTATTATTCTTTAAACATTTAATACCATTTTTAATGGTTGTGATTTTTTGTACTGGAAGTCCTTTACTCAATAAGAATTCTTTAAGATCATCTGACACCGAAATGAGTCGATGAGTTAAAAATACAGCATTCATTCTTTCTAAAAAAACATATTTACTGCTTATCCCTAACATTCCTTTGCCATGGTGAGTACGAATTAGTCGGATATTTGCAAATTTACCTGCAAAACCGGCAACCAGATTTTCTTTAATACCATGCGTATGAATCAACTGGATTTTACGTTTTTTTAAAATACTGTAAATATCTATAATTAATGAAAATATATTGCATTCATTTTCATTTATTAATTCCGTATAAACACCCTGTTTAATCAACTTTTCTCTAAGCTCACCCTCGTTAAAAACTATTACAGATACATTAAATTCTCTCGACTTATAAATTTCAATAATAAGACCGAAAGCTTGTGCCTCAGCCCCACCCCATAAATCTCCTGAAATAACATGACAAACATTAATCGCTGACACCGTTCTAACCTATATGTACAAATTAAACATGATAAAAGAATAGTAGAATTGTTTAAATAAATTTAATAGCTGAAATAGCCTTTACAATTTCAGCCGAAGCTTGACCGTTCCCGTAAGGATTATCCCTGTTTGCCATAGCTTTATAAGCAGCTTCATTAGTTAACAGTATATCAACTTCGGAAATTATCTTCTTCATATCCGTTCCGACTAATTTAACAACACCCGCAGTTACAGCTTCTTGTCTCTCTGTATTTTCTCGCGTAACAATTGTTGGCTTAGCAAGTGAAGGAGCCTCTTCCTGTATTCCACCTGAATCAGTAATAATTAGATAGGACTTGTTCATAATATAAATAAATGGCTCGTAGTCTAAAGGCTCAATAAGTCTAACGTTAACAACATTTGAAAGAATCTCATATACAGGCTTGCGAACGTTTGGATTCAAATGCACTGGGAAAACTATTTCTATATCCGGGTGCATTAATGCTATTTTTTTAAGTGCATTGCAGACATTGCCAAAACCTTCACCGAAATTTTCTCGTCGATGCCCAGTAACAAGAATGATTTTTTTCGAAAAATCTACACATTCAAATTCTATAAAATCATTCTTTTCTTTATCAATTTTATTTTTAACCCACAATAATGCGTCAATTACCGTATTCCCTGTTACAAATATTTTCTTTTTGTCTATACCTTCCGATAATAAATTGTTTTTAGAAATTTCTGTTGGTGCAAAATGATAATCCGCTATAGCCGTAGTCATTTTCCTATTCATTTCCTCAGGAAAAGGAGAATACTTATTGCCTGTACGTAGACCCGCTTCAACATGTGCAACCTCGATTTTCTCATAATAAGCAGCCAATGCACCGGTAAATGTTGTTGTTGTATCTCCCTGCACAACAACTAAATCAGGTATCTCTTTCCTAATAATAACTCCTAGCTGCTCGATACATGTCACTGTTAAACCTGATAAGGTCTGATTATCCTTCATCAAATTCAGGTCATATTCAGGAACAATATCAAATACTTTTAAAACCTGATCCAGCATTTGTCGGTGCTGTGCAGTCACGCAAGTTATGACATTGAATTCTAAAGGATGTTTTTTGAGTTCGATAACAAGTGGACATAATTTAATGGCTTCTGGTCGTGTTCCAAATATTATAAGTATTTTTTTCATTTTTAATTCCAAATATTAACAAATATTATAATCGCAAAGTTGATTCAGATGTATTTAATTTTGATTTTTTTAAATTATCATGTATCCGGACAGTTGCTACAATGATAGCTAGAAAATACCAATAATGTGGATAATATAAAACTGAAATGAATGTACCTGATGCAAAATAGCCTGCAAAAGCAGCCATAAAACTATATGACATGGCATTAAAATATTTCACATCCGGATCGTTAGTTTTACCTTTGGTTTTAATTTTTAAAATATCTCTTATATTATATCTTAATAATTTATAAAAAATAATAATCCCAAAAATCCCTAACTCAGGAATCAAAGTAAACCATAAAGAATGTGCAACACGGCCTGTCATCCCTCGACTAAAACGACCAGCCTGATATTCATCAAAGCGCCATTGGAAATTATTACCACCTACACCAAGCGGATTATCTAGAAACATAATCCAAGCCGTTTCCCATGATTTAATTCTGGCACTGGCGGTGCTCTCTTTTGTATTGGTAACCGTTGACATTTCGTTGATATACTTATCACCACTATACATGAAAATAGTTGACCCAATTATAGCCACTAACACTAATGACAAAAACTTTCGTGGACTTAATAACCAAATGACGAAAAATACAGCAACAAGTCCAACAAAGCCACCACGAGAAAATGAAATAACAACAGCCATCAAACCAAACACCAAACCTGAGAGGTAAAGTATTTTGTATTTTATATTTTTTTCTATCAAGAAAAAGAAATAACAAAATGGAAGAATCATGTTTATATACAATGACACATCATTTTCATCAACAAAAAAACTCCCGGAACCCATCCCATTATGATTTAAACTATAGACCGATACGTAAATCATAAAGCCGGTAAAATATCTCATAAAAACTTTGAGACGTTCCAGTGAATTAACGCAAATTATTATTGAAATAATAACGGGCATATATTTAAGCATTAACACTGTAGTATTATATGCGTGAAAATTATTAACAGCGAAGGGAATATAAAGTGATAATAAAAATATAAAATACCACATCATCCTAATTTGATCACATTTGCTTTTTTCTATCCCATTATTTTTTAAGATAAAACCGAATAAAACAAGAACTATAATAAATGCAGGCCTCAAAAACCCAATGCCAAATAAGTCTTGCGGCCGCACATACTCAATAAAAACAAACAAAATTGTAAAAAAGAACCAGCTTCCATCAGCTGCAGGTTTTTTTTCTGTTGAAGATTGTCCTTCTACAACAGGTTTTATATTATCTATCTTTTTTGCCACTGTAATATTCTTAGTTTTGTTTAATAAATAAAGACATGGGCAATCTACGCGCTCTTTAATTTTTTTAGTGCTTTAAAAACACCTCTATCAAAAATCCACAAGAATCCTAAATAAGTACCACCAGCAACTATAACTTTTACAATTAATCCGCTAGATAACTCCATGTTTGTCAAGATACTCGATTGATTCATATACCATAAAGGTAATGACATCACAAGAACGCCAATTACAGGTATAGATATGTTTCTAATATATAGACTAATAGAAATATCTAAAATTCTCAGCGTATAAATTACCCAAACTATTGTAATTATGAAATACGTTGTGAACCATGGATATAAAATGGCATGCAGTTCGTACTGTACAGCAAAATAAAATGAAATAGACATGAAAATTGCTGTTGCAGAATTAAAATATAATGCACGATTTGGGTGCCCCATAGCCGTATGTACGTGATTATTTAGGGCATTTAATGCCGTAATGATTTGCACCAAACATAAAGACTCGAATAGAGTTATAATGGGGATCCATTTCTCTCCCAACAGAAGTTTCACAAAATCCCCCCCCGCAAAAAAACCACCGACAAAAATAGGAAAGACAATCGTCGATGTAAAACGCATTATCTGTAGATAAAGCTCATTAAATTTATCCTTCGCTGACTGGTACCGAGAAAGAACTGAATAAGTAACCGTATTAATTAGAGCTACAATTTTATCAGTTGGCATTTGAGCTAACTGGAGTGCGAAAATATAGTAACCCAAGTCTTCTAGTGACCAAGCTCTACCCGCAAAAAATCTGTCTGACACCTCAAATAAATAGTATGCCGACGAACCTAACGCAACGATGACCCCAAATTTCAAATAATGCCGTGCCTCTTTCATATTAAAATGAAATAATGGTAACCACCTAACAACATAATAAACCGCTATTAAACGAAAAAACCCCCTAATGATTCGTCCGCCAATAAGAGCCCATACACCACCACCAAGATATGCTATAAGCACCATTCCTAAAGTAGAGATCACCGTTGTGACTAACTCAATCATCCCATACGATTTAAAATTTAAGTCTCGCTGTAACATGTTAAGTGGTACAACTTGTAAACCCACAAAAAGAAAGACAAGTGAAACCGATTGTACTAGAGGAATAACTTTCGGTTCATGAAAAACATATGCCGTTAAATACGAAATAGGGATACAACTAATAGCAAAAACCACACTAATCATAAAAGAGAACCAAAAAACTGATGACAAATCTTTCTGCGTCTGATCCTTCCTTTGAATGATTGAAGCGCCGAGTCCTAATTCACTAAAGATTTCAGCGTAACCAGTAATTATTGTCGCAATTGCTGCAAGAGCATAGTCTTCTGGTAGTAGAATACGTGCAATAATAATTGTAATCACCCATGAAAATGTATGGCTAATTATTTTAAACAAAGCAAACCAGGAACCATTTTTAAGGGCTTTCATTTTCAGAGACATAACTAACCAAACTCTCTGTTATATTTAGAAAAACCAGATAAATATAATTCTTCATATTTAGACATCATTTTAAGCGCACTAAATTTCTCAGCAAATATATTCTTTCCTTTAACAATAAAAGCCTCTCTTTTATTATCATCTACAAGTAAATCTATAATTGAATCACTAAGCTCTTCAATATTTTTAGGTTTAACTAACAAACCATTTACCTGGTGTTTTACTGCTGTACTTACCCCCCCTACATCGGTTGAAACTATCGGACAACCGCTGGCCATCGCTTCAAGTAAAACCATTGGTAACCCTTCACTATATGATGGCAATACATATAAATTGAATACTTTTAACAAATCAGCAATATCATTACGTGTCCCTAAAAAAATAACATTTCCCTGCATACCAAGTTCAATAACGAGATTTTCAAGTGGCTGCCTATATTCACCATCTCCTGCAACGACTAGTACTGCATCCGGAAACGGAATAAGAATTTTTCTCATTGCCTGAATCAGGCAGGAAATACCTTTTGCTTCTGTTAAGCGCACACCTAAGCCGATGACAGGGGATTTGTCAGAAATACCAAGTTGCGTTTTTTTTTGTTCTATATCAACATCAATATTATAAATTCTTTCATCAATGCCATTTGCAATGGTCAATATTTTTTTTGCTGAAATTTTTTCGTATCTGATTAAATTTTTCGAGGTATGCTCAGACACCCCAATTACTTTGTATGCATATTGAGAAACGAGCCATTCAGCAATCATATAGCGCATCTTATCAGGGAACTGACGAGCATGGTCGGTATGAATAACCGTTTTAACTCTGGCCTTTATAGCGGCTAATGTTCCATCAAAAAAAGGTTGCGTATTATGCGTATGAACTACATCAATTTTTTTATCTTTTAGAATTGAAGCAACCTTCAAAAATGAAAAATAATCTGTCTTACCTTTTCCAGAAGGTAGAAGCATCACTTCTATCCCTAAATTTTCAATTTCTTTCGTTAATTCACCTAATGTTCTTAAACATAAAACATAAATTTCAAATTTATCACGGTTAATAGTTCGACAAATATTAACAACAACTTGTTGCAATCCTCCCACTTGAAGATCATGCGTGATTTGTAATATTCGTATTTTTCTTTTCACTTGTTAACTTCTTATGCTTGCATGTGACGCTTTAAAAAGGCAGCCTTTTTCTTAAACCTGACAAATGAAACGCAAACAATGATTTACTAGAAGACACATCATTATGAACACCAATTCGATTCATACTAAATGCATCAGAAACAGGTTCACTCTCATAACCAAATTTTGTTGTAACAGCAGCTTGGTAGCCAGCAGACTTTACCAATTTCAGCACCTCAGCATTATAGTTACCATTGGGGTAACAAAAAACGGGAGAGAAATTTATATTATTTTTCTGTATATCAAGCATTGACTCTGTTATTTCCTGCTGTGCTTCATTCAAGGGGATGGATGTTAGTATTTTATGGTTACAAGTATGTGCTCCAAACGAGATATTGCTCTTAGACATTTCTCTAACCTCATCCCAATCAAGCATGTTTCTCAATACGGGGGCTTGCTCATCAAACAATTTGTACAAATCATCAATGGCTTGCTCTCTTTCCGATTCTGAATAGTGCTTTAAGGTTTCTATAATCTCATCAATAATTTGTAACTGATTGCTCGCGTTCATTCTTTTTAAAATTCCAATCATCACTGCTGCAGAATTATTTTCATCCCAGCTATCATCTTTGATGAAAAGTTGAGCATTAACATACTCAATCTTTAACTGCATTATTAAATGACTTATTTTTTCATGCCAAAACCAACGATTTACACCAATAAATTTAGTTGCCAGGAAAACAGTAGCAGGTATATTATTCTTTTTTAAGATGGGAAATGCATTTTGATAATTATCAAGCCATCCATCGTCAAAAGTAACAACACAATAGGCTTTACTTTTATCCAGAGCATTGGTTTCAAGTAGAATCAGTAATGTATCGAGTGAAATCACGTTATAAAATTTTTTTACAAATTCCATTTGCTGTGTAAATGATGAGGTCGTAACATACATGCCGGGTTGAATATATTTAATTGTCTTATCCTGCTCGGCTAAAACTCGGTGATACATTAAAATAAGCACCTTACCCGCATGCGCTTTACGGTGATTTGCGATAGCATAATATAACAAGGCCACCATTCTGCGAATAATATTACTCAACCCCAACTTTACCATTACCTGTACATTCATTTAAAATATCTAGCATTTATTTCTATAAAGATGTTTTACTGATTATTATTTATTGCTATATATCAACAGCTTAACTTATAAATTAGCCCATCTTAATATACTCTATAATGCCATACTTAAGCTAATTTTACACTCACTAAAAACATAATGTTATTAAAGTCGTTTTAGAATAAACATGCCGTTTCTAATGTTTCAATATCATCACCATTTATTATGTTTCTATAAGCAAAATTGAAAAGTAAAGAATTTAAACCGAAGTAAAGAATTTTTAATAAATATCCGTTAAACTAGTCGAAAAACTAAATATAATAACTGCTTCTAGGTAAAGGATTCACATGTCAAACAAAGCTATTCTGGTCACTGGCGGTGCAGGTTACATCGGTAGCCACACCATTAAACAACTGGGCGCAGCCGGTGAAAAAATCATCGTTTTAGACAATTTATCGACCGGCTTTAAGGCCTCCGTTCTTTGTGGTGAACTCATTCTGGGAGATACAGGTGACAGCCAACTCGTCGATAAAATTCTCTCAGACCATGATATCGATACAGTAGTCCACTTTGCAGCCCATACCGTTGTACCGGAATCGGTTACTAACCCATTAAAATACTATTGGAATAACACCTGTAGCACCCGCAATTTGCTTGAACAATGCGATAAGCATGGTGTAAAGAACTTTATCTTTTCTTCAACCGCTGCCGTTTACGGTATGCCCGAAACAGGTTATGCAAAAGAAGATACGCCAACGGCTCCAATTAATCCCTACGGCTCATCTAAACTGATGACCGAAATGATGCTACACGATTTAAGTTTCGCATCGGATTTAAATTTTGTTGCATTACGTTATTTCAATGTAGCCGGTTGCGACCCGCAAACAGAAATTGGCCAAAGTACCCCTAATGCTACACTTTTACTCAAAGTTGCTTGTGAAGTAGCCGTTGGCAAACGTCAAGAAATCTACATATTCGGAACAGATTATCCTACCCCTGATGGTACAGGGATTCGTGATTACATTCATGTTGAAGATTTAGCCAATGCCCATTTATGTGCGCTGAGCTACCTACGCAAGGGAGGCGAGTCCACTACTTTAAATGTCGGCTATGGCCATGGTTACAGTGTAAGAGAAGTGCTAGATGCCGTCGAGCGCATCGATGGCAAACCGCTTAATATCATCGAAAAAGAACGCCGAGCCGGCGACCCACCTAACCTTATTTCAGTCGCTGATGAAATAAAGACTCGGCTCAAATGGGTACCGAAATATGATGATCTTGATGTTATCGTCAAAACTGCACTTGCTTGGGAATACAAACTAAAAGAGAACCCCGAGGGGTTTGTAAAATAAGTGCGTTTCAGAATTAACCCCAAACGTGCTGTTTGAAAGCTGTAGTAAACCTGTCAACGTCTGACTCAGACAACTCGTTTACCCCCGCTGCGGCCTGACGCCCTCCTCCAGTCGCAAATTGGCGGCATAAGGTATCAGCTCCCATTTTTGTTCTTAGAGGAGCTCTAACACTCACCTGAAAGGTTCCTTTGCCTTTAAACGTCAGTATCGCGTGCGCCTTGGCCGGATTTTGCTGCGCCAGATCATTCCCGTAAACGCCACTTACACGCCTTGACCATTTTTCGTCTGGCAATAAATACACCGTGCCGCTTTCATCATTAATTTCACTTTTTATAGTCGCCGCTTTAGACATATCTTCCTCGTAGCCATGTTGTAGAACATTAAAAACATCATTTTCCTCAATAAAGTCCAGTGGGTTTTCATAGGGTTTTACTTTTTTATACAAATCGGCGGGATGATAAAACAAATCATCAACTGAACTTCCGTAACCATTATAATTAAGATAGGTACCAAGCTTTTTTAATCGCTCAAGATCATCACCGGATAAACTCAAAGGAGTAGCCGCCACACAAGCACTATCGAATAAATTATCACCAAAAGCAGCTGTGACAGCCCAGGCAAGATATTTACCCTGCAAGGTTTCGTTAACCAGCAGACTTGAACAGGTACCCGGTTGTGTATCGATGTGAACCTGAAGCCCTGAATGTACGGGAATGTCACCCGCAAAATGATGATCAAAATAAACAATATCAGCGCCACTATCCAAAAGTACAATCAAAGCATCACGATTTTTATCCAGGGAGATATCAAATACAGCAACATTATCGCCTTTACCAGCAGTAATACGGGATAGTAAATTAATATCTCGTTTAATCCCTGTCACCAACCAACTATCAACAGGATTTGCTAATCTAAGCTGGTGAAGAGCACAAATACCATCCGCATCGCCATTGAAAACATCAATATACATATAGATTACCGCTACTTTTATTAATTTATTGGAATATTATAGATTTTGTCATAATATAAACTTAAACCAACACTGACATAAATACAAATAGATGACCGAACATAAAAGCAGCAATACCGTATGGCATCATGCCACTGTCACTCGAATCCGACGTGAAAAACTTAACAAGCATAAAAGTGTAATATTATGGTTTACAGGCTTCTCCGGTGCCGGCAAGTCGACGCTTGCCCACAGTGTCGAAGAAAGGCTGCATAAATTAGGCTGCAGCACTTTTGTATTAGATGGAGACAATGTCAGACAAGGTTTATGTGGTGATCTAACTTTTACAGAAAACGATCGTAAAGAAAATATTCGCCGAATTGGTCAAGTATCTAAGTTATTTATTGAATCGGGGGTAATAGTTTTAACCGCTTTTATCTCTCCATTTAAAGCAGACAGACAACTTGTTAGAAATATGACTAAACATGGTGACTTTATAGAAATCTATTGCAATAGTCCTATTGAAGTTTGTGAGCAGAGAGATATTAAAGGACTTTACAAAAAAGCACGTACCGGCGAAGTTAAGGAGTTCACTGGAATATCCTCCCCCTATGAAGAACCATGCAATCCAGAACTTATCATTAATACTGGTTCAGACTCACTTGAAAAATCCACCGACGATGTTCTTCAATATCTCAATGAGCGAAATATATTAGCCACTTCAGACTAAAAATTTTAAACTAACGCCTCTACGCTTTTCCCCAATATCAGTAAGAACATATTGTAGTGTGATACCCCATTAAAACAACCGAGGTTAAAAGTAGAGGTTAAGCCGCTTTCAGTAATTGTCAATATTTACTGGATATCACTAAAGTAACTTAGAGTTGTCATAATTTTTCTGAATAATTCTTGCTGGATTCCCCATCACCAAAGATGATATTTCGATGTTACTTAAAACGATCGAACCAGCCGCTATTGTTACATTATCGGTTATATATAAACCGCAACTTATAAAAGAATGTGCTCCGATCCAGACATTACATCCAATTTTCAGAGCTTTATTTGGAGCGTCTTCAGAATTATTGTTTATACAAATTGTCACATGCTGATGCACCGAACAGTTTTTACCTAATATAACAAGAACCAAATTCAATATCAGAAGAATGCCCTATATAAAACCCTGCCCCTATGTTTGCCTCTGATGATATCTGAATACCATATAATTTTTTTATTATTAGATGAAGTAATAAATACACAGGGTTGTTCCCATGTTTTACTACCCACTTACCAAAACGATAAACCATTATGGCATGCAACCCAGGGGTACAAAATAATAAACGAATTTTTTTAATACTCCCTGGACTTTTACATCCAAAATCAATTTTACAGTATCTCTCAAAATCTATCTTTATGTTAGCGAACATCAACCACACCTATTATTCCAGCAAATAATCTGAATAATCTGAATAATCGATCTTAGCACTAACAATTTTTGCTGGATTACCTTTTAGTAAAATACCTGACTGTACGTCGTCAAAACCTTTTAGACAGTTAATCGCCTGATTTAAGAGACACCTTAGCTCATCTCGTTTATAAATTGATTTGTCTATCGTAGTGCATTTTTCTTCTTGCCGCCATCGTGTTCGATTTAATGATGGCTCTTTGATCTAATATTTCCTAACCTCGACCATAAAACACATCAGCCGGTGTTAGGTTATCAAGTGATTCATGATAACGCTCATGATTATAATAACTCACAAACTTTTGAAGATGCTCTTCA
Source organism: uncultured Thioalkalispiraceae bacterium (assembly GCA_964504295.1). Lineage (GTDB taxonomy): Bacteria > Pseudomonadota > Gammaproteobacteria > UBA6429 > Thiohalophilaceae > SZUA-37. The sequence goes on from CAZDEC010000020.1 coordinate 19,772, forward strand.
AGTTCACTTGGCATGTAGTAATGGTTGAGTAAGATCTGGTTTTTCATTGAACGATACCAGCGTTCTATCTTACCTTGCGTCTGAGGATGGTACGGGCGACCACGTGTATGCGTTAATCCATTATCACCTAAATAATCAGTAAGCTCTCCAGAAACATAACATGGCCCATTATCACTCAGTAAGCGGGGTTTATGATTGACCTTAACCTGATCTAAGCCAGTAAAATTTAATACATCATCTAATATATCTTTAACATCACTTGCACCCATATTGGTACACAACCGCCAGGCAATAATATATCGTGAGTAATCATCGAGAATTGTTGATAAATAATACCAGCCCCACCCAATGATTTTGAAATACGTGAAATCCGTTTGCCACATTTCATTAACGCGGGTTGTTGGGCTTTGAAATTTATCCGAGGCTTGCATTAAAATATAAGCAGGACTTGTGATTAAGTCATGCTCTTTTAATAAGCGATATATGCTTGATTCAGAGATAAAATACGCTCTTTCATCTGTATAATTCACCGCAAGCTCGCGAGGTGAGAGCTCTGGTTTATCCAATGCAAGTTTTAACATGTCAGAATAACGTTCATCTGATATTTTATTCCACACGGCTTTAGGCGTTGGCTTTTTATCTTCTAAACCTTCAACACCTTTATCATAAAAACGTTTTAACCAATTATAAAACGTGGATTTATGAATATCTAAACGAGCGAGTGTTTGTTTTACTGACAAACTTGATTGTTCAACGAGCTGAATAATTTCATGTTTTTCAGAAGCTGAATATCTCATATGTCGTCCTCCCCAAAGCCGTTCACGCTTTTTTTAAGAAGACGATTTTCCATTAGTAGCTCTGCTAAGGTTTCTTTTAATTCTGAGGATTCTTTACGTAATATTTTAACTTCATCAGAAATGGCTTCACGAACTGTATCTCCGGACAAACGTTTTTTACCGGCTTCCATAAAATCTTTTGACCAACGATAGTAAACATTTGAGTTGATACCTTCACGTCGACAAAGTTCAGCAATGCTGTCTTCACCTCGAAGCCCCTCTAAAACAATACGTATTTTTTCTTCGGAGGAATAATGCTTGCGGGTGGCACGACGTATATCGCGAACGGCCTTTTCTGTGCTATCTTTTCTTTTCATCGTTATTTCCTTTTCTTAGGTTAACGATGAGCTAAAACTGTCTCTTATGCAATTAGGCTATTATGTCCAACTGGTGCTGACGGGGTACAGCATAATATCCTATGATGAATACAAGATATCATCCTTTTAAGTACATCATTTCCAGGCTTTTGATTAAAAGAAATATTGAAAATACCTGTTATTCCGCACATAATTGAAATAATTCCCTACTAGTAATTCGGTGAAAATGACATTTCATACTTCAGCAGCCGTTCCATAATACAAACTACAAGAATCCACCTCTCAATAATAGTGACATAATATGGCTTTTAGGTGCCTAGAAAATACTGGAAAGTTCATACTGAGACAATAAAAACGTCTCTATGCTTCCTAACAATATCAGTAATAACATATAATAGGTAAACAATTTCAAAATAGTTAAAGAGAAATCGAATGCCTGAAACAATTGTAATTCTAAGCCTGCTGGGTGCTATCTACAGTTATTTTTTATACCCACTTATATTGCTCGCACTGCCAAAAAGAAACAACTTTAAACTACCGAGTGGCTCTGCTAACTCAGACAAGCTACCTTTTCTGACACTTATTATCACTGCATACAATGAAGAATCACGTATAAGAGAAAAAATACAAAACACTCTCGATATTGACTACCCTATCAATAAACGTGAAATCCTAGTTGCCTCAGATGGCTCAATTGATAATACAAATAAATATGTCTCTACATTTTCTGATGGTGGTGTCCGTTTAATTCAAGTTGAAGAACGCAAAGGTAAAGAAAATGCACAGCTTGCCGCTATTAAAGAAGCGAAAGGTGATATCCTAGTTTTTTCTGATGTTGCAACACAAATCCCAAAAGAAGCACTTAAACGCATTGCGAGAACATTTGAGAATGAAAAAATTGGCGCATTGTCCAGTGAAGATCGCTTTATTACCGATAATGGCGAAGTTGCAGGAGAAGGTGCTTACGTTAAATACGAAATGTGGCTTCGCCGACTTGAAGCAAAAGTTAAAAGCCTTGTTGGCTTAAGTGGCTCTTTTTTCGCCTGCCGAAAAATCATTTGCAAAAACTGGGATATTAATGTTCCAAGCGATTTTAACACTGCTTTAAATTGCATATCACAAGAATATGTTGCCATTTCACACCCAGAGGTTTTAGGCTACTACCCAAACCTCAAAGATGAAAGCAAAGAATATCAACGCAAACTTCGGACTGTTATTCGGGGTATGGCTGCCATCAGCAGTAAACCATCAGTACTCAATCCTTTTAAATATGGTTTATTTGCACTTGAAGTATTCAGCCACAAAATCATGCGTTGGTTGGTTCCCTGGTTTCAACTTAGCTTATTGACTACTAGCCTGATGGTTTGGCAAAATAACATTTTTTTCAGCCTGCTACTTTTTGCGCAAATTATTTTTTATGGCCTTGCCAGCATTGGAGGGGTATCAAAATCTGCTCGTTCAAGTAACCTGATTAAAATTCCATTTTTCTTTATGCAAGTCAATTTAGCAATAGCGCACGCATGCTTACAGTTTGCAATGGGGAAACGCATTACAAAATGGGAACCATCAAAACGTTAATTTTAATATATCCATTTTTCAAGGAATAATTTGTGAGGTTAGTTGCTTTAGATTTAGTGCGGTTTTTCGCAGCCATGGCTGTGGTCATGTATCATTATACTGCCAGGGTGGATTCAAACTCATTTGAGACGCTTTCCGAAATAACTAAATTCGGATACTTAGGCGTGCCCATGTTTTTTGTGATTAGCGGTTATGTCATTGCATTGTCTGCAAACAATCGAAATGCATTTGAATTTGCAGCATCAAGGCTAACACGGTTATATCCCGCTTTTTGGGCTGGCATAGCATTTACAGTTATAGCTATGACTATTCTTGGAAAAAACACTTTTTCAATTAATCAGGTGTTAGCCAATTTAACCATGCTTAATGATTACTTCGGTTATGAAAATATTGATGATGTGTACTGGACACTTCAAAAAGAAATAAAATTTTATGCCTGTATATTTCTGCTAGTATTATTTGGTGTATTCTCGAAAATAAGAATATGGTTAAGCCTATGGCTATTTATAACAGCGCTCTATTTATTTACCAAACAACCATTCTTTATGGGTTGGTTTATCACACCGACATACTCATCTTTATTTATTGCTGGAATAGCCTTTTACTTAATTCACAAAGAAAAACCAAATCGTTATAATATTTTCATTCTAATCTCATCACTGCTTATTTCCAGCTTTTATTCATTTCATCACGCAACAAGCTTTATGATTAAACCCAGCATTACAAACCAATACACTGCCGTTGTATTCATTTGGTTCTTTCACCTGTTTTTTTATGCCCTCGTAACCAATAAAATATCCCTGAAAAATCGTAGTTATTATTTAACACTAGGAGCTTTAACATACCCACTATATTTAATTCATGGTATTGCAGGGCAGGCCATAATCGATGGCCCATTAAAAATAATGCCTGCGGGCTTAGCTGTTATTGTCGTAACTCTATTTATGTTAGTCTTTGCCTATCTAATACATATATTAGTTGAAAAGAAAATAGCGACACCAATGAAAAATAAATTGCTTAATTTAATAAGCTCAATTCCCTTTTTACAGGGTAGATCGAAAACTTAAAAATCACTATGAAAACCTTAATCATCAGAATAAAAAATGCTTAATTCATTCAAAAAAATAAGACCTGTTGGAAATTATATATCGACTAAAAAAGTCTCCCCCACTTGTTACTCTCTATATTCATATCTAACATACTATTGCAACTCAGGAACAGCGGCTTTAGCGGCCACTATAGTAGCTGCATGCAAACTAAAGCCGGAGATTAAAACTCCTGAAATCATAATCCCTGCCTATGCCTGTCCTGATTTAATTAGCGCAATTGTTTATGCAAAAGCAATGCCCGTTCTGCTTGATCTTAAAAAAAACACCCCTGAAATATCCCTGGAATTATTAGAAAAATCCATTACTAACAATACAGTTGCTATTGTAAGTGTAAGATTTTTTGGTATAACAGAAAAGAGCAGGCAACTACTTGAAATTGCAAAAAAATATAAACTTATAGTTATTGAAGATAGTGCTCAAGGTTTTCCTGTAGAAAACATTGATACTTACTGGCATGGCGATTTTATTATCATCAGTTTTGGTAGAGGCAAACCAGTTAATTTACTTGGCGGCGGAGCGGTATTATCCCGCAACAAAAAACTAATGGATTTACTCCCTATTCCATCTAAAATCCAAGCGTCTTTAATCGATAAAATTAAATATAAGCTAAAATTGTTTTTGTATAACAGAACAATAAACCCGATTGTATACGGGTTTATATCCAGACTTCCTGGCTTAAAACTGGGCCAGACAATTTACAAAAAACTCGATGACATTGAATGTATTAGTAGAAGTACTGTGCTACTTCTCAACTCAAATCTAAACACATACAAAACACGCAAGACCTGTCAAAATAAAATTCACAGTATATTACAAAACATCGATTCTACAAAAATAATAGATATCCCATTTGCATTAAACCATGATATGTCTCAGCCATTGTTACGCTACCCAATACTAATAAAAGATCCGGTAATGCGATCTGCGCTATTTAAAGAGTTGCAACCATATGGTGCATCTATTATGTACCAACAACCGTTATACAACATCGATATTGCCAGCCAATACATCAAAAAAAACTACAACAACTATCCAAATGCCACTCAATTTTCAAGCCAACTCATCACCCTACCAACACATGAAGACATTGACTCCCGAATTCTTAATATATTTGAAGTTGCATTAAAAACAATTTGATTAATATTGTCCTTTTTTGTATTTGAACAGCGCAAGGAATCGAGAGTATTGAAAACTAAGATTGAATTTTTTACTCGATCCTTTTGGGAAAATAATAGCCACAGGAATAAAAAACACCTTAATTACACCCGGTGTTGGTAAAAGTAAATGTTGCCAAATATTAGATATAGTATTTACGGTACGAACTCGACCAAAAACTTGTCCCTGAAAAATATATCTATCAATAATTCTATTTAGTATATTAAAGGCAAAAAAATTCATCGAATGTTGTAAACGAATAATATCCCTCTCTATATTTATGGTTGACCTGATAAAACCATTTAAATATAAATACTGCAATGTTAAATACATATAATTTGCAATATAAGCCGTATTAGAACAGTTAATTATTTTATCCCAATCAAGTTCATCATTATGTTTATTTATCAAAATAGCTATATCCAATAAAGCAAATGCACCTCCAACTTGCTTAAACTGTTCTGCCCAATGAGAAGCAATATAAATGATTTGCAATTCATAACTCAGCCTGTGAATTTTCAAATCATAAAATTTATCAGTGCACTTCTCATTTTCAATATTATCCAGTTGAAACACAGGAGCCGTAAAACAAGGAGAGGAATAGGTAAATAACTTCTGATGCACTTCCAACCATATTTCTTGTTCGACATGTTGCCATGGCATTGTATGGTGATGTGTTCTGTAAAAATCTGATGAATAAGAAGAACTTTGCTTATAGCCTAAAGTAGGAAGGATTTTTTCTGCTTGCTCTATTTCCGTACCATCTATCAAAATATCTATATCGCGCATGATTCGATAAAAGGCTTGTGGGTAGAGCTCTGTACTTATCGACATACCCTTTAATAAAGTCGGAATGATGCTGGCTTTATTAAATGCATGAATAATTTTTACAGTTGCATCAAGTTGCGTTTGAAACCAGAATTTTGTTATTAGATGATTAGACTTGAGAGTTTTAATTAATGGTTCGTTATTTGTTGGCAGAAGGCCGTAATCAAACACAATAGAACCAACACCAGCTTGAACCGACCATTGTGCGGCATCAAAATTAATTTCTACTTTACCTTTCCCCAAACAAAAACTTTTTAATAATTCCTTAAGTTGATTGTTGGGTTCAGATTTAGACATTTAATAATCAAGCTTGTAAGTGAGAACTACCATGTGATTCAATTTCTTCTATTAGCTGTTTAGCAAGATCATCGATACTCATTTCACCTAAATCTTGTCCAGCACGTGTTCTCACCGCAACCGTGCCATTTGCCATTTCTTTATCACCAATGACTAACTGATACGGCACTTTCTGCAAAGTATACTCACGAATTTTAAAACCAATTTTTTCATTACGAAGATCGGAATTTACACGCAAACCATGAGCTTTAAGTTTATGGGTAACATCTTGAATATAGTCATGCTGCCGATCTGTTATACCCATTACCACAGCATGCACTGGTGCTAACCATAAGGGGAAATCACCGGCATGTTCTTCGATAAGAATACCAATAAACCGTTCTAACGAACCTAAAATCGCCCGATGTAACATAACCGGTGTGTGCTTAGCACCATCTTCCGCTACGTATTCAGCTTCTAAACGACCCGGCATGGAAAAATCGACCTGAATAGTGCCACACTGCCAAACACGGCCAATACAATCTTTAAGTGAAAACTCGATTTTGGGGCCATAGAATGCGCCTTCTCCCGGTTGCAGTTCCCACTCCAGGGCTTTGGAATCCAATGCTATCTCAAGTGCTTTTTCGGCCTTGTCCCAAACTTCGTCACTGCCGACACGTTTTTCTGGACGAGTCGATAATTTAACAATAACTTCGTTAAAACCAAAGTCGGCATATACCTTATATAAAAGGTCAATAAAGTCGATGACTTCTTCCTGAATTTGCTCTTCAGTACAGAAGATATGTGCATCGTCCTGGGTAAAGTTTCTTACTCGCATCAAGCCATGCAAGGTGCCCGAGGGTTCATTACGGTGACAGGAACCAAACTCGGCCATGCGCAAGGGTAAATCACGATAACTTTTTAAGCCCTGGTTAAAAATTTGTACATGACA
>CAZDEC010000020.1:26922-33097 GCA_964504295.1 uncultured Thioalkalispiraceae bacterium
GCCGTTGAATGACGAATAACTTCCAGGCCTTCATCATCACGGTCGGTAATAATGGCCAGCTCAGTATCACGTTCCAGGATATAACTGGTATCAACCAGTTTGTTGTCTATTTTACCGGCCAGTGCCGCTTTGGCTAAGCCAGCGCCAATGTCAGCCGCCACTTCCATGACAGATAAGGCATTAGGATATTCTCGACGCGAACCGTCGGGTAAGGTAATAATTGGCATGGGTGTCCCCTGGTTATGCTTCAGTGGCGTTCTATACAAAAGAACGCTTGGTTTAAGTCAACGGCCGCTACGAGTGGTCGTTAGTATTAACTATTCATGTATACAGGCACGAATATTTTTGGGTGTTTACATGAAGTGGTTTAATTGAACTTCAATTGGGGTAAACAAATAGTGTTTCAACAGCATTATATCGTAAAACATAGAAATAGAAAAATGCCGTTACTACAAGCCTTCTGTTACGAGTAAAGCGTGACAATCTGCGGTAATTTTCATACGAGGTTCTACACCTCAGCAAGATTGCCGCGCTATCACTCGCAATGACCATTATTATTTTATATTTTCGTTTAAGTGGAAATATAAAGTATTAACGGAACACTATGGTTGCACCTATTGAAATAAAGAATCTGGCAAAAACTTACTGGTAATAGAAGAACCAAAAGCAATACCAAGGCGCTCTGCAAATCTATCTGCAAAATTAGGTCTCGGCGTATAATCCACTATTTTCTCAGCCTTGATAATTTCACGTGCAACATAACTGCTGCTGCCCAATGCATCGACCAAACCATTTTCTACACTCTCCTCACCTGTCCAAACTAAACCTGAGAATGTTTTATCTGTTTCTTTTAAACGCTTGCCACGTCCTTTGCGAACGGTTGCAATAAACTGATTATGAATATTTTTTAACAAGCCCTGTATATGCTTAACATCTTCAGGCTTGGCTTTTGTAAACGGGTCAAGAAAACCTTTTTGCGCGCCGGATGTATAAAGCCGTCGTTCAATACCTATTTTCTTCATTGCATCGACAAAGCCAAAACCATTCATTAACACGCCAATGGAACCAACAACACTTGCCTTATCGGCATAAATTTTATCTGCGGCAGAAGCAACATAATAACCGCCAGAAGCGCAAATATCGGAGATAACCACGTAGAGTTTTTTCTCCGGGTATTTTTTCCGTAAGCGGTAAATTTCGTCATTAATATAACCGGATTGCACCGGGCTGCCACCCGGACTATTAATTCTTAAAATAACACCCTTGGCTTTTTTCTCTTTAAACGCAGCACGCAAGCCGGTAATAATGGTATCGGCATTGGCTTCTGATTCGCTGGATATAACACCGTTCAGTTCAACAAGGGCTGTGTGCTCTTTATGTGTTTTAGACGCATTACTTGTGCTACCGGGTAAATAAACCAGAAAAATAAGCACGAAAAAATAAGCCGCAAACAGAACTTTAAAAAAGATATTCCAGCGGCGTGTTCGGCGTTGTTCTTTTAAGGTTGCAAAGGCTAAACGTGACAGTACTTCACTGTCGCTATTGGGGTTTACGTCGTTCTGGTTTATCATTTATCTATCCTGAAGATGTGGTTAAATCAATTAAATATGCTGTTCTTGAACCCAGCAATAAAGTTCTTTAATGTCCTGAAAAATTTCAACTGGCTTGCAGTTATTTAAACGGCTTTCATCATGTACGCCATGCGCTATACCGATAGAATCACAACCTGCATTATTGGCCATATTTAAATCGTATTCTGTGTCACCTATCATAACGGTTTCATCGGCCTCGACACCAACAAAGTCCATTATTTCATTGAGCATTTGTGGGTTAGGTTTCGAAAAAGTTTCATCTGCACAGCGAGTAACATCAAAATGATGCTTTAAATTGGTCTCATCTAATACTCTATCTAACCCTTGCCGCCCTTTGCCTGTTGCTACTGCTATAAAATAGTCATGCTTCTTTAATAATTCAAGCAATTGTTCAACATGACTGAATAATGGCGTTACTTCGCTGTTTTTATCTAAAAAATAGCCGCGGTAATATTCAACAAATTTTTCATATAACGCGGAATGTTCGGGATATAAATCCGTTAAGGCTTCTTTAAAACCTAAACCAATGATGTTTCTAACTTGCTCGTCGGTTCGTGGTTCAAAGCCCATATCTTTTATGGCCGCATGCATGCAGCTAACAATTTTGGCTTCTGAATCCATTAAGGTTCCATCCCAGTCAAAAACCATTAATTTATACTTCATGTTTTTTAATACCAATATTAAGCAATACCTTGCCCAGTTCCTCATCGAGTGGTGCGATTAAATGCACGACTTTACCTTGTGGTGTTTTCACGGAGAGCTTTGCAGCATGTAAAAACATGCGCTTTACACCATAGCCTTTCATTTGTTTATTAAAGTCATCATCGCCGTATTTATCGTCACCCACTACCGGGTGGCCTAAACTTTTAGCGTGTACCCGAATTTGATGGGTACGGCCGGTCTTTATATGCACTTCATATAAGCTGGCTAGTTTAGCCGATTCAATAACATTAAAGTCGCTAATGGCGAGTTTGCCGTCCTTATGCACCACAACCCTTTTCTCGCCAGATGAAAGTGTATTTTTTTTCAAAGCCAACTCAACATGGTAGCTTTTATTTTTTACATTGCCTTTCACTAAAGCAAGATACTTTTTTTGTACCTTGTGCTGCCTAAACCTGTCTTGCAGGTAACGTAATGCCGAACGTTTTTTGGCTATTAACAAACAACCCGAGGTATTTTTGTCTAGCCGGTGCACTAATTCCAGAAATCTCGCCTCTGGCCTGGCAAGGCGTAATGCCTCAATAACGCCTGATTTAATTCCACTGCCAGCATGCACCGCCATCCCGGATGGTTTATTCAGGACAAGCATGTCCTCATCCTCATATATAATAGCGTCGAGTAACCGCCGAACAATATACTTGCTAACGGTAATATCTTCCCGCTGAGCCACGCGAACCGGTGGTATGCGGACTTCATCCCCCGCTTGAATCTTATAATGCACCTTAATTCGGCCTTTATTGACCCGCACCTCGCCACGCCGCACAATTTGGTAGATTTTGCTCCTTGGTACGCCTTTCAGCTGTGCCATCAGAAAATTATCGATACGCTGACCAGCCTGGTCGGCATCTATTTGAATAAATCGCACCGATGGAGTGGATGCGCTATCAGGTTTTGTCATATTGAACCAGAATTAGCAAAAGGAGAGTCTCAAACGAGTATCATACCAAGATTATAAGTCATTGATGATAATCAATAACACTGCTACACTCAATTTTAGCGAAATGTCGTGTTTCCCCTTTCCTGTCTGCCCGCCCATAGCAGTAGCCAGGCCAAACAATTTATTTTGTTTCATATTTTCCGACATACGCCAAGTTAAAAATCATTTGCTTATTCCCATGTTGTATTAGCAAGTGAAAAAAAAGGTGTCTGAACTTAGAGTTGTACATAAGCTGTAATATTAGATTCAGACTTTAAATTAAATTATTCGCACTGCCACCATACCGGCTACCCTATTTGGGTATAACCGAGAAATGTTGGAGACTCGTATCGTTCTAGTAACCCTATATACAAGGGCTTTAACGGTATATGAACCACCAGGTAACATTTGTTTACCACGCTATTGTTGTAGCATAGCAGTGACAATTCAGGTGTCACACCGCAGTATTGGTTGAGTGCGACAGTAAAAGGTTTTACAAATGAAAAGAATGCTGTTTAACGCCACTCAGCCGGAAGAGCTGCGTGTCGCCCTTGTCGATGGTCAACGTTTATACGATTTAGACATCGAAACCACCCTCCGCGAACAAAAAAAGGCCAATATTTATAAGGGCCGCATTACCCGAATTGAACCCAGTCTTGAAGCGGCTTTTGTTGATTATGGCTCGGAGCGGCATGGTTTTTTACCGTTAAAAGAAATTTCTCGCCAATATTTTAAACAAGGCTACGAAATAAATGGCCGGGTTAATATTAAAGAAGCCCTCACCGAAGGCCAGGAAATTGTTATTCAGGTGGGCAAAGAAGAGCGCGGCAACAAAGGCGCGGCTTTAACCACCTTTATTAGTCTTGCTGGACGCTATTCAGTTTTAATGCCCAATAACCCTAGGGCTGGTGGGGTTTCTCGCCGTATTGAAGGTGACGAACGTACCGAAATTCGTGATGCGCTTAATCAACTCGATATTCCACGTGATATGGGGCTTATTATTCGTACCGCCGGTGTGGGCAAAAATATTGAAGAACTGCAATGGGATTTAGACTACCTGCTTAAGCTGTGGGCCTCGATCGACGAAGCATCAAAAACTAAAACGGCTCCCTTCCTTATCTATCAGGAAAGTAACTTAATCACTCGTGCTATTCGTGACTACTTACGCAACGACATCAATGAAATTATTATTGATGAAGAAGCCGTCTACAACAAAGCCAAAGAATTTATGCAGCAGGTAATGCCGCATAATTTGAATAAAATTAAGCTCTATACTGATCCGGTGCCACTGTTTACTCGTTACCAGATTGAATCTCAAATTGAGTCAGCCTTTCAACGCGAAGTGCGCCTGCCTTCTGGTGGTTCAATTGTTATTGACCATACCGAAGCATTGATTTCTATCGATATAAATTCGTCTCGTTCTACAAAAGGTTCAGACATCGAAGCAACCGCTTTTCATACCAACCTTGAAGCAGCCGATGAAATTGCACGCCAATTACGCCTACGTGATTTAGGTGGCCTGGTGGTTATTGATTATATCGATATGAACCCGGCGCGTAATCAACGTGAAGTTGAAAACCGAACTCGTGAAGCGATGAAACTGGATCGTGCACGTATTCAGGTGGGTAAAATTTCACGCTTTGGTTTGCTCGAAATGTCACGTCAACGTTTACGTCCTTCTTTAGGCGAGTCCAGTCAATTAGTCTGCCCGCGTTGTGAAGGCCATGGCACCATTCGTGGTGTTGAGTCACTAGCTTTATCTATACTTCGGGTTATTGAAGAAGAAGCGATGAAGGATAATACCGCGCGTGTTGTCACACAAATGCCCGTCGAAGTTGCTACCTTTCTGTTAAATGAAAAACGGGATATTTTAACAGAAATTGAGCAACGTCAAAAAATAAATATTTTACTTGTGCCGAATACAGATCTTGAAACACCGCATTATACCATTGAGCGTATTCGTGAAAACGATGACGATACAAGCGATGGTAAAGCCAGTTATGAACTTGCAAGTAAACAGGAAGACTCATCCACTCAACCAACTCAAAAGCAAGAACGCAAACCTGCTGAAGAAGCCGTTATAAAACAAATTGCCCCTGCGACACCACGGCCTGTTAGCACAACGCCACAAATTGGTATTTTCACCAAAATATGGCGCGCGTTATTTGGTACCGGCGAAACAAAGAAAAAACAAACCAATGCTCGCAACCATTCAAACAACCAGAACCGAAATTCGAATCGCAACCGGAATAATCCACGCCGCAACAGCAATCAAAACAAGCGTGACAACCAACGCAATAACCCGCGTCAGCAACGTCCTAATAAACAACAGGAACAATCAGCTAAGCCAAATAAACAGAGCCAACAACAATCTGGCCAACAGCAAGCGAATCAGCAACAAGCAAAGCAAACAGGGCAAAATAAGCAGGTAGAACAAAACAAACAAGCTGAGCAAAACAAACAAACTGGCGAACAAAAATCTCAACAAAACAAACAGTCGGGAAATACACGCGGTAACAGACGTCGCCGTAATTCAAACCAGAATCGACGCACGGATAATCGCGACAATAATCAGCAAGCAGAAGCGAATAACAGCACGACTGTAACTGAAAACAAACAAGAAAATGTAAATCAAAACAATGCACCGCGTGAATCGAGTAACAACAAACAAACGCAACAAACAACACCTGCGCAGAACGAAAACAAGACACAAACAGCGCCTAAGCCAGTAGCACCGGCCAAACAGGAAACAACTGAGAATAAACCACGTACGCAAAACAATACTGAAAAACCAGTATCGTCTACTCAAGATTCACCAAAGCCAGTAGAATCAAAACCGGCTGCACCTAAACAGGAAGCACCAAAGCCAGTAGAGAGCAAACCGGCTGCGCCTAAACAGGAAGTACCAAAGCCAGTAGCGAACAAACCGGCTGCGCCTAAACAGGAA
>CAZDEC010000020.1:33197-52416 GCA_964504295.1 uncultured Thioalkalispiraceae bacterium
TAAACAGGAAGTACCAAAGCCAGTAGCGAACAAACCGGCTGCGCCTAAACAGGAAGTACCAAAGCCAGTAGCGAACAAACCGGCTGCGCCTAAACAGGAACTACCAAAGCCAGTAGCGAACAAACCGGCTGCGCCTAAACAGGAAGCACCAAAGCCAGTAGCGAACAAACCGGCTGCGCCTAAACAGGAAGCACCAAAGCCTGTAGAGAGCAAACCGGCTGCGCCTAAACCAAACTTAAACCAGGTAGAAACCAAACCTGTTCAGCAACAAGCCACGCCACACTTAACCCCATCAAGGCAAGAGGCAGTTAAGCCTGTTACACCTAAAGCTGCTCCGAAACCAGTCGTTAAACCAGCAGCAAATGTAAAACTTACCCAGGTATTTACAAAACCTTCGTCTGACGATTAAACATACGGACACCCTTGTTGTTGTTACACTAATAACAACAAGGGATGGATGCCCCGCGTCATTCCCGCGTGCAGTTAGCGGGAATCTACTAACGATCGAGTGTATTTCCAATATAAAACCAGATTGCCGCGCTATCGCTCGCAACGACAAGATCACGTCATTGCGAGAAGCGATAGCGACGCGGCAATCTTGTAACGTAACACCACTAAACAAAACAGATTGCTTCATTGACGTTTGTAATAACAAAGATGTAGTCATTACGAGTGGAGAGCACGGCAATCAGACTTTTATATAAGCCGATGTTATTTATTTTTTTGAATGTACTCGATCAAACCCAAAGAAGCATTTTCAAGCATACCAAAAACCTTTTCAAATCCTTTTGTACCACCGTAGTAAGGGTCTGGCACTTCATCAAAACTTAAATCCGTTGCAAACTCTAAAAATAACTTCAACTGATCAGCCTTGGCAGTCGGGCACAATGCTTTTAACATCCCCAAATTATCCTTATCCATTGCTAAAACTAAATCAAACTTTTCAAAATCATCAATCGTTACTTTACGGCCTCTTAAATCGCTTAAATCAACACCACGAGATTCCGCTGCATCCTGTGCACGATGGTCTGGCGACGCACCCACATGGTAAGCATGCGTACCAGCAGAATCTAACTCAAACAAATCGGTTAAACCCTTCTCCTGAATCATGTGACGGAAGATACCCTCAGCTGTTGGTGAACGGCAGATGTTGCCCATGCAGACAAAAAGGATCGATGTTTTATGTGCCATATTAAATAGTCCAGAGTAATAAACTACTTAATTATACATTATTTACTTGTAGGAACATAAATAGACAAATTCATCTAATTATCACAAGCTCTGTCAAAATACAGCGTACTTATGGAAGGCCAGCTATAACCTGCTACTAGATAAGTCCAGTCTATTTCTTCTCGATTCCAGAATCTATCAAAATCAGAGTAAACTTGCTGACTAAGAAAGTTCACATAATCTCGATGACACGCATCAATTGCTGATATAAAACATTGATAAATCGAGTCACATAAATAGACTCGATCATTTAAATTTGAAAATGTGGTTATACGCCACCATTCGTTTAAAACCCTGCTTGCTTTTGTCATGTAGCCAGCCGTTTCAGGTAACCAGGTTGATGCTGTTTTCCTTGATATAGGGTAAGAATTATTTGTTTCTCGTGTATAAGGGTAACCAAAACCAAAGTAGTAACAATTATTAGAGTGACAAGCATCAATATATTGCTTCTTAGGATAAGTCGAAACTAATGTTCTGTCATTATTCATAGCCTCCTGCCGCCATATAGACTCAACAATTGAAGCACCTTTACTATAACCCCAGACCCTTATTTTATCAGTGAAACCTTTTGATTCTCTAATATAATCTAACACCGCCAAAACAGCCGACAAAGACCGTCGCCCAAGTTCAACCGATGTATCATAGTAATTATCAGCGAAAGCACCATCCATTGTGTAGTTAACAACAATGGTACATCGTGATAATTTATTGAGTTTTGATGCCACTAAATGGCTTGCAAATGTAGCTGGAATAGAGCTATCAGGAGCACCATCCTCATTAGTGGTCCCTCCAACAACGATATCTGCCACGTCTTTGCATTTTCGATTTTTAGTTAGCTCGAACCATGCTGCTTTTACATTTTCATAAGATACACTCAAATTCCCTAATGGTTCAGTCACGAATATTGCAGCTTTATTTACATACATAGTGTCTACAATTAAGCATTGAGTATTTTGGCCACATTGCTTGTTCGCCTCAAGCGCAGCGGCAGCATAACTAACATTAAGAAGATATAGAACAATGATTGAAAATATATTTTTATACAAAATGTTACCCTGATTTTATTTTTATAATTAATTTTAACAATGGATTATACATGCCACAAACAAGCGCATATCACAATGCAACAAATATAATACTTGATTCAAGATTAAGTAAATTAATTTATTGAATAACTGAAAAATACAGCTACAAAAGCAACAGCCGACTTACGTTTACCGCATATGCTTACTACATGATAGTTTTGTTGCTTCTTTATCAGCACCACTGGCAATAACCAATATCAACGAACATTAAAGGCATCTTGCCACTTCCCATTTGATGGCCCGATTAGAACAAGTTCTTTAAAATTCGCAAAAGCTCTATTCTCATTGGGCAATAATCCATTTCCCTTTACAGAAAGTTTGACTGTACTATGCGCTGAACGACCTCGTGGTCTTTTGGTTAGTTTATAGGTTCCTCCAAAAACAATATTTTTAACTTTCCAAAGTGGCCTTAATTTTTTACCCGCAAAAAAATGAAATAATGCATAACTATCAATCGAACCTAATTTACTCAGATCACTAAAGTCGGTATTCACTAATGTTCCCATTTCCATAATAATACCGCCAGTTAATCGAGAGGTGTTTGCTGCTTGCTGGAGTCGATTATTTTTATCACGGTAGTAACTAACACCCCAAACCTTTACACCATTTTTAATTCCCGTCGCACCTTCTGGGTAAAACTGAAAACCCTTTTTTTTAGCTTCATTCCACGCCAGGATTGATGGAACAATAAACTCTTTTAGGGTTACCTTATTAACACCGAATACTGGTAGCGGTTTAATGATTTTTTTTTTAGATCAACATTGTGAGTACCCTGTAATCCCAATGCCATACTGGAATTAATAGAAACTCCCCCCATTAATATACCTACAACCACAACTGAGAATACTTTATAGGATGTTAATTTTTGTTTTTTCATGCTCCACCTTGAAATTACAGATTAAAATTATATTTTCCCTAGCCACAAACCTTAAATGCTTCCTGCCATTTATTCGGGCGACCTTGTGGCCCTATAAATTCAACCCATTTCATTAATATGGGCTTTAATACAGATGCTCCATTATTAGCCATAATAGTAAAAGCTATACTTTTGCTATTAGCGGGTTTATCAATCCAGGTATATGATCCGTACAGTGTTATTTTTCTTACCGTCCAGCCCTCATTTAAATCACCATTTCTGCATCTATGACCGGGTAAAAATCCCCCAATCGTACAGCTACTTCGAGCTGGGACAGACCAGTGTGCTCCCATAAATTTACAGCCGAGAGTTAAGCGATAGTCCGGATGTGCTCCCTTATTTGATGCACTAAATCTATAACCCTGTTTTTTTGCATAACCTATCACACTTGCACCTGGTACTTTATATACATGCAAGGGTCTTGCCTGGCTTGTTGATGATATGCCAGCCAACATAAAAAACGGTATTAAAGCAAGTAGTACTTTAGTTTTAGACATAGTAGTTGCCCCTCTTTAAGTGATAAAACATTAACTGCCGCTAACGGTTATAAACAGATGTATAAATAATTTCATGGGCTATCTGTATAGTTACCGATTTTGTTGAATAATGAACGATTTAATAGCTGAACAGTCGGATTGAAGTCTTGGTAAGATTCTCATTCTCCCACGTGGCGGATAATTTACCGCTTGAACACACCAGTTATATCGTCCTATGGGTAAATTATTAAGTGTCAAACCTGATCGTGATCTTTGTCTTCGCCATTTAGACCAATTAACATTCGGCCTTCTATTGTTTTTTAACTGTATGTATCGTACTAGATATGAAGTGGCATAACGTACAGGCACCCACTTTAACGTGGGACTATTCCCGGAACGATTAGCTGTGCGACTGCTAACATTATCCCTTGTTGTAATTCCAGGTGCATTAATAGCTGGTGGCTGTCTCGGCCCAGTTGGCCATAAAGGATATCTTCGATCTTGATTAAACGTTACGTTCAACACCCTGTTTCTACTAGGCCCGGTATTCGTACGTGAAATCTCATTTAAAGTAAAAGTACAATTTTTAGTTCTCTCACGGTTATCATTGGTTGCAACCCAGAATTCACGTATATTAGGTGCTGCTTGTTTTGCAGTATTTTGTTGGAAATAAGTGTTAGGAGCAGCTGAATTAGTTTGTGCAATAAAACAGTTTGAAGTAGAAGAAACTTTCAAAATGCCTTGATTTCTATTCATAGCAACACTAACTTTTACAAATTCACCAACTACTTTTGGTGTAGAGCGATCAACAGTAATAGTCGCTCTGTTTAGACCATAAACATACAATTTTACACGATGAACTCCAGCGAGAAGACCTACCCTGATTTCTTGCAAGCCTGGTTGAGCACCAGCAAGAGAACGTAAACGTATCGTTATTCTATTTCCTGTTTTCCTCACAATATTAGCGACAACACCACGACCAGTCACAGTTACATATTTTGCTGTTGCAGCACCAAACATCTCGAGTGTGATCGTTTTAGTTTGGCCAATCCTAATTGATTCACTAACTGAATTACTAGTCTGTCTATCCGCAAATGTTATATTAGATAGAAATATTGTTATTAATATCACAGACACTTTTAACGTAATTGTCATAACGTGATTCCTTTAATTATCAAATATGATTAATATAATAGAGTTAGGGGGGGGTAAATATCCCATAAACTTGGTATATTTATAATAATTACTTAACAGATATTTTTCGTTTTTTACTTCGCGCCAAAACAAAACCATCTTGATCAAGTGCTACCACTGACCACGTAAACTTATTACCTTTGTTTTTTAAATATCGTGGTGGAGCCATATAATTTTCCTGACCTGGCTGTAATATGGCTGATGCGACTAGTTTTTCATTAGAAAATATTTCTAATAGATACAGGCTGACACCTCTCACTCCAACCCAACTAAATTCTAATGATTCATTTAAATTAACCATTACATCATTCTGTGGAAGCATTGCATAGAGTTCGTTTACGATAACTTTATCCCGAATATTTTTAAGTGCTTTACGTGAGCCAACATAATAACGTAGAACTGGCATTGGGAATCCAGCTACGCCACCATTTGCAACAACACCTGCACCGGTATTTGAATTACCTTCTTTATCTCGTGTTGCTTCAATTCGCAGAAGTATTTTGTATAATCCATCGATGCTATTTGGTAAGTTGTTTATTTCAGGCCCTGGTAAGATCACTTTACCAGTAGGATTTAAAAATATATCAAACGACCCCAGCACGGTGTAGCGTCTTTGCAGGCCGCGCTTTTCAATGGGTAAGCTGGCTTCAGTGAGTAAATCAGATGTTTTCGGCTCTGGATCATTCGGTAATTTAACTTCCCAGCGACCTTTTAAACGTCCAGAGCCACTGTATAATATCTTTGCAGAAAACTTTGAAGGCGTTTTACCTCGTTCAATTAAAAAGATAGGATCTTTTGCTCCTCGGTCATCAAAAAAACCTACTTTTACATTCAGTATTGCAAATGGCGAACGTGCTCCGCCACCAGCCAATCGACACGTAACGGTAACAAATGTAGAGCCACCTCCACCTGCATCACCAACTGTGCCATTGACAAATTCTCGAACATAAAAGAAATCAGAATCCGCACCATTCCTTGCGGCTTGAAATGCACGTCTTGTCACTGAAGCGGGAATACTCATAACATCGGTTAGATTTGAAAATGCACCTGCGGTACTATTTTGCTGGCGATTAAGTTTCTTAGGTAAATAACCAAATAAAGTCCCGGCAACACATGGGTTTGTTGTTGTGACCGCAGTAGTTGTTACAGCACCACACCAAAATGCTTTACTAGATACTTCCAGAGAACCTAAGTTCTGGTAGGTTAAAAACACAGTACTGGAACCCGTATGACTTACATTAACACCAGAAGGGTTAACACCGGTTACAGCATAGGAATCCACCAGAAAAACTAGTCCAAATAGTATATATATACCTTTTATATAAGCGTTCATACCGGGCCTCATTAAAATAAACTCATATTTAAGCCAGTATTAATTGTCCAGCTTTGTGCATTTGTTTGTGAATTAAACACGTTATTTTTACTTCTATTATTTTGCATAGAGTACCCTATAAAGAACTGACCTGGCATTTTCTTACCAGATGTCGTTGACATGTCAAATTGCCAGCTTAACTGAGCATTACCTGAATAATCATTACGCGTTGCATTTATTTGTGAATCATTTGTTTGAGCTTCACTGTAAGAGGTTGTAAGCCTGAGTTTTTCGGTTATACCCCAGTTGAATCCTAATGAATAATTATCATCATACGTTATTAAATCATTTTCATAATCTATTGCTTTTACTTTACTTGCACCGAGATTTATATCAAGGCTTGATGTGAATTGGTAACCCACATTGATGGATTTATTCACATTCTTAAAGTCTGAATTTGAACGACCTATCTGTCTATTATCCTGATTAGATACCCCATACGTATACGACACACTCAATTTTTCGGCATTCCAGTTCAAACTATATGTTTTTGTTGTATTGAATTGATCCGGGATATGCGTATCAGGGTCGAACGTAGTTGGTCTATTTGCTCCGTACTGGTGAACGCTATTAGCTTGAATATCAAGATTAGGGATTAAATTATTCTCTTCACCATTAACTGAAAATATCTGCTTAAAGGGGACAGATATATTAGCCCCTTTCGTATCCGTTTTTGTCTTTAATACTGTTTCTAAATCCTCAATATTATCTTCATTATTGTTTGCATTTAGCTGTACTGATATTGCACCCAGTTGAATATCAACCGTAGTAATATTTGTTTGAGTATCCGCCCCAGCAAATGCAGCCAGACTTTTATATAAGGGATCAACTCTTTCATGGCTTGCAGATAGAGTAACGCCATAGCTATTACCTGATTCATCTGGCTGGCTACGAAAAATTTCGTATGAAAATTCTGCATAACGTGCACTATCTGTTTGTTCAGCGACTTCAACAATATTATCACCCTGAAATAATAAAGGATCACTTGGGTTTGTGTATTTACTTAATGCATATGTCATTTCGCCTCTAAATGTACCTGCTTCATTTATACCGGTTAACTTCATGCCATAACCGGAACTTTTCTCTGCATCAACAATTTCACCTGTATCAAAGTTGTTTGCGGCAAGTATTGACGCATCGAGGTAAGAAAACTCTGCTCTTACTCCACCTGGTCGACTTGTAATAAATTCGTAACCGATTGTTGCAGCCACAACACTATTATTTGATGCCCCATTTAGACCTGTAATATTAGAATACCCAACAATATTCCTGCCATTCATTTTAGCAAAAGAAAAATCAAGCGGGCTATCATCACCATAACTCCCCTTATAACTAATCCCTCGGCTTCCAAAGCCATTTATTAAATAGCGGTTTTGCCCAAAGTTAATATGACCAATTGATATATTATTCTTTCCATTATTCATCTCAATTAGATAATCACTTAAATCAAGCTTATTGGCATCATAGCCCTTTTCACTAAACTGCAATGCCTCTTCGTACTTTGACACACCTATAAGATTAAAGTTTGTTCTCAGATTAAAATTATCAACTGTTGAATTTGAGTTATAAGATATATTCGTTGTCATTGAAGTTTGCTTTAGCTGGTCAGTAGGCGGCGCAATGGCATCACCTTTAAACCCACTGTCAATTTCAGATTTTATATTTACATTGACCGATGACGTTACCTCAGATTCCTTAAAGCCGAATAATGTTTTAACCTGAACGGGGTATTCGGCAATTTCCTTCCAACTATCATCTTCTTGAACTTCATAAACCTTTAAACTTGATATTCCACGAGGCAATGGAAGAATAGAAGGACTATATACAAAAAGATTAGTCTCTTTTTGTTTGAAAAGTGCTGATATATCATTCTTGCCTAAAACAAATTTAAGTTCCGTTTCAGAACGGCCATTTTCCCTGTTAATGACTATTGATATTTCATCCTTCTCAGATAACCACCCATTACCTTTTAAATTAGTGTCTGTAACAATTATAGAAAAAGCCGATCCAGAATAAATCACACTGACAATCAAAGTGGCAATCTGAATTAATGCAAAGGGAAGTGCTTTTCTTTTTTTATTTGTCATATCTTTACTCAATCAAACAATAATTTGAATTAGGTTGAATATAACAAGGTTGTTTATTTTCACACATCCCATAAACTAGGGATTTTTTCTACATTATTTCACTGCTGTCCCATTTATTTTTAATCTGTAATAAGATTATCATAAACACCGATATAACTTACATTTCAATATCATTATATTCAAGTTAACCCAACAGCAGTGATATGAATTAACAAATTCTCCAGAGTAAAAAAAACCCCGTTTCATCCAAAACAGGGTTGAGGAGCCAAGTAGATGGCAAGGAAATAGATAAATTACTAGTATCTGCAGTACCGATATTCTTTTAAACAAACTAATATTACGCTGAAATTATTCCTAACTGTATTGCTTCAAAAGTTGCTTCGCCACGAGAATGAACAGATAGTTTACGATATATATTTTTTATATGGGTGGTTACGGTATGAGCCGACAAAATTAACAGTTTCGCTATTTCATTATAAGATAAACCCTTTGCTATCAATTTTAGAACATCTGTCTCTCTATTAGTGAGATATGGGTTTTCTTGTATATTTGCATCGAGGTTATTTTTATTATTAATTAATTTAGATACCTTGATTACTTCATGCTTTATATTGTGTAATTCTCGCACTATATTTTTTGTATTTTTATCGTTATCACGAAAGTCGAATACAAGCACATCCGGCATAGTTCCATCTACATAAAAACCTTCCATTTTATCAATATATTTTTTGTAAATTTCTTTTTCGTATCTTGTTTTATTTTCAATTGTTATATCCATTTCTTTCTCCCACGTTATTTACCCTTAACCTGACTAAAGTGTAATTAATAATGAGGGATTTAGGTATTACACTGATCAGCTAATACCTTTGGGTTATCTATTTCACGACTAATACCTGCGTTGTAGGTTAAATACTACATTTGGTTATTTCCCGATGAACCTGAAATTTGTCCTGTTATTTCAATGAGTTGAAGGAGCAAATTGATTGCATTTTTTAGCTGTCCTTGTTTAATTTCGCTCTGTAATTCATTTATTAGCCCTGTTAAGTCTTCAATTTTGAAATAACAAACTAATCCTGTGATGGTATGGACTTTTTCCCTTGCAGCATCAATATCTTCCCTATTTAATAATTCATATAAATCTGAATACTGAGTAGATAAATCAGCAAATAACCTATCGAGCATTTCATTTGGGACTATTTCAGCTTGTATTGGAACTATAGGACTGTCGAATTGTTGATTGTTACTATTTATGTTTGATTCATCATTCTGCTTCAAATATTTTTGTAACTTCATAACCAATTTATCTTCCTCTATTGGTTTGAAAATGCAGTCAGTGAACCCTTGTTTATTAAGTTGTTTATTGTCATTTGCAAAAACATCTGCGGTAATCGCAATTATTGGAATAGTGCTTAAATTCTCATCCATTGTCCTGATTATTTGTGTTGCATCCATACCGCTAAGTTCAGGCATATGAAGATCCATCAAAATAATGTCAAATGTTTTTTGTTTGCAGGCATTAATTGCCTGATTACCATTGTTTACACAATCCACTGTAAAGCCAACATCAATCAATAACGCATTAATATATTTTTTATTAAACTCATTATCTTCAGCTAACAGAATATTATAACCATTAAAATCAGTATCGGTATACTTTATTTCAACATACCTGTCAGCACAGGAAGAGCCAACATAAATAGATCTAAGAGCTGATAAACGAACAGGCTTATCAATTATTTTTATATTTTTATCATAATGAATTGTAGTGCTATCCATATTTGATACAAATAATAGTATTAGACCATCATGATATTTACGGATATCTTTATAGACATTATTAAAAAACTCCTGTGTTTTGTATGCCGGCGGCAAAGATACAACAACACTCATTTCAGAAGAACAATCTATACGACTTTTTAGTATTTCTATTAATCTATCATCACGATCTGCAGTAAAAACATTTAACCCTATATGAAGTAGATTATTTCGTATGGCTCTTCTTGAATAGCTATTACTATCTAAAACATATACATTATCATGACGGTTTATAATTTGAATGTCATTCTTTCCTACAAACTTTAATGGCAAACTAAAATAAAACTCACTTCCCAACCCTTCTTTCGATTTGAATGAAAGCTTCCCACCCATCATACTAATAAGCCTTTGAGAAATAACAAGACCAAGACCTGTTCCACTATAGTGCTTGCTGTTTTTTTTGTTTTCCTGATAAAAAGGTGAAAACAAATTTTCTTGCGCCTTTAAACTTATTCCACAGCCCGTATCTGTAACGGATACTTCTACAATATTTTCAAATTCAGAAACACTCACATGAACAACAACTGAACCATACGATGTAAATTTAATAGCATTATTTACCAGATTAACAAGAACCTGTGTTAAACGACCCGCATCACCAGTAACAATATCAGGGAGGTCGGAATCAATTAATAACACAAGTTCTATCTCTTTTTCTGTTGACGCATGACTTAACATTGACACTACATTCTCAAAACAATCTCTCAGTTTGAATTCATTTGAATTAATTATCAGCTTACCCGACTCCAGTTTTGAGAAGTTTAGAATATCATCAATAACCGTTAGCAGCTGGTGTGCAGCACTATTGATTGTTTTAGAATAATCAAATTGAATGTAACTTAGATTTGTTTTTCCAAGCTGTTTAGAAAAGCCAATAATTGCATTTAAAGGCGTTCTTATCTCATGACTCATATTTGCAAGGAACTCAGATTTTGCATCCTTAGCCAACATGGCTTCACTACGTGCAGAATTAAGCTCTATATTTTTATCTTTTAATTCAACAACTGTTTGTTCGAGTTTTGATGTTGCCTCATAAACTTCACGTTCCATCATTAATTGTGATTTTGCTATCGTGTCTGACATCTCATTTATACCTGATTGCAGCATACCCAATTCGCCACCGTAAATATTTTCAATTCTTTTAGTTAAATCACCATGTGTCACTGAGCTAACCACATCAATAACATCTCGAACAGGCCTAACTAATGTATATCCTATTATCATTGCAAGCACTAAGCTAAGAATAACGCCCAAAAGTATTATTACAATTGTTTTAATAAGTATTGATTTTTGCCTAAATAAATAGGATTCGTCTGATATATAAACTTCAATGGTGCCAATTAACAACTTCGCATCATCTGTCCGTATATTCTCTACCCCCAAGATGACAGAGTCTTCATTATTGATTGCTGTTGAAACAATATCAGATAAGTATTGACTTATCTGACCATTTCTCGTGCTATCATAGCTACCTCGTTTAAATAGTTTCTTTCCGGTTTCATCAATAACTCTTACACCAATAACATCTTTGTGATTCATTGCAGAATCAACCAGAATTCTGAGTTGCTCGATATTCCTCGTTGCAACAGCAAATTCACTCGCAGTTGACAGGTTAGCTGCTATTAAGTGGCCACGCTCAGTGAGTTCGCGCAACAAATCCTGATTCCTTTCATTATTAATATACACACCGAAAAATATGGAGAAAATAACCATTGGTACAATTGCTGTAAATATTAATCTGGAGTAAATCCCCCAGTCATTTATTCTAATCATCAGAAGTACCGCCTTCCATTTCCTGTATTAAATAATTAATTTCATCTGAATCAAGATCTTTTAGTCGCAGTATTCTTTGAATTCTTTTATTAACAGACACGGTAAAATATATTGGGAACTGTATTTTTTTTATGTTTTTATTGGATAAATAATTTATTAACCAATCGGCAGTTTGCCTGCCAATTTGTGACGGGGTGGAGAATAAAGATACAACTGCGCCAGCCCTTGTGTAACCTGAAGAAAACCCTATAACCGGCTTACTTTTTTTATAGGCCATATATAGCAACCACTTAGCAGTGTGTTTGTTTAAAATTCCAGAGTCATAGAGCACAAGATAAATATCTGATTCTGAAAGTGCAGCCTTCATCGCTGCTACTGGTTTTTTATAATTTACTGCATACTTTACCTTTAACTCAATTTTTAGTTTTTTAGCCTGGCGTAACAACTCATCATTAAAAACACTTTGGCGACTACTGAGGGTAACGCCTACTCGCCCTGGTTTGTTTAAAATTATTTTTGAAAGAAGCAACTTCCGTGACAATGATTGCGTTAGATAAATAACATTCATTTTAGTTACGTCGGTCTGATACTTTACAAACAAAGCATCTAACGTTTGTTTTGGAATTAATGTATAGAGCACCGGGTAGTCAGGCTTCGAAGCGAGTATTGCCTTAGCTGGATCCACTCCGATACTAATAGCTAAATCGATGTTTTTATTTTTCAGTAAGTCTACTTCTGTTAAATCGTCACTATATACATAGCTGAAATTTGCATTAACTTCTGCAGTGACTTTTACTTTATTTATTATTTCGAAAACAGCCTCTTCGTGTAGCGAATAACCCTGCTTGAAGATAATTATTATGTTATTATTTTTATTACCATCCGCAAATGATATTTCTGGACTGCAAACACATGTCAGCACCCATACAGAAATAAATATAAATTTTATTTTTGTTGGCATATACCGTTCAATATTAATATATTAACGAGAACCTGAATATAAAACGTTTATCGAAAATGTAACTATTTCGATATTCAGAGTAATCATCTAAAAGGTTTTGCCCGATTATCTCAAAACGGATATCTGTCTTACCTATTCTAAATTCATTACTTAAATTAATATCAAAACGCTTGTAAGCAGGTACTTCAGCATCCGTAGTCCTCCAATTACTGTTATCAAGCATTGTGTACGTAAGACCAAGGTTTATTTTTTTATACAGTCGTTTACTAAACATAAAACCATAACTTGTTTCCGGCATAGCATCGCTGTAATCAAGAAATGTTGTGGAATTTAAATTATTTGCAATTAAACCTTCAGACTTTGTTTTTGTAAGCTGCCCCGTAAGTAGCCAGCTGTCTCCGTATTTATAATTAAACTGTAACTCAATACCTTTTACAGAATAAGCGCCACCATTTAAACTAACAGCTGCTCCAGTTCGTGCATCCTCAGGATAATCCGGGTCATTAACAACCACTCTATAATCATCATAACGATCTTTAAATATTCGCCAGTCAAATGAAAAATTACTGTTGGGAATTTTTACAAGATGAGCGATATCAATGGTTGTGATTTTTTCGGGAGTAGAATAACCCTGATTATCTAATACGGTACCAAATATGGCTGAATCCGTTTCATAACGTGCGACTAATCTTAACCCGGCAGAATATACTGACCGACTGCGATAAGATTCAGCCATTCCAATTCTAAAGGTATTTTTATTATTATAATGGTAATTTAATGACAATCGTTTGGAGTAATTCACATTATGGTTTTCTATTTTCTCTGCCAGCAAACCTGTATTTAATACCAGAGCATCCTGTATGCGCCACTCAAGATTACTAAAAAGTTGCCTGTTTACCCCCATAACCCCCCCGTTATCACCAAACAAATAGGCACTGGTGGTTTCGTCATATATTAAAGCTCCACCCACAACAAAACGAAGGTCGTTATATTGAAGTGTTTTTTGTACATCCAGACCATATCTATTAGACTTTGCTGCAAATCTACCATATAAAATTTCCTGGTCCTGACGTCCACCAAAAAATATTGGAACTCGCGATGGAGCTATGTTATATAAACCTGAAATTAACCCCAGGCTATACGAGTCATCATACTTAAGATAATAATGGTACAGCTTGACGGTAATAAAATCATTTTCATCTGTTTGATGTTTCCATTTTACATATTGCGTGTTACTGTCCATATCACGTTGACGTATTCTATTTTTATTATCTTCATCGCCCTTATACCCCGTATTCAAACTAAAAAGAATATCAACTTCATCCTTTACGCTTGGATTTAAATTCGCGTTATACCGAAATTTAACATTTTGACTGTTATCGTTTCGCCCGCCGAAACCTGTGTTAGATTTTTCTACCACGGTTAATTTATGACTACCATTGTCAGACAAAAAGTTATAGCTGTACTGTAGTTTTTTATAATCAGGGTCACCATAGGATACTAATACCTTACTGCCCTCGTCTTCAAAAGGTTTTCGGGTGACAATATTTATAACACCATCAAATGCGTTGCTTCCATACACTGCGGTACTGGTACCCCGCATCACTTCAATGTATTCAACATCACTCAACTCAACGGGTATTGCCAACCAGTCAACAAAATTAACAACAGGTGACTGAACCGGTAACCCGTCCACCAACACTTCCAATTTTCTTGCAAATTCGTTAGCGCTGCCATGACCAAAGACATTATAAAAGCCACCATCGAGCATACTTACTCTAAAACCCGGCACCAGCCTGATTAAATCCGGAATTTCTGTTGCGCTTGATGCTTCAATCATTTCTCGCGTTATGATAGTTACCGATACCGGTAAATCACGCGGCGACTGAGCTAAACGTGTCGCTGATGTTACCGAAAAATCTGTAAAAAAATCCTGCTCGGTTGGTAAATATGTTTTGTCTATTGCCATAGATTTCTGAGGTACACCAAATAAACATAAAGCTATAAAAGTATTTTTAACGACTTTCTTTTTGTCTAAGTAAAACACTATAGTTCTCCTACACTTGGACAAATATTAATTTACAATACCGGCATTATGAGCCATGACAACCGCTTCTGTTCTATTTTCAGCATTAAATAATTTAAGAACAGCTGTTACATGAATTTTTATTGTATGCTCGGAAACAACTAATGCTCTTGCAATTTCCTTGTTCGACATACCCTTTGCCATCAACTCAAGAACTTCCGTCTGACGTTTTGTTAAATTACCTGCGGCTTCTATTGTTTCATCAATTAATGAAACAACATTAGAATGGATATCCAGCGTATTTTTATTATTTTTAGTTTTTTGTTTCAACATATCGGGGGGAATATAAACACCACCACTCAATACTAATTTAAAAATACTAATCATTAATTCAGTAGAAGCCGATTTAGGAATAAAACCAGATGCACCACAGTCTATGGCCTTTCGCATATTTCTAGGTTCATCTGCACTCGATATAACAACTACCGGAATATTTGTATAACGATCACAAACCGTTGTTAATAATTCGAAACCGTTAGCACCGGGCATACACAAGTCCAGTAAAACAATATCAATTGCCGTATTAGCTTCAAGTTTATCTATAACACTTGTGCTATCTTCAGCATGAATAACGTCTACATCAGGTTCAAATAATCTTAATGTTCGTTCCAGGCCCTCACGTATGAGTGCGTGATCATCGGCGACAATAATTTTCATGAATAAAACCCTTAAAATTGAATATATTCAAAAATATTCCAAGTAGTTATTAGAACCTTTTGAACATGCAAACACACTAATACTAAAGTATTAGTACAAATGGATAATCTATAAAAATCAGCATGTTACATTGTTAATAACCGATGGTAATATTAACCAAGCGGCTTTAGGGGGGGGTGCTTTGCAATGAAAACATAGACATGATTACTGTTAATAAAGATAACGTTTATTTTTATCGTCTTAGCTTGTATCAATACTAACTAACAATAATGACATCTGGTCATTATTTTACCAAAATACTCAGATTGATTAAAGTTTATTCAGTTCAAAATATGAGTACCAGAGTAAAATAGTGGTGATTAACAAAGGGGAATTTAGCTTGCTACGACAGCATCTAGCGATGAGAAAGAAAAGCCTCATTCCAGGATTGCGACTTTGATGGCCCGATAAGTATTACTTTTGAAACTTTTATATTATGGCTTGTTGCTCCACCAGCCTTATTATAGCTAGCATGAATCACCATATGCAGAGATGTTTTCCCCTTAGGGTTAATCCCATATTTCCATTTTCCTAAGCCATTCGAAACAACCAGAATAGCTTGTACTTTCCATCCTTTCACTAAATAGCTATTTTTAAACAGTGTAAATAAACACTCCGGTCGAAATTTATTTTTTGTATCTAAACCTGAATGACGTCTTATTTTTAAAATATTTTTTTCGATATGGCATATTGAATAACTATTCATTTTTTTAGATTGTGATTTATATCCATTCTTCATAGCCCACTTAATAAGCTTAGCACCATCAATGGAATAAACTTTACTCGCTGCAGAAACGGCGCCATTCATAAACATAAATATAAGAGCTGCAATTGTAATCACTATAGCGGGAGTTCTAATCATATTTGTGTGCATCAATAAACCTTAAAATATACAGTAAAAGTATATAATATTGATCCTATACGAGCATGTACGACGTTGATATCCCATATTCACGGGATGTCAACATACCCTGTTTATATTCGATTTTTAATAATTCTTTATCGCTGCTGTTCCGTTAACATTCGA
This sequence comes from uncultured Thioalkalispiraceae bacterium, assembly GCA_964504295.1. GTDB lineage: Bacteria > Pseudomonadota > Gammaproteobacteria > UBA6429 > Thiohalophilaceae > SZUA-37. The sequence goes on from CAZDEC010000020.1 coordinate 49,916, forward strand.
CTATAGCATTCGTTTCGTGATTTTAATCGGTATAAGTAAATATTTTATTTTGCGACATGGAAATTTAAGCTTGTCATTGCGAGCGATATCGCGGCTATCTTGCTATATTTTAGCCTCACATAAAGAAAACTGCCGCGCCATCGTTCACAATGACCATTGTTTGTTAGTTATTTTTTGTTTTACTTAATATATCAAGTATTAACCGGACAGCAGTGATGTTTTATCTTTAAATAGAGAAACCAGGTAAAATAGAAGGGAAATTAAATATCAATAATAAATCAGCCAATAGAATTACCGAGCCTTATAAATTTCTTTTTAACATTTATTTAATACACGTAACACAATGCGCAATTATTTTTTTACCTGAATGCTCATTGCGCTGAGGTCGCTTAATACCATCAACCTTGCTCATGCTGGCATATAAGGCATTTTCTGTTTTTATAACCGCGTATTCATGTTTATAGGGGTAACGAAAGCGATTCATACCACCCTGCTTTATAAACTCTTGCGTGTTAACCAACATACTATAAGCATGCAGCAATTCATGTAACAGTGCATCGGCAGGTGAAGCAATACAAACAAAGTTTTGTTTGCAGCTATTGTGGAACTTTAACTTTGCAGCAGAACGGGTATTAAATTTAATATTGGCGCTCTCAACATTTAAAGCACTTCCTGATGCTACAGTCGACCAGGTATTTTCGTTATAACTTAGCGACCAGTCTTTTTCTTTTAAGCTTGTAAACAAAGCAACAACGTTAGGGAACTGACTGTAATATTCGGCCATTTCTTTTAAATCAGATTGAATATAATCTGGATCGTTTGGCTGAGGCTTATAGTGTGCTGTTAAAATGTTATATAACTTAATTGAAATGCGTGATCTTTCTGAGTACTCATTTTTAGTCTCTATCGGCTTTATTGTTTGTTGCTGATACTTCGACGAGTAGGCCATAAGGCCGATGTCGAATTCTGGAGCAGCAAAACTGGCAGAATTATGCAGCATTAAGAAACTGAAAATTATTGTTACTAAGCAACGTCCTTGTTTGTTTTTAAGCCTATATATAAAGGAGTAGAAATTCATTGCTGCTAACCGAACATAATGGTGAAATTATGTACAATTTAGCGGCGGTATATAGGACTTCTTGAGAATTTAGTTAATGTAAGAATAAATCAACTATATTCAATATGTTATAGACATATTGAATAATTTAGATGTCGTCATTCCCGTGTGATTTTAACGGGAATCCAGGTTTAAAATACATGGTTTCCCGCTAACCCCATGCGGGAATGACGAGAACGTTAAACAAATAGCTTTTAAGACGGTATAAATTCAATCGGGAAAGTAACGGTTATTTTTTCTTTACCACTTGGCCCAAAGTTAAACTGTTTAACACGCATAACTATACGCTTTTCTAATGCAGCATCATTCAGCTCACTCACCACAATTCGAACGCGCTCAACCATGCCTGAAGGGTTTATTGTTATTTCAAGGATAAGCTTACCTTTTAAACTGGGGTTCTTTCTGCGTGCTCGATTATACAATGAATAGAGTTTGCTTTTATTTTGGTCAAAGATAATCGTGACTTGTTCTTCTAACCTGATACTGGCCTTTGAAAACGAGCCTCGATTAGGTTTTTGCACGGTGTTTTTTGCTAATAACGATGCACGAAAGTTTTTTAATTCTTTTTGAGATAATTTTGTATTCGACGTTGCTAAATACTGTGTTTGCTTACCCACGCCACCACTGCCCGTCCCTGCACCTTTAGTTAAAACATCTTTATTTAACGCTGCTGCCCTGGTGCGCCCTTTTGACGTTCGGCCAGAAAGCATCGTTCTAATAAGGGACGTATCCATTAAATCAGCAAGTTCACTGTTTAACGCCAGTAAGCCACTGGTTGCGGCTTTTTTACGCGCTTTTTTCATTGCCTTTGTTAAGGGTTTATTTTTTTTGGCTTTCTCAGGGGCTTTCTTTTTTACCCGTAATTTTAGTTTAGGTTTGGGTAAGGGTTTCTGTATGGGTTTAACCTTTTTAGGCTTCTTATTATCAGTTAAAAATTTGGCAATACGCTCCGGTACGATTGTTTGCGTGCTTCTAACCTGGGGAGGTAGTTCGACAGATGAAAGGATTAAACCAATAAACAGCGTAGTGGATAAAACAACTACCGCAAAAAGATTAAAGCGATGATCTTTTTTACTTTGCGGTGTCCAGCTTAAAGATAAATGATTATATGCAGTTATAGCAGACATTAGAATACCATCCCTGCTAACCGGTTTAAGCACTCTAATTGGCATAAGCACTTTACGTATCGGAACTTAATCAACTGCGCACCTTCTTTGATTTTTGTATGGCCGCAAATGAAATCCTTGTGTAATTTGCCTGCCTACAGGTTGCTAGTACTTTTCGTAAAACAGCATAGTGCATTTTTTCGTCACCCATAATGGTAACTGCTCGGCCTTTTGTATTGGCTGTTTTTGTGCCGGTTGTTTTTGTGCCGGTTGTTTTT
>CAZDEC010000021.1:0-48794 GCA_964504295.1 uncultured Thioalkalispiraceae bacterium
TTAAATAGGCCTCATAAAAACATCTTATTCATAAGTTAACGGGACAGCAGTGAAAGGTAATCTAATAACCACGGAGGGTATCGTTCTGATTTATCTACACTGTAAACTTGTCATTCCCGCGCAGAGCCTGCCCCTAGCGAAGGCTCTGCACGGGAATGACAATATTAATATCATTATTTATAGGGCAGCGATTTACTTATCAGTATCAGGTGACAAAGAACCAAAGCGGGATTCATATTCATCCATAACATTTTGTAATAAGCCTAACATACGTTTAGCGGCATATGGGCTGACAATAATACGGTCGGTAAGCACAACTTTTACTTCTTTTTGCCCGGTGTGCCATGTTTGATTGGTACCGAATAATAAGGTAACTTCTTCACGGGTGCTTGCCACGTTACACACATTAGCATAACTTGAATTCATTTTTGAATCGTCCCAGATAACCGTTGGTGTTGTACCTTTGGCTGCTGCCGTTGCTTTTTTATCGCTCACATGAACTCCTTTAAATAGTTTAAGTATTTCTTATAACGTTATTTTGTAATGAGCTCAGTATAGTGGCAGTAGCGTGCTAATTCCAACGAATAAAGCGACTCTTTTTACTCTTCTCACGTAGCATTGCAAACAATGAAATGTCTTTGTCTTCTTCTGGCTTTTTACTGTTCGATTTCGATACTTGCCAACCTAACATACCTGCTGCGACTGCACCGAGTAACTTATCGTTATTCTGCATATCTGATTTAAATTGTGGCTCGACACATTTTTTGACATCTGGCAAAGTTATCTCTTTACCACGAATAACATCAATTAACTCATCAATATTATCGACAAATTTATCATAGCCCTCTTCTGCCCAAAGTTTCGACCAGACATCCCCCACATTTAAGCGCTTGCCTTTTTCAACTGTACAATCATTTTCAGTCGAATTTTGTGGTGGTTGCACAGGTAAAACATCAACAGGAATATCCTGAACTAGAGAGTCGTCAACAGGAGGCTCTACCGGCGTAGTAGCTACAGGCGGCGCAGCAGGTGGATCTTGAACGAGAATATCAGCAAAGGTATCTGTAGCTGACGCACTCTGAGTATCATCATGCGATGCTGGCGCAGCATTGGCACTTGCAATATTGCCACCAAACAAGGTTGGAATGATACCGCCAATACCCGACAGTAGGCCACCAACATTAAATACCTGCGCACTGAGTGCCTGCGGTAAATACAGGCCGAACATGGTACTGGTAATCACATCCAGATTGCCCTGGCCTAAGCGCAATACAAATTCACCCACCTTATTCGTTAAAGTTACCCGTCCGTATTCACCGAATATAGCATCATCGGCCAGGCTACCAACAAAGGTATCGTTACCAAAACCACCGAACATATAGTCAGATTCACTACCACCATTAAGAAAATCGTCTGCACCGCTGAAAAGGAAGTCAGACTCAAATACTTGCTGGCCAGTCGGTAAAAAGTACATTCTGCCTGAATCACCAAACATCACATCGCTGCCGGCATTGCCGAAGAGAGTATCTTCGCCGACACCACCGATTAATAAATCGTCTCCATCGCCACCAAACAACTGGTCATCATCACCTTCGGTTTCACGCACCACCTGTGCCGAAATAAATTGTCCATTATTTCTTTCAATAAGGCCGTAATCGCCGAGTAATACATCATCACCTGCGCCACCGAAGAGGCTATCTTTGCCCGCACTACCAATTAAGGCATCGTTGCCAGCTTCTCCATAAAGGCTATCGTCACCATCGTTACCGGTTAAGTCGTCATTACCGCTACCACCATAAAGTGTATCGTTGCCATCATTACCATTTATAGTATCGTTGCCGCCATCACCATAAAGCAGGTCATCAAATCGGCTGCCTAATATTGTGTCATTATCATCTCGACCATAAACGGTCACGGCTAAAGGAGATAATGTTGCATCGATTAAATCATTACCTTCATCACCGTAAAGGGTTAAACGCGCAGCGGGGTCGACAAGGAAGTCAATCACTCGAATAACATCGTCACCTTCAGAGCCAAAGACTTCGGTAAGGTCACTGCCGAATAACGCTGCAATCGTCACATCATCATCACCCTCAGATGTAGCAATACTTAAACCTTTGGAAAAATCGCCCTGCTCTGCTTTATATAAAATATTGCCGTCGGCCATACCCGTTAATAATAGGTAACCATCGTCTGCATATTGCTGTAAGACGGTATCGCCATTATCGGTTTGATCATCGGAGTCATCAATCGCCAGGGCATTACTACCTTTACCTGCATCAATTAATACGCTAGCCACTACACCATCAACCGTATTAAGCTCACTGCCAACACGAATACTATCATCGCCATCGCCGCTATTAATTTGTACAATGCTGTTGGCCTGGCCAAGACTGTCGTATACATCAACTATATCGTCACCCACACCGGTGTTCAGCGTGAATTGCTCGATACTATCGTAATCTGAATAAATGCCTTTGCTGTTCAGGCCGGTAAGCGCTAAAAGACTTGTATCGTAATTAACTGAATTAACACGACTGGTGACGGTACTAAAACCTTGACCTTCAAAAGTGGGATCGTCATTGACGTTATCACCACGTTCCTGCACCACCGCATACTCGTTACTATAAGACTGTATTGTGGCAATTAAACTGCTGTCGGCATCCAGTAAGTCTTTAAGCTCGTTACCGCTACGAGTAGCAGAAAGCACATCGAGAATAACCGGCCCCAGGGCCTTTATAATTTGATACTGATCGACAAGATCTTTATTGATTGCTTCTAGTGAATCATCGGTTGTTTTTAATAAATCCGCCGCTGTATCTCGAGCAGCCCGTTGAGTAATGATTTCTGAATTCAGTTTAGCCTGTTGTGTACGTGCACCATCAGTAACGGCTTTACTGTCGGCCAGTAAATATTTAACCCAATATCTAAACCAGTAATAATAAGAAGTCAGTTTTGAATAATAAACTTCAAAAGCGCGATTATCCTGAATAACCAGATCAACTTCGATCTTGTCTTTTTGCAGCGATGCCAGCAAGGCATCAGCTTTTGCTTTGGTTTTAATTGCATCTAATCTCGATGGATCATTTGCAATATCATCATAGGCCTTAAGGTTGGCATTATAGTCATTAAAAATAGTTTGAATATCCAGCGTACCGGAAATCGGTAAGAAATTTGCGTAAACATTTAAACGCTGCATTGACTCGAGTGTGTCGCGTAGTGTCGATAATTCCTGCGCCTTAGCTAAACCAAATAACTTCGCCAGGGTTTGTGCATCTTTGTAGGCAACAATTAAATTCAGTAATTTATCGCGGTCACCTGGAACGGTATCGATATACAAGGCTTGTACTTCAGAAAAACTGCTCGTGTTGTTGACTTTATCGGCAATATCAAAGACCGCGGCATTATTATCCTGATAGCTTAGTACGGCTTGCATATCATTCAGATTATTCTGAATGCTTTGTAAGTCCAAAGCAGGCATTAACGCCAGGGCAAAGGATTTAATAATGTCATGTTCAGCGCTTATCGTAGCGTCGATATTATTAACAAAATCACTAAAGTCCTGTATTGCGGTATTTAAACTGGCAATATCCATCACACTAAAACCGGAATTATTTATTGCCGATTGAACAATAGACAACAAAGATGCCTGGCTCACATTGCCAAGTGTATCGGCTCGATAAAGCTCTAACTGTGCAAGCAAGTCATCCTGCTCGGTAACAGACAAGTTTAAAATAGCTAGGTGATCTTTTATCGCCTGTAAAGCAGTATCGCTAGCATCTACGCCAACGGCAAGCTTATAATTTTCAGCCAGCCTTAGTAGCTGGTTTTCATAATCAAGTTTTTCTATTCCATCCATGATGGTTTTAAGCCATGGGCGAATTAAATTGGCAACCGACTCAACCGCACTATTGACGCCGCCAATATTGTCATTACCTAAATAGTCCCGTAATGACTGACCACTAGATAAATAGTCGTCAACATCAATATTATTTTTAGATAATAAACTTGCTTTTATGTTTTCTATATCAGCTATCACTGTTTGTACTAGAGTCGAAACTTCGCTGCTAGTCGTTGCATAAGCCGCTATTTCTTCGACGATTCCACTACGAGAATCGACCGCAGCCTTATAGGATGAAACCAGACCAAATACATTATTCTCAAAATTATCTCGTGAACCTTGCGCCGTTAATTCGGCTAACTCAGTAGCATTGTCTGCATCAATTTGAATCATTAATTCGGTAACAATAACATCAGCCGTTTTATTAGCCTGTGACACTATCGCCTGATAATCTGACCATTGTTTAGTAACACCGAGTTCAGTGCTAATATAACTGACTAAATCATTTTGGGTTTCTACAATAAAGGTATCTTGTGTTGCCAGATTTGATTGCGCCTGTTGCTCTGCAAGTTTATTATCTCGCACATCTTCAAGCCATTGTTCAAGTTCGGTATCGGTCATTGATACCATTTGTAATTCGGCCTGAACCTGGTTCAATGTTAACGCATCTTTGCTGACCAGTAATTCTACGCGGGTCAGGGCGTCAGATGTTTGCTGATAAGTGTTGAGCAAATCGACCAAGGTAGAATCGTAAGCAGCCGCTTGTGCCGCATATGCACTGTTCAAGGTATCGAGTAGCGTGGTTATTGTGACCGTGCCGGTAACATAGTCAGCCAACGCAGTTTCAAAGCCCGTATCAATAGTCACAGTATAGAGCGCGGCAAAAATTTCATTCAAACGATTATCAAGTTCGGTCTTCGTTGTCGATTCATCCGACTCAAGCGTCGTGACCTGCGCTTCAAGATTTATAATAATTTCCTGTAAGCTAGTGCCGCCAACAGATGATGTTGCATAGGTTTGCTCTAAATCTACAAGCGCGGTATTTGACAACTTATAGGAACTTACCAGTGATGTGGTGTTGTTTTCGAAAGCCAGTTTTTTCGCTGCTAATGCGTTTTGAAGCGAAGCTACATTTATAACAGAATCGACTGTAATCGTACCATCGGTATTTGCACGGTAAAGATCCAGTTGTGCTTTAACGTCATCACTTACCGCAGTTGTCAGGCTACTGCCTAATGTTGCCAGCTGATCATTAACCGCTTGCAATGCAGTATCAAGTGCGGCGGCATCGGTGGCGGCTTTGTAATCATCAGCCAATATCGTCAGCTGGTCTTCAAAACCTGTTTGTTGATTCGCTAATGCGGTTTGAACCGAAGCTAAATCTTTTATAGAACTTGCGCTAACCGTGCCATCGGTATTCGTAAAATACAGTGCTAGCTGAGCATTAATATCATCACTCACTGCCGTTGTAAGATAGCTGCCTAGCGAGCCAATCTGATTATCAAATGCAAGCTTGTCGCTATTGTAGGCATCTAATACGGTTTGCATGCTATTAATAATTTCAGTAAAGCTGGCGCCTTCTGCTGAAAATTCTGTTAATAAATCCGAAACCGCTTGCGATGCAGCCGTGTAGGTATCGATTAACGTCGTTAATTCGGTATTGAAGCCATCAATTTTGTTTTGTCTTAAATCACCACGCAATGTATCCGCGGCGAGGTAGTCGGCCAGCAAGGTATCAATATCGGTTGCGATGCTGGTGTAGTTTGTACCGTACTCGGCTATCAGGCTGTTATCTAAATTCACCCCGGCACTATCTTTGGCACTGCTTGCGGTTAAGACATTGGCAGCTAATGTTTCTAATTTTTCGCGGTATATCGCTAAGGCTTCAAGAGACGACTGACGTGTAACCAGCGTCTGGTATAAAGTTACATCAATGTCAACACCATCCAGATAGGCATTCACGGTGTCTTCTACCAGGCGCGCAATATCATCTTCAAAGGTTACCTCGGCATTGGCAAACAGTACACGTAAATCTGACGCATAGGATTGAGCCGCTAACTTAACGCTCAGTTCGAATTGTGCAAAATTGGCAGCGCCTAATAACTGAATATCACTGGCGGTAAGCTGGCGTAATTTTTCAATAATCAACTCGTTTTCAGTTAGGCTGATACCCGTCGAGTTTGTATCACCCACACCAATTAAACTATTAATTCTATTAAGCTTTGTTTGGGTATATTTATTTTCGAGATAGGTTTTTTCAAGCAACACATTGGCATTGGTGTTTAATGCTTCGCTGTTAACTACAACGGAATCATCTCCGGCACCGCCAATTAAGAACAGCTCGGCAGTAATGGCATCGACCGTACCATTGCCAATGCTATAGTCGTCGTTGCCACCATTACCATTGAGGAAGGTTTGCGCATTGTTTGCGTAAACGCTAAAGGCGTCGTTTAGTTCGCCGCCTTCTACGGTCATAATGCCATCAAACAAGCTGTTATCGACTAGTAGAGTATTTTCGGCATTAATATTCAGACTTAAATCAAATTCGTCAAAGCCTTCAAAGAATATATTGTTGCTCTGGTTTTCAATCGAAAGGGTATTTAACGCGGTTGGCGTTTTATCGGCAAGCTCGACACTTTCAATATAACCGGCACCAATGGTAAAGATTGATTCCGACGCGGTTATTAAACTCACGCCTATCATATTACGTCGAGGAAGATCATCGATGGTAAGTGTTTTATTCTGGCTTTCAAAGGCCAATTGCTCACCGGCAATATTTGAAATGCTCGTTAACTCATAATAAATTTCCTGACCTTCTGAACCAGGCACAGTGTAAGACTTATAGCTTGCGCTATAACCGGTTCCGGCAAGAAACGCCGCTAATTGATCTCGTGCGGTGAATATTTTTTTAGCGTCTGGTGCATCCGGAGTTGGATCTGGCACAAGAGTATCCTGGAATACGGCATAACTAATATCTTTTGCCAGAGTAAGGTCGCGTGTGCTGCCGTCTGGCATCACTTGCAGATCCTTGATTAAATTAGTGTCACGATATTTATCTTCAAACAGAACCTGATTACGTAAAAAGTCAGAAAGAATTTCTTTTACCTGTGGTGTATTGTCTGCAACCGATTGATTTAATAAATCGGTTAAACTATTTGTAACCACCGACGTTGTCGGGAAGCTGATAACCGTATCGTTTGTTTGAATCTGTTTTTTCAATAAGATGGTATTTGAAAACTCAAGACTTTGAGGACCATTTTCATTGTTAATAATTAATTTATCAACTTTACCTAGGCCACCAATAATCGTGAGCGGTGATTTAATCGAATCCACCGAACGCATTTCAGGCAGTAATCTTTTCTCTGTCGTAGCAGGTTTACGAATAGTGTATGGGACAATTAATTCTTTCGTTGCCACATCATAAATAGTACGACCCCAGGTATTATAACTCTGGCCACGCTCATAGCCGGTTAGCGTTGAAAATTCAATCGCATTTTGTTTAGGGAAGTTAAGTGAAAATTCAAAGCTGTCAGAACCAATATACACTTCATCGCTGCCTGAGCCCAGGTTAACCACCATATCGGAGTTTGGCCCAAGATCCACACCGTTTATATACACACGGTCATCGCCTGCGCCGGTTAATAAAACCAGCCGTTCGATATTAATTAACTGATTCAGTTTAATACCAGCACCAAAGATACGTTGTGCAACATCACCATTAGCGAGTTCTTCTGCCCATATATAAAAGGTATCGCTCAGCGCGGTACCCACCACAGCAACAGAATCAAATCCGGCACCGCCATCTATATTAACGTTGGCATTTTCAACATAAACAAGTGAGTCGATATCCACTTCGCGAGTATCATTATCGCTTTGGTCAAGTTTACCGGCATTGACGTTGGTACCTTTACCCACTAAATCAAAAGTATTGCCGTCTTCATCGAGTGTTAATAAAGCTTTGATAAAGAAGGTATCGTCACCATTATCACCATAAAGATTAATATCGGCAGCGTTATGGCTCACTTCAAAGTAATCGTCATCATCGCCACCGAAGATGTTCATTTCATACGACGTACCCTGGGTCACTTCGATTGCAACCGTTATTTCCTGGCCTTCAACCAGTACATCTTCTACCTCGAGTATCGAACCAATATAAAACTGGTCGTCGCCTTCATTACCATAAAGGTTTAAAGTTGCTTCAGTATCATCACTGATAAAGACATCATCACCGCCGCTACCATAAACCGTGACATCTTCTACCGTTGAATAATTAAGTACCTGGAAATTAGTACTTGCAAGCAAGCTTGATACGCCTATTTCAAACAGGGCATCGGTATCATCGATATCTTTCGCCGTATAACCTGCTAATGCAGCACCAAAGTGAGCAATCAATAAACCATCGCCACCAATCGCCCCATCGGTACGACGGCCATAGCTGCCATAGTCTAACCAACGATCATTTTTAAATTGACGTTCAGGGTCTTTTGTTTGTTGATAAACCGTATCAAGCTGAATAAGGTCGGCTTCGGTGCTACCAAAATAATTCAGGCTATCTTTGCCATCGGTGCCGGTATCATTAATATTAATAAAATTAGCGCCTTCTGCCGACTGGCTAAGATTAACAATGTATGCATCGCTGCCATCGAGGCCATTCATAAAACCATTACCGCTCCAGTTTGTTAACTTAAAGGTGTTAACACTGTCGCCGCCGGTAAACTCAAAGGCTTCAAAAACATTATTTAAATCTTCGTTTTCACTGAGTGAACTATTAGCAATCGTCAGTTTAGTATCACTGACAGTAAAATTAGCGTCACGTTGTTCAATCAGGGTATCAATAATTACCTTGCCACTGGCATCGTATTCACGCGTAATATCACTTGCATATTCTTCACTCTGGAAAACATCGACACCGGTGCCGCCGGTAATACGGTCTGCGCCACTGCCACCAATAATCAGTTCAGAGAATTTTGTACCAATAAGACGGTCATCACCAGCGCCACCGAGCAAACGTAGATCGTTAAAAACATCAATAGCCACAGCGCTAGCATCAATCGTATCGTCACCGGCACCCGTATCGATAATCAACTGGTCTTTGTTAAAGCTCACTTCCTGTATACGGAACGTAACGCCGCCGGTTTGCGCCACATCCAGAACCTTGGCATTATTGCCGGTTTCTGGATCAAGCTGTAATTTACTTGTTAAAATAAATTCGTCAACACCGCCTTCACCTAAAATTTCGATACTGTCACTTTGATTGTCATCAAGTTTTTTGAGTGTGTTAAAGGTGCTTTTTGAACCAGTTAAATTACCATTTTCATCACGTGCATCTTTTTCCTGACTGACAATAGACCGTTTTGAGCCAAGTGAGACGGTTACGGCCGGTATCACGGTACCATTATTGTTTGCATTGGCCAGGGTTGTGTTTCTTAAGTCATTAAAACGTAATTTATCGGCGCCGTCGCCGGTATCGATACTTAAAGCACGTAAGCCAATTAAATCAAGCGTTGTTGTATCGGATAATGAAGATTGCCAGTCGATACGAACGTCATCACCTAGCCCACTTAAGGTAACGGTATCAAGACTACCTTCATCTAAAGTATTACCACTGCCATCACGCCGATAACCCTGGGCAACGAGTTTATCGTTAAAGCTATTACTTATTCCGGTTTGGCCAACTCGACCACCATTAATCAAGTCGATACCATCACCAATTTGCCAGTCGAAAGTATCGTTGCCATCGCCACCAAATAATATATCGCCGATGCTTAAAGTACTGCCACCAGAAATGAGGTCGTTACCATCAGCGCCGTAAATCGTGTCGTCACCGGCATTACCAAAAAGTGAATCGCTGCTGCGTGTAGCAACGTTATTTGCGCTGCTGTTTTCAGTGACAGCATATATTGTGTCATTACCTGCCTGGCCATAAATTGTATCGTTACCGATACCGCCGCGAAGGATATCGTTACCGTCGCCACCGAGAATCGTATCATTGCCGCTGTTTGCCCAAACTTCGTCGGCACCGCCACCGGCGATAACCGTGTCGTTACCGGCTCCAGCAATAATAGTATCGATACCGTCACTCTTACTTAAACTTTTATCTTTATCATCCTGGTTTTCAAAATCACCGTAGATAATATCGTTACCACTACCACTGCGAATGGTATCGTTGCCTGCACCACCGACAAGTCTATCGGCCGTGGCTGCGCCATTGTTATTGCTGTTAAGCTCAACACCATAAAGCGTATCATCACCATCGTTAGCATAAACAATGTCACTACCCGTGCCGGCAAAAATAGTATCGGCATACTGTGAACCTAAGATGGTGTCGTTACCACTACCACCGCGCAGGGTAATATTGGCGATTTTATTACCCGTAGCATTGATAAGATTAATGGTGTCATCACCACCCGCTGCATTAATGTCAATATTATTAATGTAGTCAAATATATTGCTTCTAAAAACAAAACTATCTTTGGTGCTCGAACCCGTGCCCGAAATAGAGCTCACTTGGTCAGCATCAAAGACTTCAACTACCCCACCGGCCTTAACGATAACTTGTGGCCCGCTTAAATTTCTAAGATCACGACCGTTAATATCTTTAAATAATAATTCGTTTACATCATCACGTGAACTATCCGGCGCTAATTCGGCTCCATATTGCCATAAGGCACCAAGGTTAACTTCGTCAACCACTTCAACACTGTAATTTCTACCTTCTGTGGTATTAACTTGATTATTGCTTTCCAGATAACGCAGATTTAAATTGCCGTTACTTAAACTGGCAATATCAAATGTTTCTGGCGGAGGGCAACTATAGTTAAAGCTTGCCAACACTTCGTTAACAAAGCTTTTACGATATTCATATAATGTGGCTTTACCAAACAAACCGAGGTCAACCCCAACCCAGAAGAAAGCATCAAGGAAGGCACTCACCGAACCATTTATATCAAACAAACATTTTGGATCGATAATACGAGACAGAAATTCATCGGCATAAAATTTTCCATCATCAATGACATCGTTAAAGTCGAAGTTTAATTCACCACTGACTCCGCCTTCAACACCGGCTTCGACTAAGCCACCTATACCAACCGAGGCTCTTGCACCAATGGTGGCACCAAAGGTCAGCTCGGGCATATCAACGCCATTAACAAAATTATCTTCGAGGAAGAAGCCGTTAAATAAAACAAGTGGATCGGCAAAATCTTCATCGAGGAACTGTGCTAGACCACGGCTGTCAAAGCCTATCGAAATATCAGTGTTAACTGAAAATTCACCAAACAAGCCGGCATTAAGTCCGGGGAAAACCGGCACGGTCTGACCAAAGTCCAAATTAAAATTCACATCAGGGAAAACATATTTAAAGATAGTAACGTCATCTTGCCCAAGCAATAAACCAACCGCGCTAAATGGGTCTTCCAATAAGGTTAACTGGAAATCACCGGCGTCTTTAATGCTCTTTTTGTTTTTTAGGTTATCGCGTTTTTGTTTAGCATCTATTGTTTGCTGACTATTATCTTCTTTTGTCTGCTTCGCAGTAGCCTTTTTAGGCGTGGTGCTGCCTGATCCTGAACCAGTACCGGCAGAACTGGAACTACTACCACCAGCCAGGTCAATTTCAAAATCACCCAGATTAATTTTACCGGCAGTTGCAAAGTCAGCAAGATCACCAATAATTTCAGAAAGTGCGATGACCGCTTTTATAATGGTCGAAATGGTTTTAGCGCGAGGATCGGGAATGGCCTCGATCATTTTTTGAATCGTGTTAATGTCGGTTGCGCCAACCGTTGTCAAAAATGAAATTTCTTCAGTTAATAAATCAATAAGCGGTTTGATTGGCTCAATAATCGTGTTGATGGGGTCAAGCAACGGCCCCAGAACATTGGTAATAAAATCGCCAGCATCAATGGTAACCGATTCAAACTTCAGTTCAGGGTCGCCACCAATATCAAACTGAATTCCATCGCTGCCCAGTGTTGCCTCAGCTAACACCTGGTCGTATCGAATAACGGTTTCTATTGCAGGCAGTTCGAGCTGTAAATCACCTATGCCTAAAGCACCGAGGTCAATGGCAGGTAAACTCGCATTGGCATATAAATCAAGGTTCACACTGGCACTGAGTGTGGCTTCGATAGCGACTGAATCTTTATCCGAGCCAAGAATAACCCACTTACCATCAGCGCTACTATCGGTGATATCAATATCGAATGAACCATTAAAACCACTTAGACCATCATCGTCACCCGAGCCAAATACGTTTCCATCCGCGTCTGTGCCGGTATAATCTCTTAAGCCTGCTTCAAAGAAAAATAAATTGGCATCGATACCGCCGCTTAAACCAACATCCAGGTCTAATGCAAACTCAGCCCCCGTATCGGAGATACCAGTCGTGTCGACATAAAAACCATCTGCACCAAAACCAAAGCCTAGACCAAATACATAGTCCATAGAAATTGCCAGACCGGCATCACTGTTTAAATCAAAGCCGGGTAAGGATGCACCAAAATCAAGACCAACCGTTTTGGTTTCAAAAACTTCATTTGCAATAATAATATTAAATTGCAAATTACCGCCATCGAGTATCAATTGGATATCGTCAGCACTTTCAATTGTTTCTTTAAGTTTTATTTTTCCATCAGCTTCAAATACTCTTTCCATTTGACCGGTGTATGGATTTTTCACCATTTCTGGCACGCTAATGATATTCAAACCACCGGGGCCGAGTGTGTCGAATATAGCCTGTTGGATTAACTGGATAGTGGAGCGGCGTTCATCAGCAGGTTTAAGCGCTTCTGTTTGTAGTATTTTGCCTAGTCCTGCCGTGTAAAGACCATCAACCTTTTTAGATAATAATGAATCACGTATGTCGTCAATAAAATTCGGCACATCTTTTAATGCGTCACCCAGTAACGGTAAAATTAAATTATCAAAACGTCCACTGATACCCGACTTGAGGCCATCAAACATTGATTCAAGACCCGCAAGAATAGTCGCGGGGTCATTTAATAATGCAGCTATGCTAAAGGTGCTGGCAAAATCAGGTGCCGCTACTTCATAAGTGAAACCGGTTTCATCAAAGTTAACTTCAACAAAAAGACTATTATCACCTACACCATCACCATTGATATCATCTTCGGTACCACCAATCGCCAGGTTTCCAGGTAAGAAGAACATCGGCAAATCAACGATTCCGGTTGCAGAATAATCTGCACCAAAAGCACTGGCATTAAGTTCATTTAAATAATAAACACCACCGTCGGCTTTTTCTTTTAAGCCCAGGAAGGCTTCTAATGCCAGTTCGATATTACCATCGTTGATAGTGAAACCAATGGCAGGTAATGCATCTAGTAAAAAATCAAGACCGGGGATATTTAATGCACCAAGGTCAATCGACACTTCAGCATCAAGAGGTGTTGTTGTTAGTAAGTCGGCACTTAAACTAATACCCGAACCACCATCCACATACATAAAGTTTTTGGGATTAAAATCTGCTTTACTTATTTCCGATGCCGGTGCTTCGGACCAAGCAGAAAGGTCGACGCCAACGCCAAGGTATAAACCTGCAAAAGCTGTCACTTCAAGATCCGCTTCGGCGGTTAAGTTTAAGAGGTCGTCAACATTTAGCCCTAAACTATCTAAACCTAACTCATCTAGGTAGGCTGCCAGGTCTAAATCAAAGCCAAGTGAGTCAGAAAACAGCATGTCCATATTTAACGCTGCTAAGAATTGCGAATCTTCATAACTAAAGTTGAAGAAGTCTGGTTCAGCAAAATCATAAAAACCTGATTGACCATAAATTGCATCGAGCGCTGCTTCGAGCATGTTAGCAATTTCAGTATTTAACCAGTCTTCTGCTGCTGCCAGGTCAGTAAAGGTATTATTTTTGGCAAGATTTTCTGCCGCAACAATAATGTCATAAACACTGGTTAGGGTACCGCCAAGAATTTCGTTAACGTTTTTATCGAGGCCTGGAATTTTCTGGAATAACGGACTTGAAGTATTCGTTGGATCCGTCCAGTTTTTGAGGATATCCTTTATCCCGGCCAAAATATCTGCCAGGCTCATATTTCTAAAGTCAGCAAGGTTCTCAAAACCATTGATCTGTAGCATGGCAGGCAAAGATGCCAGTAATTGAACCGGTGATAAGCCAGTTTGATTGCCGGCTGCATCTAAGAATGTCGCAGCACCAAGACCGGCACTGTTTGCCGTTACACTGATACCATTATCCAGTAAACCTTCAAGCACACCGGTTAAGGCAATCGGTAGATTAATGTCGTAAGAATTTAATTGCCCCCAACTTGGGTTTAACGATGCTAAATCAATATTGCTAGCTTTTAAATCGGCCAGGCTTAAAACATTGTTATAGGCAAGTTCCATCCCGGTTTTAATTTCAACATAACCCTCTTCTATTTGAGCGCCGATTAAATCAAACAAGCTAATACCGGTGTTGATGCCATCGGCAAAAATTTCTAAAGCCGCAGAAAGGGTTGGGGTTTCTACAAAAAATTGGCCTGAGTCATCAAGCCCAAAACCAAAATCTAAACCGAGATTAACATCAACGACTAATTCAGTCGCTCCAGTCACGGTTATTGGCAAGTCACCAAAGTCGAGCCCAAAGCCATCTAACTTTAGGCTTTTAAGATCGAGTGCTAGTAACGAGCGTTCTGTCAATAAATCGAGATTGGCCGTAAAGGCTTTATCAAAGGTGCTATTCAGGTTGCTGCTAATGCCGGCAATATTAAGTATGTCGCCGGTATTTATATTAGTACCAAACAAACTACTAAATTGTGTACTAATCGCATCGTTAACGGCTTGAGTAAGGTCATCACCAAAGTTCGCGTCTAAACCAAATAAACTCGCGAAGTTGTAATCACCTATAAATGGGATATCGTCGTCTACAGTGAAAAAATCATTTAAGCGAGTGCCTAAACCGGCTACCCAGTTCTGGAAGGCATTCATTCCATCTTGAAGATTTTGTTGATCGGCAACATCGTAAATATCGGCTTCAGGTATGGCACGTACACCAGTGGCAATCGTTTCACCTAGTAATGCTGTGTTATCGTGGCCAATACCCATGGCATGACCCATTTCATGCATTAGCGCTGTTAACAAATCGACAGTGCCGGCAGCAGGATCCGTCAGTGCGGTATTCCAGCCATAACCTGCTGCATTGCTATCAAGAACAATATCAATGCCGCCTGAAATATTTTCGGTAGTTTGCGCTAATAAAGTACCAGCCAGGTCGGCCTGGCTAAAGATAAGATTACTTAAAGACTCATCAACAACGCTTTGACCTAGTACGGCAGCCCAGTTATCTTTTGCCTGTGTCACCAGGTTTGTAAAATCTGTAGAAGCTAACAAGCTATTATCTAAAACGTTACCTGTCGCTGTGCTCGAGGGATTAACGACATCGACACTAGAACCTGCAAATATTCCAATCACGCCGCCTACAACCGGCAAATTCTTAGTCGCTTTCAACCAGGCGTCATTGCCTTGAATTTCTGCATCTCCGTAATAAACGATAATTTTATTATTATCGCCAGCAAAACGAATCAGTCTTAAGCTTTCATTATTGACATCAATATTCGTTGCGGTTAATTGATCATTAGCGGCAATAATTTTATTTATTTCGTCTTTTTTGGATACAACATCAATCGTGGTATAAAAGGCTACATCAGAAAAGTCGATAATATCCTTTCCGCCATTACCAATGATGACATCACCAATGTCATCGGTTGATAATTCAAACTTATCGGCACCACTTGTACCTATTATTAAATCGGCGTTTGAGCCACCTTTAGCACCCTCTATATCAACAAAGGCTGCAATTTGTGTGAAGTTAGCAATATTGTAATCAAGTACGTTGTTATTAAAATTCAAAGCATCAAATGAAACAGCATCATTTAATTTCCAGACTTTACCGCCAGCTAAATCAATAACGGATTTAAAGTCTACATTTTCGAGACTAATAATATCGAAAGTATCATCACCATCTTCTGCTCCTGCATCGGGTGAATCACCGCCACCGTCAACGAGGTCGAAGCCGCCAGTGCCTAGCTGGAATGTTTCCGCACCGCCAGTACCAACAAAAATATCATCTCCACTCGAATCGACTACACCCGTAAAGCCACTGGTACCCAAAAATTCCAGTGCTGTTGTAACACTATTATTGGAACCAAAAATTAAATCAATATACTGCTCTAACCCGGCCAGACGATTACCCAACACGCCTTCGGCATAACCAAAGGTCGCACCCCAACCTTCAATGGTGCCAACAACAGGAATTTCTACAGCCGGTATTAACTCAATATCCAGGCCTTTATAATCAGTATTTTTTGCTGCGTTAGTATCAAAGTAAGAAGCATTAGCATTTTTAAAGTTAGTATTGGCATTACCATAAATAACTTCAACACCGTCGATGCCGTCGGAATTATCGTCATACAAGCTATAGTCAAAGATAACATCTTCACCAGTGATGGTACCTTGCAGGAATGCATCACCACGGAATCTAAACGTGTTTGTGCCGCCACTGCCAACGATATTTTCTATATCATTCGCAACAAGCAACGGAAACGCCGTTGGCAGATAATCTGGCACTGAGCTGCCAAAAAGTGAATCAAAACTTAAGTCTAAGCCCAGCGTATCTGTTAAAAAAGCGGCTTCAGCTGATACTAAAACAATGTTAGTGCCGAGTTCGAGAGTAACCGGATCTGAACTCTTTTTATTAAAGGTTAAAAGATCTTTTAAGCCATCGATGTTCGAACTTGAGACTTGATAAATATCGTAGGTAAGATCGAGATCAACATCAGAAAAATCAAGTGTATCAAAGAAACCGGGGATACCAGCACGCTGACCATCATTGCCAATGGAAACATATAAGTCTGGCGTTTCAATTATTGATGCCAGACCCCAAAAGCCACCCTCAAACTTATAGGTATCACCACCAATACCACCCGAGATAAGACTGACGCCAAGATTTAACTCGTTCAATGCAGCGTCTAATCTTACTTTGCTACTCTTAACAACTAAGTCGTCACTGCTGCCAATGGTTTTAATTTTAATTGCCGTGTCAGCACTGAATAATTGTTTTAGATTATTTTTAAACTTAAGCTCTGATACGTTAGTCGCCCCTGTTGCACTGGTTACAGCGTCTATATCCGCAGTGTATAAAACTTTTGAGCTTATATTCGTTGCCGTAGCATCTTCAACTGATAAAACGGTAATATTCGTTACTTTATTATAACTTGCATCTTTGGTGAGCTTTAACTCAACACCAGAATCGAGATTGTAGCTTTGACCTTTTTTAAATAGGTCGTTAAATTCCCCATCTAGATACACTTGTTTTTTAGTATCGTCCTTAGCTTTAATTTGCAATCCCACTTCGATTGAGCTATTCGTATTATAGGTAGCGGCTACTACTGAATTTGTTTTAACTGTAACCGTTGTTGTTTTTGAGTTTGCCGTTTCATAAAGCGCTTCAAAAATACTAAGTCCGCCATCGATAGTAATGGTATTATTTCCAAGCGATAAACGATTCTTACCATTCGTTACATTATCGATTGTGAGTGGGTTGCTTGTAGTACTGGCGTTACTGACTGCGCGCAGAAAGACTGTTTCACCTTTAGCCAGCACACCTAAAATATTGTTACTGGTTACTAAGCTTTCTATTTTAGCTGGCGTTGTCGGGTCAAACGTTATTTCTGTGATCTTTGACGCAAATTCTATTTTATTTGTACCGGCAACAACAGCCGATAAATCACTACCGGCGGCTAAATAAATGACCGTTTGTTTGTTGGCTGCATCATAAGTACTGCTTATTTTTGTGCTGTTTCCACTGGAATCATTGCCGATAGTAAAGGTACTACCAGCAGAAATAGTTAGAATTTGATCAACGGCAAATAAACTATTGAACTTGCCCTTTATTGTAATGCTGTCATTTGCGTCATCAACGCCTGCAATATCAAACGACTTAATAAGCAGGTCACCAGCAGTAAACACCGCACTATCCACGTTACCGGAGAGGCTCACTTTTGTCTCACTACTTGCCGAACCCAGGTTGCTCCCAAAAATTGCATTGACACCATTAGGAGAAAATTTAATGTCATCAATGTCGGTTAAATTATCAAGCTTAAAACCAAAATTTAACGAATCTTTCAACGTGCCGGGAATAAGCCCTGTTCCAATAGCTGCCTTGGTTCCACCATCGCGTTCGGTTAAATCAAGTACATTTTTAACAAGTAAGTCAGATACATTGGTTGCTTCGGGGATGCTTAAACCTGAACTGTTATTTTCTAATAATTCGGTAAATATATCGCCAGCAGGGCGAACACCTGTGCCACCCTTAATAATGCCATTGAATTGAGCATTCTCATCCGGGGTAAAAGTATTTATATTACGGCCACCGTAAATAACGGTATTGGCATTCACATTACTAATAGTAATGGTGTTAAATTTAATTTCGAAGCCCAGCTTGGTTTTATCTTTATCTTGCAACCACTCTAAAACATCTCCCGCAATAGAAAAAATACCATCACCAAGGAAACGCTTAAGCCATTCAATATCTTCTACGCGACTAATTTCTAATGAGCCATCGTCTTTAAATTCAAATTCAAGCTCCTGGTCGACCGCACGAAAATCTAAAACCAAATCGGTGACATTGCTGGTATCGATTTCTATTGCCTGATTGCGGTTTTTAAAGGCAGTTATAAAATCAGGTTCCCCAAAAGGAAGATTCGTTAGTGTGCTCGCAAAAAGTTGGTCCTTTAATCCCCAGTTGCTGCCAAACAAAAATACATTACTTGCCTTTGATGCAATAATTTTTTCGATATTAACTAAGTCACTACTTTTAACTTTGTTTGCAAAAGTATAATTACCCTGATCGAGCACCTTGCCGCTTGAAACTTTCGTGCCTTTTAGAACATCTTGTTTACTGGCCCAACTCGAAACACCATCGGCACCCGTTCCAACACCATCCGTGCCTACAGTAAGTTTGCCATCGGATAATATGGATAATGTCGATGCTGTTACTTTACTAAAATCGAGGGTATCAGCTTTACCATCTGTTGTAGTTTCGCTAACAGTATCCGTACCCCAGTTATTTTCAAATAAATAGCTGTCACTTCCTGCGCCACCATCGAGAATATCGGTTCCTTCGCCACCCGTTAAATTATCATCGCCAGCACCGCCTAATAAACTATCACTACCTGCTCCGCCTTTTAACGTATCTTTTCCTGCGCCACCTAAAATTTCATCATCACCAGCGTCACCGGCAAGCTCATCATCGCCAGCGCCACCGACCAGCTTATCGTTTTCTGTACCGCCCGCAAGACTATCGTTACCACTACCACCGGTTAGGTTGTCAATACCTGCGCCACCGATTAATATATCGTCCCCATCATCACCGGCAAGTGTATCTGCACCCGCTCCGCCAGTTATTACATCATTGCCAGCACCACCTACAAAGTTATCCGCAGCATCACTGCCAGCAATGTTATCGGCTTCTTTTGAACCAATAATAATTTGTTCACCACCATTGGTGATAAGTGCATCGATGCCTGGTGCAGTTACATCATCAGCTGCAAAGGTATCGTCAATTGCCTGGCCAAAATCAGAGTAATCCAGGGTGCGATTACCACTACCAAGATTAAGTAATGATAATTTTGCATTGGCTTTAAAGACAACCTTGTCGTCTCCACTGCCCGTCACCACTTCAGTTACATTGCTTGCGCTAATAGTTTTACCGGCAAAGCTAACCGTTACCGCACCATCAGCAGCAACGGTCACTTCTACATTTTCAGTGATGGCCGATAAATCGAGCATAACCGTCGCGTTACCAAGGGCCTGGAATTTTAAATCACTTGTCGGTGCAGCCACTACATTAATAATATTTTCGGCCTGGCCAAGTCGGACAACTTCAATACCTGAAACATTGTCAAGGTTATTGGTTACCGAGGCTGGAGCATTCCAGTTAGCTGGCGCAGCATTTGTCCAGATACCATTTTCCTCAGCAGAATAAAGGTAAGAGTATATTTTTAAAGTATTTGTTGTGCCGTCTATTGAGACATCGAAATCAGAAAAGCTAATTCCATTACTGCTATTAAAATCTTTAAAAATCTCATCTTTTATATCTTGCAACCAAAGTTCCTGTAAACGACTGGTTACTTCTTGCGAGTCAATTACTCCGACAGGTGCACTTGTTGAAACAACACCATTCAAGGCATTTTTTATATCTTTAACCCACGCGGCGCGGCGTTGTGAGCTAGTAGATTGATTATAGGTTGCGGTAAATGAAATAGGTGTAATGGTTTCTTGTTGCAAGCCCGCTGCATCTGTTTCTATTTCTTTAAGAACCAATTCGGTTTTGTATTCACCTTGAGGAATACTTAGCCCTTTGATAATTGACAAATTATAGCGAGCGGCTTTATTGCCGCCACTATTGATATCGGTGCCTGCCCATAATTCAATGTCGATATTTGGAGATTCAACAATGAGTTGCCCGGCTATAAATTTCACTTTAAAGTTGTTACTGCCCGTTGTGGTTTGTGCCACGACTACGCTGTCTAACTCAGCTTGTAATTCAGCTCGTATAGCAACAGCGTTACTACTGTAATCTTTACTGGCTAAAGCAATTGTTTTAGGCGTTAGGCCTTCAAGCATTAAACCAAAACTTATAGAATTCGATGTAGTACTGGCATCACTCGGAAGGTTAATGCCCGTGAGTGATAAGTTTAATGTGTTGCCACTGTCATCCGGTGCAGCAGGTGGTACAACGCCTGTTTCGTAAGTTGTCTCAAAATTTAAGGTAGCATCTACGTTTACCAATAGCTGCGTTGTCAATTCTTGAAAGTCTAAAACATCGGCTTTACCCGCGCTGTCAGTAATAACATCCGAGCCCCACGCCGTTTTATCCTGGTAACTAAAGATATCATTACCTTTGCCGCCATCTAAGGTTTCATCATTGCCACTGGTACTAAATGTATCGCCCTTCTTACCGCCTACAAAGCTTTCAATATTTTTAAAACTTCCTGCGCCTGCAATACCACTACTTTCACCTTTAACAAGGTCAAACTTAACGACACCATTAAAATTTTCATAGCTTAAAGTGTCAAAACCAACTTGCCCATCAAGAGTACCCGTTATATTAATCTTGCTATCAATATAAAATGTATCATCACCTACGCCAGCATCAACATCGGTAGAGTTTGTTGCGTTATTTTTCTTATACGTTAATTCATCGGCGGCACTACTTAAGGTAAGCGCCTTGATAGATTCTTTGGTAGAAACCGCAGCCACGGTGAAACGGTTACCTTGATCAAACTTTGCAATAATAGGAGTTGAGCCAGCAAGATTAAGGTCGGTATTCGCTTGCTGCGCTTTGATTTTGTCGGTCACGGTGTCTGAAGTTAGTGCATATTCGTAATTCACTGCATCGGTAAACAATGCACTGGTTTCTATAACACCTGTACTCGCTTCAAGCACCCAGTCACCACCGGCTTCGGTGCCACCCGTATCATCCGTTGAAGCCGCCACATCCGCTAATGTAATTCGACTAAGCTGTTCGATAAATTCCAGCCCGATGTCACCATCGGCAACATCACAACCGTATAAAAGAATATCACCACCGGCACGTAAGGATTTACCCCAGCTAGCAACTTGTTCGCGTGAATCCTGTAGGCGTTTTGTGCTTAGCGTGCTATTGCCTAACGTTAACTGGCCGCGGTTACCATGGCTCAACAAATGTACAGCGGAAAGATTATCGTATTGCGATAAAATTTCGCTAACTCGGTCAACACCATCTTCTGTCGTATCGATATAGTAAATATCGATTCTTTGATTTGTTTGTGCTTGATTTGATTGTTTTGGGGTCGCCTGTTCAGACGTTGCAAATTTGGTTTGTGAAATATCTTGCGGGAGATTTTTATCGCCAGGATCCGTCGCACCCTGATTAGCTTTATTTAACCACCGAGGGCCTTCGTCTTCATAAATAACAACATCAATATTGCTGTCAGATGCAGGCAATATATCTTTGAGTAATGAATCAATATCTTCGACACCACGATCGATAATAACAACCTGAGTACCGATGGATTTAGATAAAACAAGGGCCGCATCCATTCCTGTAAGGGCTACCGGCGTGGCATTCTCAATGGTTGCAATGGGTTCAACAATGGATTTTTTTCCATCAACAAAAACGTCATCGTTTGCGGTTTGTTGCGGCGCGATTTCTTCTATATCAACTGCAACTTCCTGCACAGTAACCAGTGCTTGCGCATCGACTTCTAATAAAGGGTCCTGATAAAACTCCTGGGTTGGTGCTAGCGGCAAATCGGCAGAAAGTAAAAAACGTGGCTCGAGTGGTTCGACTAACATGCGGCGTCGTTGCCAGCGTTTTTTCTCGCTGGCGCGGAAGTATTTTATGACTTCACATTGCTTCGCCCAGATAGACTGTCTTAATCTTGCCAACATAACCATAGTTTTATGCTCTTAAATAATTTATTCGAACCAGCCATTAATGCGTTCAATGTCTTCGATAGAAAGATCGCCTATGGCATGTTCTAGCCTTAAAGCATTAAGCAGGTAATCATGTTTTGCTGTAGAAAGGTCGCTCTTCGCCTGGAATAAATCGCGTTCTGCATCAAGCACGACCAGGTTAGTGTATTTTTTATATTTATAGCCCGTCCTTTTACTTTCCAGGGTTAATTCCTGTGCTTCACGCGATCGCTTCAATGCTTCCACTCGCTGAATCGCGCTGACAACGCCAAAGTAAGCAGCGCGTGTCTGGCGGCTAGTACTGCGACGTACTTCTTCTAGCTCTTCTTTGGCTTTAAAGAAAAGTTGTTGCGCTTCACGTGAACGGGAACTGGTATAACCACCTTGATATAAAGGCACATTCAAGCGCAGCATAATATCGGTCGTTTCAACTTCACTACCGCCACCGAACAATGTGCCACCGGTATCACGTCGATTACCTCGTGCAACCAAATCTAGTGTTGGGTAGTGACCAGCTTTTTGTCGCGCAACTTCCTGGCGCGCAACGTCAAGTTTATTTTGTTGCGCAATCATTGCAGGATTATTTTGCAGAGCCTGTACAACACGTTCTTCCACCGTTCCAGTTTCTTCAGGTGATATAAGTGGTATCGAGTCTTTAAGTAAAGAGAGTTCGGTTAACGTTTTCCCGGTCGATTCCATCATGGCATCGAAGGCATCTTTTACTGCATAGGTCGCACTGATATGAGCAGCATCAGCATTGGCTGAACGGGCTTTCGCATCAAGCACTTCCGTTTTACGTGCACTGCCAACGCTTTTTTTAGCTTTAACCACAACAAGTTGTTGTTTAATGGCTTTCTTTTCTGCTTCACTGAACATTAAACTATCTTCTGCCTTGAGTACTTCAAGATAGCGTTCAACTGTGCGTAAAATAAGGTCCTGTTGAGCTTGCTGGTATTCTGCATCGGCAAGTTTAATTGATGATTTCGCCTGGCGAATGCCGACAATCGATGCCCACTGAAAAATAGGCTGGGTAACGCTTAAGGTATATTGCGTGGTCGGGAAGCTGGTTGTGCCGCTTGCAAAAACGGTATTGTCACTACTAAGAATATCCTGAGTCGTATCCGTTCGTTCCGCATCAAAGCTAACGGTTGGCAGGTATTTCGACTGTGCTTGCGACAATGTTTCTCTTGATGCTGCATGCGAAAAACCGGCAGCCAGATACTTAGTATCATATCGCTGCGCCAGTTTATAAACATCCATTAAATCCTCAGCTTGCGCATAAGAACCCGCTGCGGCTAAAAGCACCAGCCCTGCCACAATATGAAAACCTGATACGCTGTCACGTATCGCTTTGAAATTAGTCATCACTACTCCCTCTTCTTGACGCACATACCATTAAAAAATATGCTTTTAGTCAAACCAGCTACTAATAAAATTCGCATGGTTTTTAGTTTTAGTTTTAGTTTTAGTCTTGGTCTTGGTCTTAGTTTTATTGGAACAATATCTTTATATTATTAAAATGGCCCTTAACGACATTGGGTGGGAAGGCATTTAGCCCCATTCTAATCTTTTGCCGATACATAGCCATGCCTTTTATTAAAGTAATTTATAAAAGGGATAATAATAGTAATAAGAGGGGAAAATCCACTTACACCCAGTCATCCCTAGCGTATGGCGGATATTTTATACGTAAAAGTGGGTACGTAGGTATCACCCAAACGGGTTAACCCATTTTGTAGACAATTGAAATTTAAAGGATTTTAAGAAAAAAAGCCCTTAGACACAGTATAAAGTGTATAATTATTAAACACTTAGCAACATTAAAGATTATGCTTATTTTTTGCGCAATACAGCGAATAAACCAATAACACCCACGAAAAGCAACATCAAAGAAGAGGATTCAGACACCGACACAGGACTGATCGCATATACATTACTAACCGCAGCCATTAAAACTAAACCCATCATTATTTTGTTCATGGTTTTCTCCTACTTAAAAAACTAATTATGTGTCTTAAGGTAACAATTTATATGCCGTTTTCTCTTGCTCAACTGACTTGTGAGAAGCTGCATTTACCTGAGAGGAAATAAATAAAATAACAAAGGCAATGATAAGTAATTTAAAGCCTTTCATGCTGTTTACTCCGCCAAAATGGTACGCTTAAGACCGTTCAACCTGGTGATCTAATTTAATCTAATAGCAAACAAACCCAGTAAACCAAACCATATTGCGATTATACATGGTTAATTATTAACCATAACAGTACCCAAACGGGTTAACCCATTTCGATATTGATGGGTTTGGCGGAATAATAACCCTGCACACCATCAACCCCAAGTTTAAACAGCGCTAACTTGGCAGCCTTTGTTTCAACGTGCTGCGCAATCACCGGAACCGATATTGTTTGTGCTAATAACAGGATATTTTCGACCATGCTTTGGTGGTCGGTATTTGACTCTATCGCCAAACTATAACGTCCATCCATTTTAATATAGGCAGGCTTAAGGCCAGCTAACTCACTGAATATAATTTGCTTAGCACCGACGCCATCAAAAGCAAAACGCAGGTTTCTAGAGCTCATTTCTTTTAATGCTGTTAGTAAGGGTTCAGGTTGTTGTTGTAAATGTTGCTCCTTTATTTCCAGTATTAATCGCTGTGGCTCAA
Source organism: uncultured Thioalkalispiraceae bacterium (assembly GCA_964504295.1). Classification (GTDB taxonomy): domain Bacteria; phylum Pseudomonadota; class Gammaproteobacteria; order UBA6429; family Thiohalophilaceae; genus SZUA-37. Next base: position 24,996 of record CAZDEC010000021.1, read on the forward strand.
CGTTATTCTCCCGCAAACTACTGGATAACCAGGTTAAAAATGAAGGCTGAATAAGTGAGGTAGTCGTAATATTGACCGCATAGATTAACGAGGTTTTTGCCAACAGCCTTATTACATTTCGTAATACATAGCGATCCAGCGCTTCGGCTAACTCGCTTCGATGTGCAATGGAAAGTACCACCGTGGTTGGTAAAGCTGTGCCCTGATGTTCGGCCAACAATAATACTTCTCGATGCAGCTCTTGTCTGGAGCCATCTACACAAATTTGTGAACGCAGTATGATGGTTTTGTTTTCGATGTCTGATAATAATTTTTCACGCCATTGTGTTGCGCTTAACCTCGGTAAAGCCTTTTCTTCGGAGGGTGTTAAAGCCGACCATCGTGTAGCTGACTTTAATGCATGGCTGAGCGCAGTATCCGCTAAAGACAATAATACAGGCCATGTCTGACCAGATTCAAATGTAATACCCGCAGTATAAAAACTTAATTCATGCTCATCTTTCGTAATGCGTTGTTGTACTTGTTCACATAAAGTATCGAGGCCATCAGAGGGATGTCCTAATAACAGTACCACAAAGTCTTTACCACTAATTCGTGCCAACTCCCAGTCGCTATTATTCTTACCATCCATACGTTCAACAAACTGACTAAGTAATAAATTACCATGTTCATAACCACGTTGCTGATTGGCCAGCTCGAGGCCATCAACTCGTATTAATAATAAATAGCCATGAACCAATTCAGTTTTATTCTGTAGTAGATCGCTTATACGAATTTCAAAACCATGACGATTCAATAAACCGGTTGTTTTATCGTGATAAAGCTCTTCTCGTAACTGGTTCGCTCGGCGTGTTTGACTCAATAAAAAATTTTCTATTTTTTCTGCCATGCTGTTCATAGACAGAACAAGTTGTCGTAGTTCAGGTGTTTTAGGTAAACGCGGGCGGTATGAAAAATTTTGCTGAGAAATTTCTTCTGCTTGTTTCTCAACAGCATGCAAGGGTCGCAGCACCACCTGGATAATGCCCCATAAAATAGAAAAGGCAACAACACCAAGTATAAGCAGCCAACTTAAACTCGAAACCGCAACCTGCCAAAGCTCAGCATAGGCATGACCAGGATGAGCGACTAAGCGCATGGTCGCTAACTGCGTCCATTTATCCTGAATAACAGTTTGCCCAACCGGACTGTCAATGGGTAGCGCACTCACAAACCATGCTGGCACACCTTCTACCACCACCGGAATGTTTTGTTCAAAAATTGTTTTGCCCGTCATTTTTTTTATTGATACCCCCTGGTAATGACTGCTATCAAATATGGCGCGCACGGTCACCGCAACTAATACATCATCTTTAGCCAGTAAAGCGGGTGCGAGTTTTAAACCCAATGCTGTTGCCGCATCTTGTGTTTGCGTTTGCAACTGCTGCAATAAGTATTCACGGCTGCTGTTGACACTGATATAAAACATGCCTAACAACACAAACACAAACAGCGTAACAATCAATAAATTTAATTGATGCGTTAATCGCATGACATAATCCTTTAATTATTCCTGATACGTTTAATTTTACTCAGCAATTGCTGCCATATGCTGATGTCTTCTGTTTTACCAACAACGGTGCCATAACCGGCAAGACTTTTGGCTTTCCATAAAAAATCACCATTAAAGCTATAAGCTGGAATAAGATCCTGGCGTTGGCCGGCTTTTTTTATTTTTTTATCGATGTTATCCAGGATCAATGGCTCATCATTCGGCTGGGCATAATAACTTACAACCATATGTGCCTGGTTTAATCGTTTTGTTTTCACATAAGTTAAACGCAAACTTTCCAGTGGCAGATTTAATTCTCGCAAAGTAAAATATTTTGCAATACTAAAATCTTCGCAGTCGCCACCGCCTTTACCAAGGAATTCAATCGGCGTTGCCCAATAATCACGCTTGCCCCACATTTTTTTGTCATCGACAAATTTGAGTCTATTAAAAAATTTATTCACTTCCTCTAACTGCACCCTAATCGAACTTTTTCGGTTCTTCTGGATTAACTGTTGCCAGCCTAATAAACGCGCGTAGCCCTGTTGCCCGTATTGCATGCTTAGTTTTGCAAGCTGAGGTTTGCTTAAAAGCATACTGTCGCTCATTACAACCCATAGAGGGCTGATTAATATTACAACTATCCACAACACTGAACTGGCATCTGATCTGGTATCTGATCTGGCATCTGAGCGAGACAACATAATAGTTTAGATTTACTCCCGTTTCTAACCCACTCAATTAAGCAACCCAGAAAAACAAGGCAAAGCGGAGCTAGAGAGTCAAAATTTATACCTTTATATTGTCGGCTAAACAGAGACGAACTTTAAGAAATGTGCCCCATCCGCTGAATTAGCAGCGGATGGGGCCTAAGGAAGGATATTAAATGATTCTTTTGAAACGACTATTTGTCGTGGAGACTTTTATAATTCCAGATATCGACACTTTTGCCTTGTTCACGAAAATGTTCAGCACGCGCCGATAAGTAGCGTTGAAAGCTTGGTTGTTTTTTATAACCGCCATCGAGCACGTAAGTAAACATGCCCTGGGTATGAAAAACTTTGAAAAAAGCTTCTGAGCGAATGATTTCTTTACCTTTTTCGTTAAATATCACCAGGGTTGGCGCATATTTTACATCGAGTGATTTAGCCCATAATTTTGCCGTGGTTCGAATACCTTCAGGGGTAATCAATTTTGTTCTGTTTGACCACATATCTAATTGAACAGTGTCGAATTGGCTGATTATTTGGCGGGTCAACCTGTCAGTTAAAACCTTTTTATGCAGCACATCACAATCGGGGCAATGCTTTTGCTCAAAGAAAACGGCAAAAGGTTTGCTACGTTTACCATTTTTTAAGGCTAAATTAATCGGCTCTTTCATAAAGAAATCTTCTTTATTTAAACCACCCGATTTACCCGCAGGAAGATTTGCTCTGACATAAGCACGGTACGACATCTTCTTTTCCTGGTGTTTAATCACATAATCTAATGCAACGTTAAACCGTCGAGGTGGTAAGTAGCCATTAAGCCTTAAAACAATTTTGCCCTGCTCATTAAAGAACAAAACTGTGGGAGTGAATTGTACTTTTAATTTTTCTGAAATTGTTTTTTCGGTATATTGCTTGCCATCCGTAAAGGTCACCTCACGATCACCCCACATATTTAAGGCAATTGAGTCAAAATTCTTTCTTACTTTTTGCTCTATATTTTTTTGTGATAAATTCCGTTCAACAAAAGCATTACAATAAGGACAACCTGGCTGGGTAAAGATAATCATCAGGCGCTTGCCGTTTTTTGCCGCTTCCTTTATGTCGTCGTTAAACTCCAGAAAACCCTCTTTAAACCAGGCAGGATACTCGGTGTGCCTCACCCCTTTGTAATCACCTTTTTTTACTTCGGCATAAACACTTGATAACGCCAGGCTTGTGAATGCCAGGCTAAGAAATAAAATCCTGAATATTTGTTTTTTTATCATTTTTAGTTTCCTGATAATTTTGCCCATGGCCTAAAAAATATGTATATCCCTAAAAATATGTAATCATAGCCCAATAGTGACATTTTCATCTATATTTTGTTCACTTTTATATAGATTATAATCAATGCTTATTGCCAGTACATTCTAATTTACTGATAATGAGCGGATGATTAATAAACCCTATGCTGAATCCTGCGAGCAAAACAAAAGCCCTATTCTTAACGTCTTAGAGCGATGGTTTACTTTGCCTGATTCCACCGTTTTTGAAATTGGCAGTGGTACAGGCCAGCATGCTTGTTACTTCTCTGAAAAACTTACTCACTTGTATTGGCAACCCTCTGAAAGAGCTGAAAATATTAAGGCTGTAGAAGCCTGGACGAATGAGGCACTGGCGGATAATTCACGGCTTAAAAACATTTTGCCGGTGAATAAATTAGATGTAAACCAAAAACACTGGCCAGACTTATCAGTCGATTATGTCTTTTCGGCCAACACAGTACATATTATGTGCTGGCCAGAGGTTGAAGAAATGTTTGCCGGCATCCGCAACATTCTAAAAGCCGATGGCATATTTTGTCTCTATGGGCCTTTCAACTATGAAGGTAAATTTACCAGCCCGGGCAATGCACAGTTTGATCAATGGCTTAAGTCACGTGATGCCAATAGCGGCATTCGTGATTTTGAGGCACTGTGTCATTTAGGCCACATACCCTCAGCCAACAATCCACTAAGATTAATACATGATCATGAAATGCCAGCGAATAATCGAATTCTGGTTTTTCAAAGCAAAATACAAAAATAGCAACAAGCGCTATCACTAAAGTTAACTATACTTTTCTGTACCGTATGAAAAAAACAACGCCACAAGCAGAGCAAACCCAAACCGCACTCGATCCTTTTTACGAAAAATTTAAAGGCTCATTTACCAGCTGTATGCGCTGGCATGATCTTGACGCATTGTGGGACACGCTAGATAAAGATACCTCTTCAAACTGGTATATTTATGCTATCGGTGAGGCTGTACCTGAGACCCGCGTATCAAAAGGTCAATTAACGGATTTTATTCGTGAAATGGATGCACTGCTACGCAAGGATCACGAAGAAGAATACTGCGGCATCGTTTATGCCGATAATAAATCGCAACCTGGTTTTATAAAAATATATGACCCGAACAATCTGGGGGTCAGCTGTGGTTTTAGTAACGACCCACCTTTACCCGGCTGGATACTTTCAACTCTGCCACCAAAACCGCTTGAAGATAAGAGTGTCCTCAGCCAGCAACGCAAACGCTGGTGGCAAAAGATCTGGAAAAAATAAATTTAACCGTCACTACGCATAATAAAAAAGTATTTAAATACTACATAAGTGAAGACAGTAAACAGCTATTTTTCCTGCTTAATATTATATTTTAATTTCTGTTTTTGAATTTTAGTTTTCAAGCCAAGCTGTGCTTGACCGTTTTCTCGCATCTTTTTTATATCTATCGGTTGACAGGAAAACACCCCTATTGCATTTTCATATGCGGGAAGCGTTAAACGCAGTATCGATTTAAAGAGGTTGGCTATTTTTTTATAAGCCAGCATGGCGCTGTTTTTAAATTCACGGTTGTCGCCAAAGTTAATCACCACCATACCATTCGGATTAATTTGTTTTACTAAACTATTCGCCCACTGTTTATTAACTTTAATAACCCGTTCAGCAATACCGTCATGGTGACCATATAAATCATCAATAATTAAATCGAATTTTTCACCTGAATAATTATTTAACCAATTAATAGCATCGGCTTCAATAAGCTTAAAAGAAGGATGTTTTAAGCCAAAATATTTTTTTGCCACAAATAAATGAACTGGATTAAGTTCAATGCCAACGATGCATTCAGGCGAGATATATTTTTGAATTTGCTGTAACACCGTTCCACCACCCACACCGAGTACTAGCACACGCTTGCATTGCTGTGGCGCAAAACTAAATACCGATAGATATAATAAATCCCAGATGCCGCCTTGCAGAGCTTTGGTAGCATTGTATTGGCTATGAAATACGTTGTTGGTATATAAACGCCGCGTACTGCCTGCAGAACGAACCTCGTAATGGCAGCCATTTATTTTATTAAACCACTCGACAGCCATAATACTTCCACTTTATTAATTTAAGTTACAACTGTCTGGTTAAATTAAACTTATTGTTATTAAAATGCTAAGTTATACTACCGTTTATGGCTATGCTAATAACGTCACCGGACATGGAATTGATATGGCTGACTAACGGACTCGCTATTCGCCATCCCTGGCCGCTCGACTGCTTCATCCATGAAGCAGACGGTCCGTTAGTCAGCCATATCAATTCCATATCCTACTCTTATACACGATTCAAAAGTTAACAGGACACCAGTAGGTTTAAGATAATTTATTTCTAAATACTACGAATTAAAAATTCGCTCAATCGCCATTATATATGCTCACTATTCGTGATGATGCTCATCATGTGCGCCATGCGCATGCCCATGTTCTATCTCTTCTTCACTGGCATCCCGAATATCTACAATGGCAACATCAAAATTTAAATTCACGCCGGCAAGCGGGTGATTGCCATCAATAGTAATATCGTCGCCTTCTATAGCGGCAACGGTGATCATTATCGGTTGGCCATCGGGGCCTTCGGCATGAAATTGTGTTCCCACTTCAAGTTCCGCCTCAGCTTCAAACATTTCCTTACCGACAACTTGAATCATTTCATCATTGCGTTCGCCATAACCTTCTTGCGGCAATACTTTTACATTTAATTTATCGCCAACGGTTTTGCCTATTAGCGCAGTTTCAAGACCTTGAATAATATTATCGGCACCGTGTAAGTAAGCAAAGGTTCCATCATCGGACTGATCGAGTACTTCGCCATCATCGGTTGTTAAGGTGTAATTCATTACTACAATTTTTTTGTCTTCTATAAGCATTTTTTCGGTTCCGATTGATGTGGTTGGTTCACTAGATTTATAATTCAGCAGCCATTTTATCATGATTGGCGACTTTCTTGCATGGAATATAGGGTATTTCTCGACTACGCTTTATGTAAGGTTTAACTCGATTTTGTTATATGCATCATATTAAAGCACATTGTTATAGCCAACGCATGCTCAACCCCTTCCGCGGAGTGATGAATGTAATTGATACGGGTGATGCCGATGCCGTATCGACCGATGGCATCGTCTGGACACTTTACTTACGCGACTTCAACTTACTCAATATTGCCAATGACGGCGACATGGACATTGAGGTACCCGATATTCGTTTTGGTATCTGGTCTGCCGACACTGGCTTAAAACGCTGCCCCCTTCTAAGCAGTATGAATTATGATGCAATTCAGGCATCGGGCATTGCCTTACTCGAAGCTGTTAAACACTACGCTAAATTTATTCCCTTTGAACTTGCCGACCATTACGAACTTTGGCTGCTCGATAAATATATTGATCAACCGCTCGCCTTACTACATAGTGAGTGCTTTAAGTCTGAGTTAACTGAACCTGAACACACACCCTGGACGTCGGGCATGCTTTGCCGTGACAGCTTCCAATCTAATTACTTATGTCAGAATAAACGTATTGATAAGTCACTAAATCATGCACAATGGTTAACCGAACAAATTAATTCCGCTGCCGGCAGCCAACCCCGAGTGCAATGGTTTTTACGTACCGAACAACGTGATGGTATCGGATTAAAATGTTCATGCGCCAACAGTAAGCTGGAAGGCCGAATCATTCCCAAGCAACTCTTCCCTAAACTTTTAATTAATCGTCGCTGGGTGAATGAACCGGTGAATACGGTTGTTAAAGACTTTGTCGGTTGGCATTCGCCCTGGCTTTTACTGTTACAACACTTTGGCGATGTTACTCGCGCCTTTCTGGAAAATCTTGCCTGTAAACAACAAGCATTAACAGTTGATGCACAGCAACAACTTTACCCTAAAATTGTTAATCAACAGGCTATCAATGCGGCACGCATTGAAGCGCTGATGCGAAAATCCAATGGTGAGATTTCATCGCATCAACATAATATTGATATGGCATACTTAACAGCAGATTTTTTTTAACACTTACTGTTAAAAATTTAAGCATAAAAAAAGCCGCTTATACAGGCGGCTTTTTAGCTTAGATTAAAAGAACAAATTAATCATCGTCAGCATCATCTAAGTTATAAACTTTTAAATCTTTTGCTGCTTTAATTTTGCCGTTAAAGCCTACCCCTTTAATAATAGACTTCACTTCGCGTATACGCACACTTGTTAAAGGCGTTAAATGCGAAAGTACTAAAGTTTTAACTTGCGCTGTTTTTGCGACACCACCTATTAAAGATGGCTGAGTGTGCAAAATATGAAACAAAGGATTCGGCGGAGCATCACCAAACTCCATTATCGCTGTATCATAAATAAGCATATCGGCAGCAGCAGAAATTTTTGCCATATTACCCTGGCCTAACTTTTTAGGGCCACGACCTTTGGTGCCAGTATCACCCGAATACACTACGCTGTAACCTTTATATTCAATACGATAGGCTACTGATGGAACCGGGCCATGGTCGACGGCAATGGCTTTTACCACTAAACCATCTGCGGTTGATAACACCGTTTGTTGTTTCGCAAACGGTACTCGCGCCGATAAATCATTTACCTTATAGGCAAACTTACTCACTGGGCCACCGGGGCCTTTGGGACCGTCGTCATCGCTGATGGCACTAACAAAGGCAGCGAGATAACGTTCAACACCACTTTTCATTACCGAATAATGGCCATCAACATAATCCTTGGTTGCCGGATATATTAAGGCACCATTCGGATAGCTAACCCCCGGTGTGGCCGCAGGCAATGGTGATGAAGCCGGGCCATAAATTTGAATTGGCGCAGTACGACCTGGCAGGTTAACGCCCTTTTGCGCCGCCATTTGTCGTGCCATAACATTATGGAAGTAAATTGTTTTTATAACCGGGGTTAAGTCGCCGGTATGGTCGGCATGTAAATGGGTTAATAAAACAATATCCAGATCTTTAATATTCATACCACTTTGCGCTAAACGCTGAAACGTACCACCGCCCACGTCCATTAAAATACGTGGTTTACCGTCGGTAAAAATCATATAACCGGCGCTGGCACGACCTTCCGCCGTTGCCACCGGGCCACCTGACCCCAATACCATAACCGATAAAACACCTTTAACTTTACTAACCGCCGGCTTTTTATCTGCGTAACTTATTGTGGCAATGGCAAGCCCGGCAACAATAGCCAATACCCCCCGAAGTAATTTATTTTTTTGTCTCATTTTATTTCCTTAGAATTTTAGTTGCATGGTTGGCACCTGCATGACAGGCATACCTGTTAAGTTATTTATAATTATTTATTTTGACTGGTTGCCCAGCTCTATTTATATTTATTACCTTACCTTTTTTATCACTTTACTTACAAACTGAATGTGCTTTATCGTACACTTTATATATAAACAGCTCCTTAGCTTCACATGCAAAAAACTATTTCTATATTACTTAACTCTAATGCTTTTTTAGTGAAGACTTTATTTTGCTTGTTTTTTGTTCGGTTTTAAATCATTAAACAATAAAGTATATGTTTATTTATGTGATTTTTTTTCGTAGTAGCGCTGTGATTTTGATACTGTTCTTTAAGATAGAAAATGTTATATGCAGACTTCGGTATAACAAGGTAAATTACAGATGCTGTTCACGGCAATAGTGGTCTAAATCCGGGGCACGGCTTAGTGAAAGTTTAGAATTAGAAATATCACACCGTGAGTTGCTGTTTTTTATTTCTTTTGGTTCAAGTTTCATAGAAATATGTGTAATAGATAAAGCATAATAAGGATAGAGTAATTATTAATTAACCAATACTTTAATATCGAAACATTTTTAAATGGCTAAATTTTAACCTTTCTATCCGCTTTTTTCAGGTATTGCAGCAGCCAAATATCTAACAATCAATAATTCATTAGGAAAATTCTAGCCAACTCTATAGAATCACATGACACGCATATAAAACGTGTATTTATTATAGATACGCGTTCAAGGGAATAGAGACAGAGGGAATTAACAATATTATGAATATTCTAATCGCTGATGACCATGCTCTGTTCCGTGAAGGTTTGTGCCATGTCCTTCAGGAATTAAACGAACAGGTTAATATACTAGAGGCTGCGGATTATGATAGTGCTATGCAGGTTGTATCCGCAACTCCCAACCTGGATTTGGCATTGCTCGATCTAAACATGCCAGGCAAAGATGGTTTTACAGGACTGGATACGTTTTCCAAAGAATATCCTACCATACCATTTGTGGTTCTCTCGGCCTCTAGCCAACAGAGTGATATCCAGCGCTCTATCGATGCTGGTGCCGTGGGATATATACCAAAAGAAAGCACCAGTTCAGTGATGCTTAGCGCATTGAAATTAATCATGGCAGGCGGGATCTACATACCACAAACCTTAACGCAACAAAGCTCTCATAAACAAAATAAAAATAATATACCGGATTTAACACCACGGCAGTTAGACGTGCTAAAGATGATAATGCGGGGGCATTCCAATAAGGTAATTGCTGCAGATTTAAATATTTCTGAAGCGACGATAAAGATGCACGTAACGGCTATATTTAAAACACTTGGTGTAAGCAACCGCACCCAGGCAGCAATGGTAGCAGAGAGTTCAGGTTTATTTACCTTTGCTTAGATGGATTGTGTTGATTTAATAACATGATTTTCTGTTTAACTTAACAAACCTTCGCTGCACAGCAATCTGGCTTCTAATTAACCTTAAGCTACGCATAATAACCTCAAACGTTTAGTGACACTTAAATTTGACATGATTACCGCGCTATCGCTCGCAATGACAAAAATAAGGTCATTGCGAGCGATAGCGCGGCAATCTTGTTAATTATGTACCTGTGCATTCCGCAAAAAAGCACGTAACCTTGCCGGGGCAACCGGTTTATGCAGAACCTGAAAGCCACTGCTATTCACCTCACGTAATTCATCAACCGAGGTATCGCCGGTAATGATTAAAGCTGGTATGGCCTGGTCATATTCATTATGAATGGCTTGAATCACTTCAATACCCGTTTGATAGTCGCGCAAGCGGTAGTCGGCAATAATGCTATTTGGTGTACGGTTTTGTTGCCGAAGTAAAACTAAAACTTCTTCTTCATCGGCTGCACAAATAACATTATAGCCCCACTGTAGTAATAGACTCTGCATGCCTTCACGAATACTGGCCTCGTCATCGATAACAACGATGAGTTCATTATCAATGTGCTGAGCATCCTGATTGCTGTCGATGCTATCTGCACGAATTTCTACGACATTATCTGCCTGAGGGATACTAATAGAAAAGGTTGAGCCTTTACCCGGTTGCGACTTAACATGAATGGGATGACCCAACAACGTTGCCGTACGTTGCACAATGGCCAGGCCCAGCCCCAGGCCCTTACTTCTATCACGCTCAGGATTACTTAACTGATGGAATTCAGCAAATATGATCTGCTGATTATCCTCGCTAAAACCAATTCCGCTATCGATAACGTTGATAGTGATGTTGTTACCATCTGCGGTACATATTATTTTAATTTCACCACTGTTGGTATAGCGAATTGCATTAGAAATATAATTACGCAAAATTTGTTCGAGCTGTGTTAAATCGCTATCTACGGCATAGGAACAAGCCGGGCAATCGATTTGCAAACCTTTTTCTTTTGCAAGTGGTTCAAAATCATTTACAAGCTTATTCAATAAAGGCTGTAAATAAAAATGGCTTCTTTCGACTTGTATAACACCGGCATCGAGACGCGAAATGTCCAACAAGGCGTTAAACAGGTTTTGTAGCGCATCGACCGAGGTTCTAATTTGGTCAACCACTTTACGTACCTTTGGGTATTGAATAGATTCATCCAACACCGAAGTGAAAAGTGTTAAGGCGTGTAAGGGTTGACGTAAATCGTGGCTAGCCGCTGCCAAAAACTTTGATTTAGCAATGTTTGCCTGTTCGGCTTCGTTTTTTTGTTCGCGTAGCTGTTCCAGTAATTCTATGTTTTCATAGCGTAACTTAAAACTTTCAATCAAATCACCATTGGCCGAAATAGCGTAATAATATGTCACTATCAGGAATGCGATAATTGCCAGTGCCATGGCTATCTGGAGCTGTTCACCTGTTGATAACAGTATGATGATCATCGGAGTCAGTGAAACTGGCAGATAGACATGCAAGCTCGGGAGCCAGCCAATTTTTGTAATAACACCGGCAGTACCCGCACCAAGCAGTATCACTAATAATAAAACCTGCAAGAAATTATTATCTGCAACAAAAAATAAAATACCTGCGGCACCATAAAGCAGGCCAAACATAAAAGAACCAAGAGAAAAGTAACGCGCATACCAGTCAACATTTTCTGCGGTGAAATGCCGACGATAATGTATATAGATAGCCAGTCTGAAAAGTGTAACGATTGTCATTACAATAAACCAGCTGAGTACGATATAGAATGAAACATGTGGTAAGTAGAATAAGGGTATCGCAATACTCAAGATTGTGTTGGCAATAAGCATCGCCATAAACGGGCGAAATACATGCTCGATCTGGTCACAGCGTATTTTTTGTTCTCTGCTGTCGTATTTGTTTGTTTGATTTATCATTGGCTTATACTATTAAGAAAACCACCCGTCTGGCATCAGGCTATAAAGTATTCGTTCTTGTCAAACAGGTAATTACTAGTAAACCTGTGCTGACTTAGCATACTTCAAATCTTTAAAAGGTACTAAAAAAATTCAGCCTCATGCTTTAGTATGGGCATACAGATATTTTTTGAGCTAAGGGATCACTCCATTTTCAACAACCCCGGTCATTGCGAGGAAGTGCTGAAAAACAAATGTTTTTCAGTGCTAACGCGGCAATCTGCTGCTTAAGTACACTTCTATTTCAGATTGCCGCGCTCACCGACTGCCACGCCATTACTCGCTTTCAAGAGTATCGGTGTGTGTTTTCTAACCAATATTTTCAATTTTATAGTGATTTCTCAACGTTATAATATAATTCCGTCGATTGTTTCGTTAAATTATCACTTTATACGTACCTCATTTGCCGCGACTTTTTTGGTCTACAATAATGTCGCCAACACCTAACAATAGCTCAATCGGATCGAGAATATTAAAATCAACCGGATAGTCTGTTCCACCAAGTCTTATGTAGGCGGTCATTTTACTACCTGTTACCGTCATACCTGCCTTTTCAAATGTAGGAAGCTGATCCAGGTTAGCATTAACCTCTGCACGTGCCTGATTAATTTTTTCTTCCAAAGGAATTTGATCGTAATAGTCGCCTAAACGAATACGCGTGTCACTTGTTTCCTGAATCCGGTAAACATTATTTGCGGCGCTAAGAATACTGGATGATTGGCTGTTAGTGAGTATCGGCTCATTCACCGGTTTTGTGTAGCTGTATTGATAATCAACTTCGGTCACGGTAAAACTAACTGTAATGTTATCTGTATAATTTCGACGCGCATAAGCACCACGCAAACTATCCTCTAAAGCCTGACGCAATTGTTCAGCATCCGCTTGCAGTGCGCGCTTTTTTAGTTCGTTCATTGCGTTAACATAAGGCACTATTTTTGTAGTTGTGCGATCACGTGCCTGGTTTCGCGCAGTTCTGGCATAGCTACCAATTCGGCTATCCGACGGCTGGTAACTTCCTACACATGTCCCTCTAACGACAGCCCCTACACAAACTTGTTTGCTTTTAATGGTATTGTAAGTTTCCGTATAAGCAGTCTGGCCTACTTCGGCAGGTAATGCCTTAAGAATTAAAATCGCTTTATCGGCTATTACTGGTAAAGATGTACGTATGCCTCGTAAACTCACTTCAAAATCATAGTCGGCAATAGATTGTTGATAATCCTGATAGGCCTGGGTTTTTTCTGCCACAAGTCGGTCAAAGGCATTATTGATATCTGACTTGATAGAAGCACTGGCATCACGCTGAGCAAATATTTCATAAATAGTTGAAGGCTTTAAAAAAGAGGCTCTTACCGTAATCGGCATGTCATTGTCGGGTATGGATGATTCGAAAATCGCCCCGTTATTATTTAAGGTAATGGAACCCGTCATTGTTGCTTGTGGTAATGTCGAGCGATATTCCCCGCTAAGTAATGCACTGAAGGTGCCATCGCCATTAACCATCCAATTACCGATAATTTGCGTATTCGGAATAATTGAAAACCAGTCTGGCTGCCAGCTCACGTCCGGTTCAACCGTCATTTGCATTGCCATCTGCTGGCGGTCAAGACCAACATCAAATGTTGCACTTACCTGGGCTAAATTAAACTCAAAAAAGCCGACACCAAAAACTGAAAGTGCCAATTTACCGACACCATTTGCTCCTGCCTTAAACTCTATGGCTGAGTTCAATGGCTCCAGCCAATCAATATCACTAAACTGCGATTGCTTGGTAACACGTGTGCCAACAATTTCGAACAGGTCAAAAATTTTAATGCCTATCGACATAGCATCTTTTTCGAGTCGATGGCCATTAAAACTATCTAGGGAAGCAAAATTTTCAATTGGCTTGAAAGGAATAAGCCCCTTATCCGATTCACCGTAGCCTTTTGAACCTGCAAAGGTACTTGCATAGTAATAATAAAACGTATCCATTGGATCACTAATAAGCAGAATTTCACCGCTTGCTGGTAAACTTAAAGAAATAGTCGAGCCAGCACCACCGTTACGGTCACCTAGTTCCGCTTCCACAGCAACAGCGAGATAATAAACAAAATAATAAAACTCATCCTGCAACTGAACACCAAACAAAGGCTCGGCATTTATTTCTGAACCACGGTAAAGACCAATTCGTGCCGTTGTTGTACCGTTAAGGGTAAAGTAATCGGAGACTGCTGGTGGAATTAACGCATTGCCCGACATTGAAATAAGATTATCATCTTTATCAAATTCAAACTTGAGATCGGCCTGCTCATGTTTTCGTTGTATCCCGTTGACATCAATCGTCACGGTACCCGTTGCAGTAAACCCGGAATTATTCGGGTCTTGTAATTCAGAAACGGGGGTTGCCACTTCAGTTCCTACGGTTGCAATATCTTGTTTAGAAAGGGTCTTCGGGTTTACGCCAATATTGAATTTTGCCAGGCTGACTGTTGCCTTACCGTCACTGACCGAAATCGTAATCTCCGGAAAAATACCGGTATTAATTCTATCCGGTGAGCCTTCCAGGATACCTGTCTCCGTGTCAAATATTGCCCAATCCGGTAGATTGGTAATGCTAAAAGTCAGCTTATCATTATCGGCGTCACTTGCCTGCGGAGTGAAGCGATAGTTTTCGCCAGCAATAACCGAAGGCGATGGCGCTCCTGCAATGCTCGGAGGCGAATTGACAGGATTAACTCCACCTCCACCACCTCCGCCCCCCCCACCACCACAAGAGGTAAGAATAAAAGCCAAAAAAAACAATACCAACAAATGTTTTAGCGTAGCAAAGAGCCAATTTTTAATAATCATATTTTTTTCCTTCCGTGAATACGTGACAAACTAACGCGCAACAAAAGGCAATGAACAGGGGGTAGGATTCACGGCTTATAAAATACGCATTTCTTATTGAGATTAAGTATAAGAACCAACGTCGATGTTGTGTATTAGCAAAAGGTCGATATAAACCCTAGACTTTAGTCTGTAGTCAAGCAATCACTTAAAATAAATGGGACAGCAAGAATGCATCGAGTTGGATATTAAAAAACACTCTTCCAATAAACAAAAGTTACTTTGTGCCAAGCGAAGGTAATTATTTACGGCTAAACCAGGGGAAAGAATTATGCGAGAGTTTGTGTACTAAGAACTCTATCAACATTATCCAGATTAAAAGGTTCTTGATTAGTGTGTCCCTTCAAATGGATGATTTAAGCGATTAAACTGCTCTTTTCCTGACTAAATTACCCTAATATCAATAAGCAATGGGGCAACTATAATATGTGGTTTTGCAACTAAGAATGGTATTTCAAAGGTGTTAACTCAAATAACCAGTCATAATAGCGTTTAACATATAACACAACTCCCCATACATTTTTCAACGACTACACGCTTAAAAATTTATGAAAACAAGCACCAGGAAAATATTAAAGTTCAGCGTATGTTTATTATGTTGTGTTATTACTATAAAGACATTTAGTATTGTCTTTTATCCATCAATGCATTATTAATGCTTTCTGCTGACCCAATATCTGCAGTAATATTTTTTGAAAAGCAATACTGGCTGAGGGGAGTTGTCGCGGCTTTGGCTTCTTCAGAAATTTTCGGCTTACATCTATATCGCCGAAAGCTATGCCCAGTTATTTGTTTATAGAAATAAATTACTTTTTCGTGACGAATTATATTTTTATCACGCTGTTTTTATTCTGCTGTTTATTGTGTGGCATGTTAAAATTGGCCAAGCAGAAAATAAAAATAACGTTTAACTTGTCGAGCGTCGCACATGTCGTTCAATAACGCGGGTTAAAACCTGACTTAAATGGCTTAAGAATAACGTGCCCATGTCCGCACGAAAACGTTCTTTATCAGTACTGCCGATAGCCAGCAGACCAATGCATTGGCTTTTTTCATCTTTTACCAGCGGTATTAATGCCGCAGAACGAATTTTTTCGTAGTCGGCGTTAAATAATAACTCTAATTGATCCATCGGCAAACGCCCGCAAACCGGTATGCCTTTTTCAATGATTTGACCAAACATACTTAAATAGGCTTCATCCCATTTAATCGCCTCCAGTTGATCTTTGGAAGGCAAATCTTTTGGTGCAACCTGCACACCTTTTAATATTCGAATAGAAACCTGATGCGCATCAAAGTCTTTATCTAAACGTTGCTGAACAAAATCAACTACCTGACCAAACGATCGTGTGTCGAGTAAGGCCAGAATTAATGCGTTAAAACGCTGACTCAGCTGTTCATTTTTATCCGCAACCTCAATCAAAGTATGCAGTCTGTCACGCGCCTCGTTCTTTTGCTCGCGTAAAATTGAAACCTGTCGTTCTATAATCGAAACGGCACTACCGCTGTTGTGTTCAAGTTCCATGGCGGCAAGTAAATTAGGCTGCTGCTGAAAAAATTCAGGGTGATCTTTTAAATATTGAACAACATCATGTTCAAGTACTTTATCAGAAGTTTTAGCGGATTTTTCTACGGTGTTTTTTTGTGCGCTCATAAATAATATTTCCTATGAAGCTTTATATCGACAGCCTATCGATAAAATTGTGTATTTGCAATGCTCTTGCCTGTCTTTATGGCGTTAGTTAAACCTTACAGAGATATTTGTCCATCAAAGACAAATTCTGCGTCACCGGTTAAAACTA
Source organism: uncultured Thioalkalispiraceae bacterium (assembly GCA_964504295.1). Lineage (GTDB taxonomy): Bacteria > Pseudomonadota > Gammaproteobacteria > UBA6429 > Thiohalophilaceae > SZUA-37. The sequence goes on from CAZDEC010000021.1 coordinate 41,890, forward strand.
CATTTGCATCTTGCGGGTGCTTAATCAGTAAATCACCACCCGCCAACTGCACTTTTACTTCATCATCAAGCAAACCCCATTGCTGTGCGACAACAACCGCGGCACAAGCACCGGTACCACATGCCCGTGTTTCACCCACACCACGTTCAAATACACGTAAGCGTATGTTTTGTCTATCGATAAGCTGCATAAAACCGACATTAACACGCTGTGGAAAAATAGCATGCGACTCCAGAAGCGGCCCCAGCGTTTCGATATCAGCTGTTTGTGTATCCGCTACCAACATCACCATATGGGGGTTACCCATTGAAACTGCACCGAATTCAATTTTTTGATTGCCTAAATCCAGGCTGTATTTATTTGTTAGATTAGTATTAGACTGGTTACTATTTAAACCATCTACAAGCATGGGTAAAGCATCTGCGGCAAAATTTGCTTGCCCCATATCAACACTTACATTTTCATTGTTATCAAGATGTAACTCAATTATGCCGCTTTGTGTTTCTACGCGAATTTTATTTTTATTGCACAAACCTTTATCGCGCACAAATCGAGCAAAGCAACGTGCACCATTACCACATTGCTCGACCTCGCCGCCGTCTGAATTAAAAATACGATAACGAAAATCGACCTCTGCCAAAGCTGTTTTTTCAACGAGTAATAATTGGTCGCAACCCACACCAAAGTGGCGGTCGGATATAAACTTAATTTGATCGACAGACAGATTTATCGTTTGCGATATAGCATCGATAACCACAAAGTCATTACCAAGGCCATGCATTTTTGAAAATTGAATCGTCATTTGTTTTGCACCAGATTAAATTTAACGGGAATTAATTCTCCTGAACTCGAGATTAGAAATATCGCACTTAAAATTCCTCTAAGGCTAAGGTTAGGATAGCGAAATGGCGTTCAGGTTAATTAAGCAAAAAATCACATTATTACGGCAACAATTTCTCACTCTCAAAAAGCTCGCTTAATTTTTCACGCGGTCGTACCACATGCACATTTGAACCATCAACCATAATTTCTGCGGCGCGTTCGCGAGTATTGTAGTTCGAGCTCATTGTAAAACCATACGCACCAGATGAACACACGGCTAACAAATCACCTTCACTAATACTTAAACTGCGATCTTTTCCTAAAAAATCACCAGTTTCACAAACCGGCCCAACAACATCGTAATTTTTTTCAGCTACCTTATCGTTCACTTGTTCATTAAGCGGAATAATTTTTTGCCAGGCCGCATATAAGGCCGGGCGCATTAGATCATTCATTGCAGCATTGACAATAGCAAAACTTTTCTTGCCGGCATCTTTAATATACTCAACTTTCGTCACTAAAATACCCGCATTACCCGCAATCGCGCGGCCGGGTTCAATCAGTAATTTAAACTGTCGCTTGCCCAGAACATCGCTGACAGCTTTAGCATAGTCAGCCGGCGAAGGTGGCTGCTCATCATCATACTGAATACCTAAACCACCACCCAGGTCAATATGCTGCAAACTTATACCTTGCGTTTGCAGCTTTTCGATTAAGAGCAACACCCGTTTTAACGCATCAACAAAAGGCGCAAGCTCGGTAAGCTGTGAACCAATATGGCAGTCCACACCCTGGATATTAATATTCGACAGACTCTTTGCGGTTATATAAACCGCTTCAGCCTCTTCGATAGCAATGCCAAATTTAGTGTCTTTTAAACCGGTCGATATATAAGGGTGAGTTTTTGCATCCACGTCCGGGTTAACGCGCAAGGAAACTGGTGCTTGCACGTTCATATCTTTAGCAACTTCATTTAAAACACGTAATTCACTTTCAGACTCAACGTTAAAGCAATAAATACCTAACTCAAGCGCACGACGCATTTCATCGGCGCGTTTACCCACACCCGAAAAAACAATTTTTGATGGCTCGCCGCCTGCAGCAATTACCCGTTCAAGCTCGCCTAAAGACACAATATCAAAACCCGAACCCAGTCGCGCTAAAATATTTAATACCGCTAAATTAGAATTTGCTTTTACCGCATAACAAACCAAATGATCATGTTCGGCTAGAGCGTTATCAAACGCCAGCCAATGCCGTTCAAAGGTTCCACGCGAGTAAATATAACAGGGCGTACCATACTGTTTAACAATATCGGCAACCACCACATTCTCTGCGTTAAGCTTGCCATTTTTATATTGAAAATAATCCATACTAATTTCTACTTCTTATACTTTGAAATATATTATCAAATTTGAGTAAGTTCACTCATTTACTTTGTGTTTTCAACCGCTTTGTTCACATCTGCCTTTTTCCTGGTTTCTTTATTTACGCTCTTATCAGGCTTACTAACAGGTGTTTGCTGCACCGGTATTGCTGATTTTTGTATATAAAGTGGTCCCTTTTTACCGCAAGCAACAATCACACCTGCAATAATAACCAGCAACAAAATAGCCTTACTGGATGCCAGAATATTGCTATATTTCTTTACCATTTTAGCCTCGAAATAGCCGCTTAATACAGATAATTTTAAACACTGCCCACAATTATCGAAGTATACCGCGTCACTCTCAAAATCGACAGATTTAAAAAGCTTTTAAGCTCTAGCGCAACAACCACAACAACCGCTAAACTTAAGACTTATGCGCATTCAAACCAATATATTACTGTGGGGCTTTTTTGCTTTTGTCGTGCCCCTTACCTCGCTTGCACTGCTAACCACCTACTATAGCCAGGCAAGCTACCATGAAGATGTAAACAAAAATATCGGCCAGAACTTACATGCTTTATCTGCCGAAATTAACCGCCGTTTATCTGCTAACCGAGCGCTAACGGCCGGACTTTCTCAGGCACCAGTGGTAAAGGCCTTCCTGCCCATCTTGGACAAAATAGACAACCAAATAGTCGCCGAGGATTTTAATAAGCAAATAGAAGCGGTTAATCGATTTTTTGAAGGCTTTCAAACCATTATTCCCGGATATTTTATTATTCGAATCATGGACAGTCAGGGCAATACACTGATAAAAGTTAGTCACAAACAACGTAGCCTGCCGGTATTTGACGGCCTACAAGGAGTTTCTTATGTTGAACAGGAATTAAACCAGCCAACTTTTTTACAAAGCTTACGTGCCTTGCCCAAAAACGACGTCAGCACACTTGTTTTACCGCACAACAAAGCACAATCCGTATTACTTAGTCATTTAAGTTTACTCGATAACGTTATTCCGCTTTACTATAAAGATAAATGGCTGGGTGCTCTCAGCCTGACCATTCTCGGTGAGGATATCGATAAAATCTTAAACCTTGCAATTCGACCTTTTGCCGGTAAATTACTCATTGTAGAAAATAATCCCGAACAAAAAAGTCGCCAGGGTTTAATTCTTTTTGATGATTCACAAAAATTATTATTTGCACATGCACGTCCTACCCCCAAATATTTACAACAGACAAACTTGAAAGACTTACTGGATAACATTAGTGACTCAGACGATAATATTTTCACCGCAACGTTAACAGAAAATACTTTTCATTATATTATCAGCTCTCCCTACCCTAATCAGTTTATAAGCTGGATTATCGGCATTAAGGTTTCAAACCAGATCATTAATCAACCCTACGAAAAAATAAGACTATCTATTTGGGTCATCGCTGCTTTTACTTTATTAATCGGCTTGCTATTAACCCATATTGGTGCTCAGCGCGTCACCCGAACATTATCGGCGCTTGTCGACAATTTTAAAAATTATGCAAAAGGTGACCACCAGCAAATTGCGATAACTGAAAACTGCGTTGATGAAATAAAAGATTTAGGACTTGCCTTTAATGAAATGACTCGCACCTTAAATACTGCGCATCAGGAACGCGACAAGGCAGAACAAATGGTGTTGCAAACCAGCAAGCTTGCAAGTATTGGGCAAATGGCCGCTGGCATCGGCCATGAAATTAACAATCCACTAAATAATATACTGTCTTATGCAAAACTGGCTATTCGTAACCTTAAATCAAATACTGATAACTTTAATGCAGATGTAAAAAATTTACTGCTTTCCGATTTACAATCTCTACGTGAAGAAACCTTGCGAGCATCCGAAATAGTACAGGGTATTATGAATTTTGCACGACAAGTACCTCCACACTTTACTATGTTCGATATTAAAACCTGGTTGAACAATAGCATTACTATGGTTCAACAAGCAGCAGCAGAGAAAGAAATCCTCTTTGAACTAATTATTGATCTGGCAGAAAATGCTTGTATAACAGCAGATCGTGGTCAATTACAACAGGTAGTGGTTAACCTGTTATTAAATGCGATACAGGCATCAAGCAAAAATGATAAGATTTTTATTAATATTACCATTCACACAGCGCCAACAGTGTTATCGCAACTCGAAATTAACATTATCGATAATGGCTCCGGCATCGCCGACAAAGATATAGCATTAATATTTGATCCATTTTTTACAACCAAACAAGCCTCACACGGCACAGGCTTAGGTCTGTCGATAAGTTTAGGAATAATACAGGACCATCAAGGCCGATTAGAAATTAAAAACCGACTCGATACTCACGGCGTTATCGCAACGATTATGCTACCACTGACATTACCCACAAGCTGAATTTAACGATATACTTGTAACCTATGACCAGCCCAACCAATATTTACTTTATAGACGATGACCCCAAAACCGGGCAACTTATGCAACGTTTTTGTGCCGATGCAAAAGTGGCCTGTACCGTATTCCAGAATCCAGTTGATGCTTTAACACAGTTTAAAAAAGACTCTAGCGATATAGATTTAATCGTAAGCGATTTACAAATGCCTCAGATGTCGGGGATTGATTTGCTAACAGCAGTGCGGCAGATCAATAAAAATATTCCATTTATCATTTTAACCGGTTATGCCAATGTTGATAATGCCATTGATGCATTACGTTTGGGCGCCAGTGATTTTTTGAAAAAACCATTCGATATGGATGAACTTCTTATCTTAATCGACAAAACCTTGCAACACCGGGCACTCGAAATTGAAAACAAATCACTTAAACAACAATTAAAACATGTGCAAAGCATTGAAGGCTTAATTGGTCATTCAAAAGCAATGAATGATATCGCCAATATTATTCAAAAAATTTCGGACATTCGCTGCCATGTTATGATCGAAGGCGAATCCGGCACCGGCAAAGAACTCGCCGCACGCGCCATTCATACTGAAAGCAACTTTGCCGACAGACCTTATGTAGTGATTGATTGCGGTGCGTTAACCGATACTTTGCTGGAAAGTGAATTGTTTGGTCACGAAAAAGGTGCTTTTACCGGCGCAACCACGTCTAAAAAAGGCTTGCTCGAAACGGCTAAAGGCGGCACGGTTTTTTTAGATGAAATCGGTAACATCTCGGAAGCCATGCAGGCAAAGTTACTACGAGTTATTCAGGAAAATCAGGTCACCCGGGTTGGCGGCTTGAAACCCATAAATATAAACGTCCGTTTTATTGTTGCCTCCAATAAAAATCTTGAAGAACTGGTGCAGTCAAAAATTTTCCGTGACGATCTTTATCACCGTTTAAATGTTATTAAATTCACCATGCCAGGCCTGCGCGAACGCAAGGATGATATTCCGACACTGATACAGCATTTTGTTTCACTCTACGCCAACCGTTATCAGCGCGACGTAACGGGCTTTGATAGCAGCTCAATGCAAAAACTTATCGCCTATTCCTGGCCAGGCAATGTACGCGAATTGCAAAATATTATCGAACGCAATGTTGCACTCGCCGATACGCCCATCATGCAAATTCAAACCTTGAACGAACGTAGTGACGTGGAAGAGCTCGACGAGGATTTGCCCACCCTGGCCGAACTTGAGCAGCGTTATATATTAAGAGTACTCGAATATTTCGACAATAGTCGCGAACTCACCGCTGAAACTTTAGGTATTAATAAATCAACCCTATGGAGAAAGCTGCAAGGCTTTGAAGCTGATTCAGGCGGTAAATAATCCCAAACTCGATTTATACATCCCCCCATTATTCGTGCATTTTGAAATCTGAATCATGCATTTTGCACTATATTATTAATGCATTATCAGCAACTCATTGAAATTATTATGAATTTTAGCTGGCCTAATCTCTGCAATACTATTCCTGTGTAGTAAAACTAAATAACAAATGAGGAATTAAATATGCAACGCAGAACCTTTTTAAAAGGCAGCTTAGCAACAAGCACTGTTGCAGTCGCAGTGGGTGCCGGCTTAATCAGCCCGCGTACTGTACTCGCAGCATGGCCTAAAAATGCTTTTACGGCCAAAACTGTGCAAGATGCGCTATCTGCCATTTATGGTAGCTCAGCAACTAGCCCAAGCGGCGACATAAAAATTAAAGCCCCGGATATCGCTGAAAATGGTGCTGTCGTACCGGTGACCATTACAACGTCTATTCCCGGCATTACCGATATTGCAATTATTGTTGAAAAAAATGGCAGCCCACTCGCCGCTAACTTCAAACTTTCAAGTGCATCGAAAGGCTTTGTCGCGACCCGCGTTAAAATGGGTAAAACATCGAATGTGATTGCCGTGGTGAAAGCCGGTGGTAAATCGTACTCAGCGCGCAAAGACGTGAAAGTAACTATTGGCGGTTGTGGCGGTTAATCCCGTCCTTTAATTTAGGAGAACAATTATGGCTAAGTCCATTCGTGTACGTGCAAAAGCTAAAGGCGGTATCGTACTGGTTAAAGCGCTGCTGACCCATTCAATGGAAACCGGTCTGCGTAAAAACAAAAAAACAGGTAAGAAAGTTCCTGCTCACTTCATTCAGGAAGTGGACTGTACTCACAACGGTAAAACCGTGATGACAGCCCAATGGAGTGGCGCGGTATCTAAAAACCCTTACCTTTCTTTCAAATTCGGTGGTGGCAAGGCCGGTGATACT
>CAZDEC010000022.1:0-47485 GCA_964504295.1 uncultured Thioalkalispiraceae bacterium
CTTTTATCTAAAACAACGTTACGACCTTTAGGGCCTAATGTTACTTTTACCGCATTTGCGAGTGTGTTTACGCCAGCCAACATGCGTTGGCGTGCATCTTCACTAAATTTTACTTCTTTTGCAGACATGTTATTTTCCTCTTGGAATATTAACGGAAATTCTTAAATTAAATTCTGAAGTATCACGATGGCACTTAAGCTTCAAGTACGCCCATGATGTCAGTTTCATTCATGACGATAACTTCTTCGCCATCTACCTTAACTTCCTGGCCAGCGTATTTACCAAATAAAACTTTGTCGCCAACTTTTACGTCTAAAGCGATAACATTACCGCTTTCGTTAACTTTACCTTTACCAACGGCAAGAATTTCACCTTCGGCTGGTTTTTCTGTTGCACTATCAGGGATAACGATCCCGCTTGCAGTGGTAGTTTCTTCTGCCATACGGCGTACGACAACACGGTCGTGTAAAGGACGGATCTTCATATTTTGCTTTCTCCTAGTAAAAGATCAATAAAATCAAATAGATACAACTAAGCATAATGGACTAAAATAAATTAGCACTCATCTACTGTGAGTGCTAATAATAGACCTGTTATTCAGAGAGTCAAGCCCTATCATGAGCTTATCTGAACCTCAGTCTCATTTCCTGAGAGTGTTTTTATGTGTCCGTTATAGACGAAAATCAAGGGGAAGTTAGCTGATTATTTCATTAATAATCAGTAAATTATTGAGGTTATATTGCCCGTATCATGTGAATTAGGCTCTAGCTGTATTTCAAGCTTACTAACTAATGGCTTGTTCCTGCTGAACGGTTTATTTTGTTGTACACGTTATATTTACCGGATGGCTTCTTCATTGGCAGGCGTTTAATTTCTTTTAGGGTATCGGCATTATAAATAATTAACTCACCGTCCATATCCCACACACTTAATAAAGCATGCTTTCCATAGCGATCAAATTCAACATGGGCTGCATTTTTACCGGGTGATGGCCGGAGTGTTTTAACAATTTTAAGTGTTTGTTTATCAATAATATGTACGGCGTCTTTGTTCGGCCCAAAAAACACATCAGCCCAGGCATAAGGAGAATTTTCATGGCTACGCATAAAGAACCCGGGGCCAAGTGTTTTGATTCGTTTAATGGTTTTCCAGCTCGTCATATCAATAATGCTGATTTCACCCTTCTTCAGGTTGGGTGTCGCCATCACTCGGCGGCCTTTGTAAATCCAGGTAATACCTGAGCCAAGGTGGGGTAAGCCGGTTAGCTCAAGATCAGCGACCTTACGACGTATATTTAAATTAATCACCTGACCATTTTTAGCGTTTCGTGCCGCTCCCATTAAATAGGTATAAGACGGGTCAAACTGAAAGTCATCCAGATAGTCATCCAGAAGAATACGTCGTATCGGGAAGCGGCTCTTATCTTCTACCCCTTCACCTTGCCGGTAATCATGCACTAAGCCATTGTAAACGGGCTCATGCTTATCGTTATAATACATTTCCCAGACTTCAGGGATATCTTTAAGTGCAATAATAAAACTATTACGTGGTACCGCGGCGTACACAGCACTCACTCGCGAGGATTTACCACTTTTATCTTTAACAGGAATAATCTGGATAGGTTCAAGATTTTTTGTATCCAGCAACACCAGCGTATGGGGCAGATAGTTGCCAACAAGGATTGTTTTACCATCACCCGATATAGCCAGATTACGGGTATTAATCCCTGCCCGAATTTCTGCCACTGTTTTCAGGTTATAAATGTCATACTTGCTTATCCAGCCATCACGTGAAGCAAAATAAACATAACGGCCACCAGGAGAATATTTAGGCCCACCGTGTAAGGCAAAGCGGGATTTAAAGCGGTGGATCGGTTCAAATTTGTCACCATCTAAGAGTGTTACATGGTGATCGCCTAGCTCAACAACGATAAACAGATTAAGCATATCAGCCTTAAAAATCGGTTTATCGCCTAAACGACCCAATTTATATTGAATAATATGGGATTTTTTAATTTCAGCCATGCCCCATTCAGGAACAAATGCTAATGGTGTATAAATATAATTGGTAAGTGATTTAATTTGTGCGGAAGTTAAAATTTTACCAAAACCTGGCATTTGTGTTGCTGCACGGCCTTTTTCAATAACACTTAATGCCTTCTTTTTACGTAGCCGCCTCAGGTTTTCCGGTAACAATGCCGGCCCCATCCCGCCTAAACGATCGGCAGCATGACAACTTGCACAGTGCTGTTGATACAATTTCTGGGGTAAGTCTTTACCAGCATAACCACTTGAAATATAAGCAAAACTGGCTAAAATCCATAGACCACTGAGGATAATTTTATGATGTAATTTATTCATGCTCATACTTTAAAGAGTTATCTGGCATTCCTTATATACAGATTCATGCTCGCTTAGTCTGGGCACCTTTGCTTTGGCGAGACCAGGGCGTTAGCTGCAAACGTTCAGCTGCTGTCTGTGTACCAATTTCTTCATTAGATAAATAACAGGCTGGATCTTCTGCCCAGAAATTACCTGTTAACTGGTAAGCACGTACTCGGGTATTACCGCCACATACGTCCAGATAACAACACTCTCCACAACGCCCCTCCAGTGGCCGTGGCTGAGATTTTAGCCCATCCATTAATGGGTCGTTTCGATCTTGCCAGATCTCAGGGAAGGACCGCTCTTTAACATTACCCAAATTATAATCCCACCAGAAAGTATCGGGATGAACATTGCCCAGGTTATCAATATTCGAAATATTAACACCAGAAGAGTTGCCACCCCACTGTGCTAGTTTGGCTCGCATGTGTTCCAGTTTGTTTGGGAAATGCTTTTCAATCCAGTATAAAAGATAAACACCATCGGCATCATTATTTCCCGTTACAAACTCGCGTTCACGACCCGCCTCAATATGTTGCCAACAAGTATCAAATAATAAATCCATTGCATTACGAGTGAGCTGATGTACAACATCATCTTTCCTGTTTTTATTACCCCGCCCGGCATAATTCAAGTGAGAAAGATAAAACTTATCAATTTTTTCCTGTTCCATTATATTTAATAATTCAGGTAATTCATCTGCATTATCCACCGTAAGAGTAAAACGCATACCCACTTTAATACCGACCTGATGGCACAAACGTATACCGTGCATCGATTCATCAAACGCACCTTGCTTACGTCGGAACTTGTCATGTGTTTCACGCACACCATCAATACTAATACCAACATAGTCGTAACCTATCGCAGCAATAGCATCAATATTGGATTCATTAATCATCGTACCATTGGTTGACAGCCCAACATAAAAACCCATCTCTTTAGCACGTTTGGAAATATCAAAAATATCAGGGCGCATCAAGGGTTCACCACCCGATAAAATCAGGACAGGCACATGGAATTTTTTTAAATCATCCATCGTATTAAAAACTTCCTGTGTTGAAAGTTCCCCAGGGAAATCTTTATCGGCTGAAATAGAATAGCAGTGTTTACATGTTAGGTTACAGCGCCGAATAAGATTCCAGATAACAACCGGGCCAGGGGGAGTACGTTTAGCGCCCAATGGTTGTGGATTTTCTAACTCGCGCATATATTGACTAATACGGAACATCTTAATCTCCTAACTGCTTACTAATAATAACCATCGATATAAAGATTTAATTATAATAGCCGCATACCTGTCTTTTTCAGAATTCGCTTGCTAAACAAGACATCATGGCCATGATCATCCTCACCTAATAACTTGGCAATTTCAGTAACCAATGTCATTGCCTCTTCACGATTATGAGCATGTACCATGGCAAATAAATTATATGGCCAGCCGGGTAAAAATCGTGGCCGATGATAACAGTGACTAACAAAATCCAGTGCACCCACCTGCTGACCCAATTCAGTAATTTTCTCATCGGGCACATTCCACACCGTCATGCCATTACCTTTATATCCCAATGCAAAATGATTAGGGACAGCTGCAATACGGCGAATAATACCCTGCTGCTGCATCGCGCCCATGCGCGAGATAACTTCACTGCTACTGATTCCTGTACATTCAGCAATAGCATCATAAGGACGTGATACTAGCGGTAAACCCGATTGGGTGGCATGAATGATTTTTCGATCAAGATCATCCAAAACAAAGTTGTCGGCTAATACTTGTTGTGCCACTGCAATATCCATACTATTTATTAATTAAACTTGTAGCTGTAGACCAATAAAATATTCTTCCAGCTTGGGCATGTTAAATACTTTCAGGCCGGTACGCTTTTCAATATCGTGATTAATTGCATCTATTTGTTGCGGTGTTTCTGTTGCCAATACATACCACATATTAAAATCATGGTCGCGTTGGTAATTGTGTGCAACTTCAGTGTAACTATTGACCACTTCGGTCACTTTATCAAATTTATTTTCCGGTACCCTAATAGCAACCAGACTAAATGCACCACCGAGTTTTTGTGCATCATACATTGGCCCAAACCGGGTTAAGATTTTATCTTCAAGCAAACACTTTAATCTTTTTAATAACTCTGCTTCACTAATACCAAGTTGAGTTGCAACATCAGCATACGGTGTTTCCGTTAAAGGAAAACCTGCCTGTAAAACATTAATGATATTACGATCAATTTTATCTATCTCAGTCATAAGTTCAGTTGTTTATCTGGCTATTTTCTTTGTGATAAATAGCCCCACGTTGTTTAAAGCGCCGAGTACTAAATAATACTTCATATTTAATCTCATTAAGGTCGCAACGATTAATTAAGAACTGAATATTTTCAAGTACATCATCACGATCCTGCCCATGAATCATTGTAAATAAATTATATGGCCATTCAGGTAAACGACGTGGACGACGATAACACAATGTTACAAAATCAAACTGCCCCAGACATAAGCCTAACTTGCTAACAGTTTGATCTGGAATATCCCATACTATCATTGCATTGGCTCGATACCCTAACTCATGATGACGTACGACTACGCCGAAACGTTTAATAACATTAGACTTGTTTAAACGTTGCAAACGTTCAAGCACCTCACTTTCTTTCATACCCAGTTCTTTTCCTAAATCAGCATAGGGTGTAACGCTAATAGGCAGTCCTGTTTGAATACGGGTAATCAATGCCTGATCCAGTTCATCAAACTGAACACGTTCAGGTAAAGATGGTAGACGATTAGCTTTCATGTCCATTAAAACTGGCCTCCCGTCCATCCACAGAATCAATACTTAGATCAAAACCCAAATCAACATGATAATCTTCCAACATAGGTAAATACATAACAGGGTGTCCACTACGATGTTCAATATCATCTAAAACACTATTTAATGTTTGCTCATCACTGGCAGTCACCACAAACCATAAATTAAAGTGGTGTTCTCGCTGATAGTTATGATTAACTTCACTATAGCTATTTATTATTGCTGCAACATTATCAACTTCTTTTGCCGGTATCGACATCGCAGCCAAAGTGCTTACACCAATACTATTGGTACGAAATACGGCTCCAACACGACTGACAAAACCCTGTTTTTTCAGCTTGTTTAGTGTATCAATAATAATTTCTTCGCTAGAACCCAGTTGCTCTGCAATTTCTTTGTACGGATGAGAAACTAAAGGAAGATTATGCTGAAAATCATTTAACAAATGCCTTTCCAGATCGTTGAGTTTTTGTTTATCGGGCTGCAGCCCAGATAGGTTGTTATCAGCTTTAGTAATTGTTTTTATTCGATGCATTAAATTACTCCAGCTAAGCTACAAACCAATACGATGAGCACGATTAGTAAAAAAGATACCGCTTGGTTTATTCATGGGTAATGACGTGACGGGTTTAAAACTCTGTGTATCATAAACCGTTACCTTACCGGCATCTCTCGCAGATACCCAAACCTGCTCACCACGTGGTGTAAATTCCATATGCAAAACGGCTTTGCCCGGCTTAAGCGTTTTAATAATCTTTAATTTCTCGGTATCAATCACTTGTACCGTATCATTGCGTGGATAGGCAAAATTAACCCATACCTGTCTTCCGTCCGGCCTCGCCATCACAAATATTGGTTGCCCATGAACAGCAATGGTTGTTAGCTGCTTCCAGTTATGGCGGTTAACAACCAGTACAGAATACCGACCAACGGAAGGTAGAAAAGCATAGTCTTCTGTCATTGCCCAGCCTTCAAGATGTGGCATTTTATACACGGGCATTTTTTTACTGCCACGACCATAGCCATTAAGAATGCCTTTAACACCTTTTTCAGGATGCCATAAATCCAATAGTGCAAGACCATCCTGGCCAAATAAGCCTGCTATATAATAACGACCATCAGGCGTAATTAAACCATCATAAGGCTGCCGCCCAATATTTTTATACTTTGTTATTACTGGCTTACCACTACCCTGTTTAATTCCACTTAAATCAGCCAACCATATTTCACCTGCATCATACAGTGAAAAAACAAAACGTTGGCCGGGTGCATCAACTAGCCCCACTACCTTTGATTGCTTATTCATACTGCCATAAGTTGCGGGAATGTTAGCAACCAACTCAAGTGTGTCGGAATTAAAAATTTTAACCCCACCCGGTTTATAATTTGAAACGGCAACCAGTTTACCATCTTGAGAGATGGCCCCTCCAATACTGTTACCTGATTGAATAATGCGTTTGGTGATTTTTGAATTTAGAATATCAATCTTGGTTAAACCACCATCACGTCCAAACACATAAGCATATTTTTCATCACGTGAATAAACAACCGATGCATGTGATAAATCACCTAATCCTTTAACACGTGATAGAGCCGTTGCATTTGTTGTTTCAATAATCCGAACACTGCCACTGGCCCGTTCAATCACAACACCAAGGTCACCCGTTCCACGCAAATTCACGCTGGCACAGGCCGTTAGCAGGCTGAATAATAATGTTAGAAATATTGTTTTACTAAGAACCGTCATAGTTTGATACCTGTATAGAGTGTATCAACTATCCAGCGAATTTCATCTTTGGTTAATATGGTATTCCAAGGAGGCATTGGTGTACCGGAGCGCCCATCTGAAATTGTTGCTTCAATTACCTGGCGAGGCCTGTTTTTTAAAGCCTCGGCGGTTAAGGCCGGCCCCAGACCACCCTTCATCGTCATACCATGACAGGAGCCACAATCCTGAAGTAATAAATTGTGCAACTCTACCTGACGTTGCTCGGATATATTATCTGAACCCTCGGCAACAGCACCTGATGCAAAAGATATCGACATCATGGCAATGAACAATAACCTCACAAACAAGTTGTTGTGGTTATTATTACTAACCATGTAATATTTTTCCTGGCTCTGAAAAATAACTTCCCATGGTATCTTCTGTTTCAAACCAGTCCAGAGAATCAGCAAGTGATACCACTTTACCAATAACAAAAATAACAGGTGGTTGTATCATTGCATTTTCAGCATCCAATGCTAACAATGATAAAGTAGATAAGACCCTTTGTTGATGGGCTGTTGTCCCGTTCTGAATGGCAGCGGCAGGCGTATTATCATCAAGGCCGGCAACTATTAGCTTTCTACAAATCAGTTCAATATTGGCTAGTCCCATATAAATAACAATGGTTTTATTTTCATCAGCCAATGCTTTCCAGTCAAGCTCAAGAGGCTGGTCAGACTGACTATGTCCAGTAACAATTTGTACGCCTTGCGCTAAGCCACGATGCGTTAACGGGATACCCGCATACGTTGTACAGGCAGAAGCTGCTGTAATACCCGGCACGACTTCAAATTCAATTCCCTGCTTTGACAAAAACAGGGCTTCTTCACTACCTCGACCAAAAATAAAGGGGTCTCCACCTTTTAAGCGCACAATAGTACGTTGACCATCGACTAAACTTATTAATAATTGATTGATTTCATCTTGTGGGAAAGTGTGATTACCAGTTTTTTTACCAACATATATTCGACTCACACCGGATGGAATCTGTTCCAGAATGGCTTCGGAAACTAAACGGTCATAAATGACCACGTCGGCATTCTGCAAAAGACGCAAAGCTTTAACCGTTAACAATTCAGGGTCACCAGGGCCAGTACCTACCAAATACACTTTTGCTGATTCATTCATTACATTACCTCTGAATTAAAGTTTTTAAGATTAGGCGGGGAAAAACGCCCCGCCAATCCATTTAGCTTAATTAACACATAATAAATACCCGATTAGTAAACATCATGCATGGTGTTATACACATTGAATTTACCTGTTGGAGTTATTAGACGTTTGTCTTTAATAACTTTTTTCAGTTTCAACGTTTTATCATCAATAACAACAATTGCAGACTGCTGCTTCTTGCCACTCCATACTGAGAACCAGACCTCGTCACCTTTGTAGTTATACTCAGGTTGCACTATACGTTTTGGTCCTTCACCCAAGTTCGCCCACTTCGCAATAGGGAGCACTTTGTAAGGCTTGTTAATATGTCTTATATCAAAAACTGCAACCGATTGACTTATTTTTGCATCTGGATTTAAAGGTGTATCCGCATATAAGTGATAAGACTTTGGATGAGTTTTAATAAATAGTGCACCACTTCCCTGACCTTTTAAAGTACGTACCACTTTCCAGGCATATTTTTTGTGCTTTTTAGGATCAGTACCAATTAAAGAAATTGTATCATCACCCAAATGACTGGTTGCCCAAACAGGACCATATTTTGGATCTATAAAGTTTGCACCACGACCAGGATGCGGGATTTTACCCACCTTAACAATTGCAGCTAACTTTGATGTTTTTGAATCCACTACAACAATCTTGTTGGACTTATTAGCCGCAGTCAGGAAGTAGCGTAATGTTGAATCCCAACCACCATCATGCAAATAAAGTGCAGCATTAATTGTTGTTACCTCAAGGTTATCAAGGTCAGAATAGTTTACCATCAAAATTTTTCCGGTTTCCTTTACGTTAATAATAAACTCCGGTTTTTCATGTGAACCCACAATGGCTGCAACACGAGGCTCTGGATGGTATTCCTGTGTATCCACTGTCATGCCACGTGTACTCACAATTTTGAGAGGCTCAAGTGTATCGCCTTCCATAATGGTATATTGTGGTGGCCAGTAAGAACCTGCAACTGCATATTTATCCTCATAACCTTTGTACTTGGAGGTCTCCACTGAACGAGCTTCCATACCCACCTTAACTTCAGCAACGGTACCAGGTTTTTTCATCCATAAATCAATCAGGTTAATTTTTGCATCACGACCAATAACATAAAGGTAACGACCTGATGTTGACATACGAGAAATATGAACGGCATAACCTGTTTTTATTATGTCGATAATCTTTTTGCTATCACCATCAATGAGAGCAATTTCACCTGAATCACGCAATGTAACCGAAAAAATATTCTTCAGATCGTATTTGTTCATTTGCTTCTTGGGGCGTTTATTTACCGGTATAATTACTTTCCAGGTAGCCTTGATTTCCTTCATACCAAATTCAGGAGGTACGGGTGGTTCATGCTGTAAATAACGTGCCATTAAATCGACATCTGATTCTGATAATTGGCCTGAAGAACCAAAATTAGGCATACCACCGGGAGAACCATAACCAATAAAAGCTTTTAAATATTCGGTTCCTTTTGGCAAAGTAATGTCGGGGGTTAATGGTTTACCTGTTGCACCTTTACGTAATACGCCATGACAACCTGCGCAGCGTTCAAAGAATATTTGCTTGGCTCGAGCAAACTCAGCCGTTGAAATCTTTGGCCCTTTGCGTGTCAGCTGCTCCTTTGCTGAGCCAGGGTCAATAGGAATTGGCGCGCCCTTGTAACGCATTTCTTCTTCAGGTGTGTCCGGATGCTCACCGCTTGCAGCATACAGAGGCGAGCTGGCGAAAACTCCTGCCAGAATTATACTTCCGATGGATAATTTTACACTGTTCATAACGTCTCCCTCATAACATGGTTGGTTTCAAATATTTCGTCTTCTAATATTTATATAAGAAAATTAGTACTTATATATCAAATGTACATTGATGTAGGTCAAGCAAAAAAAATTTAAAACAGGGATAAAAAGCAGCTTCCATAAAACTAAGTAAAAACAAGTGCTTATTACCTGATTCTTTTATCACTTACTGGCACGTTCTCTTTTTTTACGTTTTTCAACTAATGGTGGGCACTTGTAAGCATTCCAATAGGTCACCTGGCAGTCCAAACAATAATGGCATTCGTTAGCAATAATTTCACCTGTTGAACGCATTGCACGTACTTCACATTCATTTCTGCAAATCTGGCAGGGACGACCACATTCTTTATAACGACGTAGCCATTCAAAAATACGAAATTTAGAAGGAAATGTCAGTGCCGCTCCTAAAGGACAAATATAGCGACAATAAAATTTACGATTAAATGCAGATATTACCAATAAGCTGGTTGCATAAAAAATATAACTCCACTCACGCGCAAAGTGTAGTGTGATAGCCGTTTTAAACGGTTCAACTTCGGCAAGCTGCTCGGCCATAACCAGTGATTGTAGCGAAACCGCAAATAATCCTAACAAAATAATATATTTAATCGCCCATAAACGCTCATGAACAACCTCAGGAAATTCAAATGTTGGACATTTGAAACGTTCAGTAATCCGAAAAACCAATTCCTGCATCGCACCAAAAGGACAAAGCCAGCCACAGTACACACCTCGCCCCCAGAGTAAAACAGTGACCGCAACAAAACCCCATAACAAAAACATCATGGGATCAATAAGATAATTTTCCCAACTAAAACCATGCATAAATGAACTAACAAAAGTAAATACATTAACAATTGAAAGTTGCGCCAGAGAGTACCAGCCAATAAAGAAAACAGTATAAACAAGATAGCCCGTTCTTAAATATGTCAGAAAAACGGCATTTTTTGCCAACCAGTCCTGCATTATTAAAATAAGCATTAATACCGTCAAACCAAAAATTAAAATAGATATCTGAAACACTTTATCTCGCCAGGCATATATCCAGATGGGTTCATCATCAAATGCTTTTACCTCGGCAAGCACTTTGCCATTCTGGCTTAAAATACCCCGTACCTGAGCAATTTTGCGTATGGATTTATTAATCGAGGCATTAAGAACCATGACTGTAATCGTTGCACCGCTAATGGCATCAATGGACTTATAACCATCACGATCTCGGCCACCAATTTTTATTTTGTCATTAACAAACTTGCCTATATATTGATTAATAAAGATCTGTAGATTAGCCTCAGACACACCAACGACAAGAATGGGTTCTTCATGATGTACAATTTTCAAACCCGTAATTTTTCCTGTAATATCAAAACCAACAAGTGTACGAATAGGCTTACCTGAATAGGCTGGAATTTTTATAACATCATCGGTATAGAAAACATAACCAAGAATAGATTTTTCTTTATAGACAACGGCGGACGGTGGCTCCCCATCTAAATCACTGACATGATCTGCCGTTGGGAAAAAATGTTGGACAAAAGGAAAATGCGTCTGAATTTCTGAAGCGGCTGCATAACCAGCTATCACAAATAATAAAGTAAGTATCGCTACATAACGCAAAAAGAGGAAATGAATATTCAATATATCACACTAAAATTAACCATCAAAAAGACTAATATTAAGTACAATACATCATATAACATTGACTTAAATCAAGAATAAATAATATATCTTAAATAAACTATAACTGGCTTTACTGTAACTAAAATAACAATACTTTACTAATAAAAATAACTAAAATTAATCACTCACAAGGCTATAGTGTATTTTATGCTCCAGAACAAGACCAGGTTTTATTACGGTCATGGAGTGGTCATTAAATGTTACTCTGCAAGGCTTTGGTTTACCACAATCATACATAACCTGGTCATTTACCCAATGAAAAAAATCCAGATATGCAATGATTGGCTCATCCATAACACCAAATTTACCTTTGATATATGCACTTCCTGTTGTTTCTTTTTTTACTTGATTAAAAACACGGTTAATAGTGTCTGAACTAGCCGTTTTAGAATATGGAATATACAGCCTGATTACCCTTTTTTCAGGGTAGAAACGCAAGTACTGGTTATTACCAGAGACTTTAGCCATCTTCTCATTATTACCTTCTCTGGAATAATAACCTGCATAGAGATGCTTTTTTGCAACTGCAGATATTTCGGCAGAGCTAACCTCCAAGCTAAAAACACCTGAAATTAAGGACAATACCAACGCCAGCGTAAACCCTGGTTTCAATGCCAGTTTCAATACTGGCGACACAGAAAAAATAATTCTCATATTAATAATCCCTAATGCTATAAACTCGTGACAGAATAGCACTAGAATTCTGTTGTGTACAAGCAATACGAACAAGTAAAAAAACTAACTATATTAATCAGAAGAAAAACTAACAATTAAATGTTATCCTATATACTATGAAACGGTACACTATTTTATCTCAACAATATCTTAGGCTTCTCGTGTTGATAAGCTTGAGTTTAATGGGATATTTTTTATCCTTCCCGGCATATTCCAACCCAACAAGCCATCTGGAAAGTCGTGTCGAAATAAATGCTGTAGCTAATAATAAAATACCTGAAGAAATACTGACACAAAAGAAAACCACTCATAAAAAAATACTGATTGAAGACTCAAGAGGTTTATCCGCATTTTTTATACTTGGAATTGCCATTAATATCATTATGGCTATAACTTTTGCTTGGTGGTTTACAGGTGAGTGGCGAAAATCAAAAAAATAGAGGTTGCAATATAATGGTAACAAAAAAAGAATTCCCAAAAGGTACTGTTATCCTTTTTATTTCTTTTATAATTCTTATCGCTATCATTTTCTTTAATCAGAAGTACAGCAAAAAAACTATTCCTCAAGATCTCATTGCTGTGTTACGCCCATATGCAATCCCTTTGCAAGCTTTCACACTCATCGACCAAAATGAACAAGCCTTTACAGAAAAAAATATTAAAGGTAAGTGGAGTTTTTTATTCTTTGGCTACACTCATTGTCCTGACGTATGCCCAACAACGCTAAGCACACTAAAACAAATCAATAATATGCTAAAGAAAACACCTGAAGCCGCATTGAATATGCAGGTTATTTTTGTATCCGTCGATCCAGAGCGGGATAATCCTAAAATGCTTGGAAAATATGTCACATTTTTTAATCCAGATTTTATTGCTGTTACCGGACAACCTAATAATCTGCTTAAATTCACCAAACAATTTGCTGCAGCCTATATTAAAGAACCAACCGATACTCCGGGTGAGTATTTAATGAGCCATACAAGCTCTATTTTTTTGCTAAATCCAGAAATGAAAATTGTTGCCTCATTTTCTCCCCCTCATAATGCGGCGACAATTACTTCTCAATATATCAAAATTCATGATATGTTTTGAACATATCGTTCATTTTCTGAATAAATACAATAACTTAAAAGCAATAATTGTACTTGAAATAAAATAACAAGCGGGTTCTAATAATGACTTGTATTTACAATTCAATAATAATTTAATAATAAAGAAAATAACTTTGAATATTATCCCCTACATTCCACACACCCTGGCACTGCTTAATACGCTATCTGCCACATTGGTTATTTTTGGCTATATCAATATTCGCAAACAAAATAAAACGACACATAAAACCTGTATGATTGCAGCACTCTTTGTTTCGGTTATATTTATGATATTTTATCTCTACTATCATGCCAAAGTTGGCTACATTCCATTTGCCGGGCAAGGTAACATACGCTATCTGTATTTCTCATTACTTGCCACGCATGTAATACTTGCTGCCATTGTATTTCCAATGGTTCTTATTACTGCAGGATTGGCGATACGTAGCAAATTTGGTATACATAAAAAAATTGCTCGCTGGACACTGCCAGTCTGGCTTTATGTTTCGGTCAGTGGCGTCACAATCTATGTGATGTCATTTCATATTTATACTAACTAACCTATTGGCAATAGCCCTGCTATTAAGGACTTTCTTATGGAACTTATATACTACACCATTGCAGCATTAATACTCTATGGCCTATCTGACTATATATTAAATAGTATTGAAATTAGAATGGGAAAACGATTACCCAATCGTTCTCTTATTTTTCTTGTGATCATAACAATACTAGCGATAGTATCGTTTAATATTATACGGTCAATATTTGCTCCAATAGAAACAGAACAACAAACAAAAAACATACAGACTAATCAACCTGATAAAAAACAGACTTTAGAAAATCCAGCAATAATATTACCAAACTCAGAAGAAACTCATAATTAGCAGCTAATGAAAGTAATTATCTTGTGTTACATATTACAAAAAACCACGAGGTTCAACCATGAATGAACAATCTAACTGGCTAGTACATGACCACAATAAATATGATGCCATACTCACTGAATGTGAAATGGCAGCAGAAATGGCAGACTGGAAAGATGCGATACGTTTATTCAATGATTTCATAAGTAAGCTAAAACTTCACATGCAACTAGAAGATGAAGTACTCTACCCACTTTTTGAAAAAAATGAAGATGACCCAAATGATGAAATACCTCTACTCCATGAAGAGCATGATAATATTGTTAGGCTCTTACGTGATCTGGTTTGTATTATAAAAACAAAAAATATTGATCACTTTATAGAATCACTATCGCCCTTACACAAGGCATTAAATGAACATAATGCGCATGAAGAAGATGTGTTTCAACGACTTGGAAATAACTCACTACTCATGAACCGCGATGAGATTATGAAGCAACTATCAGCGGTACAAGAAAAAAAAGGCCACAAATCCAGAGACTGGAGTTTCTAAATATTTAAAGACGTCATCACTGCCAGCATTTATAACAAAGGGGGGGAACTGGAATTAACAGGGAATAACTATTAACTTTATATTGCCTGACTCATTTTGTTTGGCCACATAGATTTAAACACAATCACTAGAAACATAATTCCGCCAATAACAGCTATAAAACCACCTAACCCCATTACTCCCATACCAATAATACGTTCCAAATCAACTAGCCCCTGTTCAACCCCTGCCGTCTTACGCTGCACACCATAACCACCTGACCAGACCAAACCTATAATATGTAATAACTGCCCTCCCCCATAGACAATCGGCTGCCATGTTGCAGGCCTACTTGTAACAGGTTTAAAACCAAGACGTGGCAATAGATGAAAAGTAATTCCCATATAGGCTAAAGTAACAGCAACAATCGAACCATGGTAATGTGCCGGTACAGTTACATTACTGCCACTGATCATAAAACCAATCACCCCACCCACACCAAACAACAGCATGGAAAATACGAGTGCATTAAATTCAGGGCTCATTTTAATCTTACTTTGATTTTTATTAAAAAATCCAAAAAGGATAATCAATCCAATAGGTAAAGCAGCCAAACCACCACCATATTGCATCAGCAAAGACATTGCATGTTTATGCATTGCCGCCCCTAAATCAAACATCATATAAACAAAAGGTGTCAATATAATAGGTAACAAGCCCATTGCAAATATAATCAGAGCAACACGTGGCGATAACCTCATACCAATCCCCGTAACCGTTGCCATCCATAGCCAGCTAACAAGCATCAATTGAATATGCATAAATTGTAGAGTATGGCCTGCATCCCAAAAAAGTAATTCATAAAAATAAGTGCTCGCAGCAAATACAGGCATATCAATATAAGAAATTATCAGCATGGCAATCGAAATTAATGCGGCAATCAATGCCGTGTATAAACCAAAACGAAGTGCTCCTTCACCACTAATCATCGAGCCAACTGAATGAGAAAAGAATAGACCACTTAATACAAGCACAGTAAAACCCGCACCCAATAAACCCAGGCCAAATAAAAACAAAGGATGTTGCAATACTGGAATATAATTATTCATTAACGGTTCAGCTGCACCAAAAAAGGGAGCCAGTGTAATCACCACCATTCCCGATGCACACAGAGCTAGAGCAAACCAGCTAAACCCAATATTCTGTGAACGACGATTAATACTCCAGAGTACACCAGCAAAACCAAGAAACCAGACCAGTACGGTCATGTCAACATGCACGACCAATGCCGTATGAAAAAAATCAACCCAAGGAATAATTTCCTGAAAATACGGTGTGCGTGAAAGCACTATCAACAGTGAAAAAAGTCCACCTATCACTAATGCACCCAGTGATAACAATAACCACCCTATCGTTAACCGCCGCCCTCGGGCGTCCTGAATTTCAAGTATAAAACTATCTGTTATTGCGTTAACATTTACACTTTCCATACTATTTACTACCTCTACTTAATCTATAACTTTATATAATATTACTCAGTGAAAAATCTACCCGAAACTGCATCAAAATCAATCAATAACAGTTGCTCAGGTTTTAATAGAACGTTCTGTTTATATTGATAGGTCGGCCCATCCACATTCACATCATCGTTCATCCATACAAGCAGCGTATGTTCACCAGCATTCACTTTTATACGTCGAAATAAATTAACACTCTGATCTTGATGAAATCCGATGGGTTCTATTTCCACCTTGGTCATAAGCTTACCGTCCAGATACAACTCAAGTTTAAGTGGTGAACGTTCGCGAGGGCAGTCCACAGGTAAACGCATATTAGGTGCTAACTTCATTAATTCTTCTTGTGAGCGCTTCCGACAGCTTTCACGTATTTTTGTTACATGTGTAAACGATAGTGTAATAACTGCCTGATTGACTTCAAGCTGATAATACGCTGGGTAAATAGAAAAATATCCTACTACTCCCATAAAAATCAGATAATTAAATATCTGTAATCCATACCGTAAAATTTTATTCAACATCTCTGTTCAGCATTTTAATGTGGTTTTGAAATACAGTAAGCTCCCGATGCAAACTCTTGCGATCTGTTACCGCCGCACGAAATACTTTAATTCGTGTCCGCACTGCACGGCGGCGAAGAATGGGCTGACGACTACCTTCAAAACGTTTATCCATCCAGACATTACCATAACGATAATAACAATCGTTTGTTCTGCAACCGGTAACCAATACACCATCTGCACCATTAGCTAATGCATATTCCACTAAAGTTGCCGGCATCATGCCGATACAAAATAGACTGACTACTTGTAAATTCGGTGCTTCAAGTATGGAAAAATCCAGTGCATTTTCACAACCCAGAATAATAATTTTGCTATCACCCTGAAGTTTAACAATCGCTTTATCCATGTGGTTGCGAATTTCATTAATGGGCATTTGAGGCATATCAATCCCGGTTACCAATAACTCACCTTTTGAGCGAAACGGATTAGATGATGGACATGAACCAACACAAATACCACAGGATGCACAAAGATGTGCATTTACCTTTACTTCATTTTCAAATTTTGCGCCATCGGTACGTGCCTGAACAGTAATTGCATCGTATGGACAATCTTCGGCGCATTGTTCACAACCGTTGCAATGATCCAGGTGAACTTCAGCAACTGGCTGAGATTTCCTTGGCAATAGCCAAGGCAAGAGCATTAGAAGTAAAGTAATGCTTAAAGTTATAACCCAAGTCTGACCAGCGGTATAGTAATCCATTAACGGATAGACATTAAGATAGAACCAGTCAAGCTTTAATACGGCTGTTACCTTCCCGGAATCTGCCAACTCGTGACTAACCGCTGGCATCCATAGCGACAAAGCCAACAAAGCAATAAAACTGCCTATGGCAAGACCTTTAGGTGCACTTACTTTTACATTAGACAAACGTTTAACATGAATCCAGAGAGCAAAAACCAGAAGCAATGGTTGACCTAAAAAGTGCAGGAAAGCCATTAATGTAAAGAACCTGTCTGAAAGTTGGTTACCAACAAAATTGCGTGACATCGAACCGGGAATAAGAGGCAAGGCATCAATCAGCCGTGAAGATAGCGTCGCCACGTACAAGCCAAGCTCATCCCATACCAGCCAATATCCGGTTATACCCAGAGTAATAACAAACCAGAGTGTTGGCACACCACTAATCCAGGAAAACCAGCGAAAGCCATTGTATCGTCCCAATGCAAACTCTCGAAACATATGCAGCAGTATTGTAACGATAGCGGCATCCGAGGCATAACGATGCAAACTTCGCATAACGCCAGCAAGATACCATTGTTCATTTGTTATATATTCAACTGAAGCATATGCACCGGAAAGACTGGTATCAAAGAAGATGAACAAGTATAGGCCACTAATAAAAACAACCCAGAAAAAGAAAAAGCTCAACCGACCTAAATTGTATAGTGGATTCCATTCTGAACCGAAGGCGATATTAAACCAGGCGTCAATAGCCAGATAAGCACGCTTGAGGGGATTAATAAAACTCAACAGTTACTTCCAGATAATAATTGATAGCAAAATTTAAATCATACATCACATTATAATTACAACATCCAGTATTAACTTGATCACCATCAAGTTTAATGTGAATGCCTACCTCGCCGATATTCCCTTACTAAAAACATGAGTATAAGAATAATTATTATTGCACCAATGAACATGCCAATAAATAACGAATAGTCAAAATGATAAGAGTCGCTTGCTGGATCATAGTTGGTACAAAAAAAACGTACCTTGTTAATTAGATCCGAAAACAAAGTCTGGTTTGGTTGTGGGCGCCCTAGCAGTAGCTCCTTTAATGGCTCGACCAGTAACGGTGTATTAAATACTTCACCATAAACCTGTCTGTAAACAAGCCCGTCAGAGTCAATAATGGTTACCTGTACTACGTGATCAAACCCTCTGGGTGAAGTAAAAAAAAGAAAACCCAACTCTTTAGTTAACGCCATAATCGTCTTGGCATCCGCACTTAATAAAGACCAGTTGGCATCATCAATTCCCTGCTTTCTGGCAAAGTGCTTCATTGCCTGAGGATTATCAAACTGACTATCAAATCCCAATAGAGCCACAGAAAATTTATCTTTACCTAATATCTTTCTGGCTTTTTCTATTACTTTTGATAAGTGTCGGGTCGTCATCGGACAAGTTTGGTAGCAACTAGTATAAACAAGGCTTAGTACTAGCGGTTTACCATGAAAGTCATGCAATGAAATTCCTTTACCTGAAGCATCGGTTAAGCGAAAGTTTGATAGTCGATTCCCTATCGCATCCTGGCTTTCCTGCAATGCTTTTTTGTACTGAAACTTCTGGATCGTACTGTTAGATTCTGGTTGTGCTTTCAGCTTTGATTTCGATAGAGGATCAGCCACAAGTGCCACAGAAAATAGCAGGCCGAATGCTAGCATAATAAAGACAAATATCTGGCGCATGAAAGGTAGTTTTTCTTTGTCCTGAATAAATAACTGGTTCTCAAAGATTAGAACACATAGCCAGACAAAAGTATTTTACATTTGCGAAAAAAAACGAGCGGGAATATCCCGCCCGTTAATTCTAACGGCTAAAGTCTAACTGTTAAGCTTTAACCTAACGGCCAGACGGAAGCAAGATACTTCCAGTTAATAAAGTAGTACACCACAAAGGTCACTAACAATAACATCGCCAGAGCAAACGTGCCGGGCGCCTCAAAGCTACCTTTAGTAGCCGCATGATGCGAATCATCCAACTTGGGTGCCATCTGCAATACTTCAGGCTGGTCTATTGTATAGGCTGAGGCTTGCAAAGGCTTGCCAGCAAAACTTTCCAGAATACCGGCAGAAGGTTCCAGCTTTTTACCAAACAACAATGAGCCCACGGCAACAATCACAAACATGGCGCCACCAACAATAGCAAACAAGCCACCAATTGCCCCAACGGCCATCAATGTATAAGCAATTGCCGGATATTGAAATGCCATCGCCGCACCGGCAAAATCCATATCCCAATGACGGCGGGCTACGCCCATCGTGCCTGCACCTAACATAAACAGTATAAGAATGGTCATGCCGCCACCAAAGATATAGGGCTGCAATTTAGCCATCCAGGGTAAAAACATTTGCCGACGGAATAAAACAGGGATCAACAAATATGTTGTAGCCATAAATGTCAATGTCGTCCCCATCACCACCGTGGCATGGAAATGTGCAGGCACATAGATTGTATTATGAATAATCAAGTTGATCTGCTCCGTACCCATCACCACGCCGGTAATACCACCAATAAACCCAAACGTGACTAAAGAAATAAACATCGCAGAAAAGACAGGATTCCCCCACGGCGCCTTGCGCAACCATTCGAATAAACCCTTAGTATACCCTTTGCCACGTTGAGCAACTTCAATAGAACCAGGAACGGTTAAGCCATGGATCATACTGGCGAGCACCGCCAGATACATCGCATAACTGGTATTGAATATTTTCCATTCTGAACTGATACCCGGATCAACCAGAATGTGATGAGCCGACGCTAATTGCAGGAAGAAAATATAAAGTAAAAATGCAAAACGACTGACTTTTTCAGACATGGGTCGCGCACCAAACAAAATACCCGCAATCAGATACCAAAGAGACACTTGAGCAGCAACGTTAATTTGTTGTGATGAATGTCCCATACCCCACCAGATAACACGGTACATTTCCGCATCAATATGACTGACGTAGCCTATTGACCAGAGAAACGTCGGGATAAGTATGATGGCACCGGAAGCAATAGTGAAAACGGCAATGATCGCCGCCGTAATGGCACCGAAGGTAACAAGCGGAACGGAGCCTACATAGGTTTTTTCCTGCTGTGCAATAACGAGTGTTCCAAAGAACACAAATACCTGTAGAAGCGCACCAACCGCAAACAAAATCAATCCCAGATAAAAATGTGGCTCCGCCTGCATTGGCACATACGAGGTCATCATGACACTGGACTTACCACTAAACACGGCGACATTATTCATAATGGCACCAATTAGCATTAGGAAGAATCCAGCCCATGCCCATCTCGGTGTTGCCAAACGACAGCGCAACAATGTCGAGGAGGCAAAGTGTAGAACCGCCATCTCAAAAAAGATGATCCAGAAAATCAGGGCATTAAGACCATGCCCGGTCAGAACCATATAAAACATATCAGCAGGCAGAATGTGAACTTCCTGCCAACGGGTTAGTACGACACCAATCGCCAAAACACCGGCAACCAACAACGCAACAATACCGACAACAGCGTTAACCTTCATCAGACTTTCTGCTGATTTATGAAAATAAAACCCGGAATCGGGGCAGACACGAAATTCAGACATCTTAATCAATCCTCCACATAGATTTTGCCCACCATTGTATGGTGACCAATACCGCAATATTCATTACAAATCACACTGTATTCACCAGACCTATCTGGTGTAATTTTCAACACCATGTCATAGCCGGGTACTACCTGTAAGTTAATATTATCAGGTTGCAGCGAAAAACCGTGTTGCCAATCCATAGAAGAAAGATGTAACCGATATTCCTTATTCTTTTTCAACTTCAATATCGGATACCACTGCCATAAACGCCCCAACATGTAGACGTCGCTGCCAATGGGTGGTTCAACAATCGGAACACCCGACTCCTCACCAACCTTATACTTACTTACCATCGCTTCAACTTGAGCACCGTACTTGGCCGGCGTTGTTTGATAAGCTTCAGTGGAAAGATTTTGTTTACCGTACACATGCCATAAAGGCATCATCAGGAACATTATTATGCACCAGACTAGTGCTATCGCAATCCAGACAAGCTCCTGTCG
The DNA here is from genome assembly GCA_964504295.1 of uncultured Thioalkalispiraceae bacterium. Taxonomy (GTDB): domain Bacteria; phylum Pseudomonadota; class Gammaproteobacteria; order UBA6429; family Thiohalophilaceae; genus SZUA-37. Next base: position 21,656 of record CAZDEC010000022.1, read on the forward strand.
GCCAACAGGTACTCCCCACCAATTGCGATCTGCAGGCGGCATAAATGTAGTCATAAGCTAATCTCCTAAAATTAATAATGGAAATGGAACAGTTATGGTGCAACTGGAAGATTTACAATTTCCATTATTCCCCACACAATATAAAAAACAGTGGGCATTGCAACACCGATAAAAAGTAAAAGAAAGGGGTTGTCTAGTAGAGATTGCATCCCGGATATCCGTTCAGCATTATCATTAGAATTTTCATTTTGTTCTGTCATAGCAATCTTCCTTATAACTCTTTGGATTATTTTTATTGTAAGTGTGCAAGGCTCATTTACAAATACCAGTTTTTTTTATTAACATACCATCAAGCAGTTAACCAAACTGGCAGCCCGAATTCGAAAATTGATTTCCAATTATTGAATCCATACTTACGCTGAATATTATAGGCATCGATGTGTGCAAAAATTGACTTACATCAAGAATAACAAAATTTACGCTAAATTATCCCTCTTCAGTAATTAGCATATAACTATTTATTAAACTACTTTTAACATATGTTAAGGCTAACTCTAGCTCAAGCTCAAAAAAATTCAAATTGATATTAAATAAAAGCTGACAATACGCATAACGTCTTGCTTAAAAAAATTATCTTCAGTTTTTTTAGTCTATATAAATTAAAGTATTGATAATTTTCTTTTGACTGCCCATTAATTGCACAGTTTATGCAGCCTAGCATCATACGTTTTAAAATGAATCAGAAACCAGTTATTTAATTTTTCCTGCAACTGTTGTTTATTAAAGTCTGACGTGGCCTCAAGATCGACCACGATATCACGAATGTCATCAAGTAATCGTGCATGATCATTCTTATGTTCCTCGTATTCGCCATAGCCATATTTTTTCATTAATCTTTCTTCAAGCATGAAATGAGCATGAATAGCCCCATAAATATCATTCAGTATATTAATTAATTCGTTGCTATCAGGGTGCTGTGCCAACTTTGAATAAAAAGAATTTATCGTTGCAATCAACTCACCATGCTCGTGATCGATACCCGCAATACCGGTAGCGAACAGGTCATTCCATTTAATTAACTCCATACTTAAAATCCTGCCGTTTAGTATTAAAACTGACTAACCATTAGCAAATACAAAATTATAAGATTAATTTTTATTGAAACAATAGCACAATTAATTGTTTATCCCATACTTTCAGAATAAACATCGGTACTTGTACGATAGCTAATGAGTATAAAGAAAGGCTAATCTATAATAATGCTCGCAACCCTTTCACATCCAATAAGGTGATTTCATTACCATTAATCTCAATCAGTTCCTTCCTGCTTAATTGCATCATAATACGGGAAAAAGTTTCAGGCTTAATAGATAAGCGTGAAGCAATAATATTTTTAGGTGTACTTAGATGGATAGCAGATAATTCGGCCACATCAACAGGAAGTTGCCCCAATAAATAGACAGCAAGTCGATAAGTCGCATTATGTAAGGTCAGATTATCAATCTCATTCACCCTTGCATGCAAACGCTTACCCATAATGGCCAGCAAACGAAAACAGGTTTCTTTTGATTCTTCAAGAAGGTTACGAAAAAAACTTATTTCAAAACGAAAAAGTTTACTTTCAGTAATTGCCTCTGCACTTACAGGATAAATATGTTGAGGGATAAACATTACTGCTTCTGCGAATGTTTGTGTCGGGTAGATAATTTCCATTACCTTTTCATCTCCATCTTCAGATAGAAAGAAAAGTTTTATCTGCCCACTATGCAACATATAAAAATATTCGGCTGAAGACCCTCTTTCAAACAGGAGCGCCTTAGCAGGTAAGGAGATTTCTTTTGTTGTGGAAAAAATGGCCTCAAGCTGGGCATCATCCAAGGCTTCAAATAGTGGTATATGTTTAAACTCGTCAAAAATAATACGATTAAATTCCATAACGAGATTTGCACCCTTTTTATTATAAACCAGGAGAACTTGACCTTAATCAAGGACAAGCACATTCTGAACAACGTTAATATACTAACAGTTTTTTCACATGGAACCATACAACAAATGTGGATAATTCATAATCAATGAAGTTAATATTACTATTAGCCGGCCCTTATTCGTCGTGTGTAAAAACACAACACGTTTGGCAAGAGGCATGTAAAAAACAGAATATTGAACTTGAAGTTATTGACCTGGAACAGGCTCAGGGACAAACCTTGGCTGACCAGCTTAACCTAAAATCATTCCCAGCCTTAATCATAAACCAAAAAGTGATTGCAGTCGGAAATCCTGATAAGTACAAAGCAGCAAAAATTATTGACCGCTTAAATAATAATTCGGTAGGATATACAACAAAATAAGTGCGTTAAATTAAATGCAGAGTAAAAACAGAGGTGAAAGAAGGAGTGTTAAATAGTAACGCTTTAGTTAAAAAAACAAATTTTTAATCATCGTGTGAAGTATATTCACCTTCTATCGTTTTTTTAGATGATGCAGAGGACTGCGAATAATGAGTTTCAGAACGATTGGCATAGAATTGGCCGCCAGAAATAACCCCATGCCTTAATATATAGGCGATAATCCACTGCCGGGTAAACGGGATTAATAGAATAAAGCCAATGGCATCCGTAAAGAAACCAGGGGTTAACAACAAAGCACCGGCAAAAAACAACATCACCCCCTCGAAAAGCGTCGTTGCCGGCATCTCGCCACGAGCCATACTTTGCTGCGCACGCGCCAAGATTGCAAAGCCTTGCAAGCGAAGTAACCACACACCAACAACTGCTGTTAGTACCACTAGAATCACTGTTGGAAACGCACCAATAATATCCCCCACTTTGATCAATAAATAGATCTCCAGCACCGGAATACTTAAAAACAACAATAATAAAATACGAAAAAAAGGCATACAGTTTAAATGGGGAGCGAATTTCAGGATTTAAACCCTCATGCTAAGTATTTTTGTTTCTTTTATTTTTAAAATCTACTTTATCAAGCCATTTGAATGCTGATATATTAAAGGATACCCTGAAAATTAACCATGATTAAACAATAATTCCAAAACAATAAAATGACTCAAACGACCCATTAATGCTATGAAGTCCAATCATTGCATTGCCTTAAGCACCTGCCCGAATAGTGAAGTGGCAAACAATCTCGCACGCAGAGTGATAAAGCAGCAACTGGCGGCTTGTGTAAATATCATCCCCAATATTCAATCTGTTTACCGATGGAATGGTAAAATTGAGAATGACAATGAGAGCTTACTTATTATAAAAACAACACAATCCAAGCTAGTTGAGCTTGAGTACTTCATACAAGAACACCACCCCTACGATACCCCTGAGTTTATTGTGGTTAATATTGAATCGGGTTCTCAAAATTACTTAAACTGGATAACACAAGCCGTTAAAGAGCAATCCACTTAAACAACACTTTATAGTGATTTACTGTAATATATCAGCTACTTAAAATAATAATTTATCCGACTTAATTGATAAATAAGCTGTGTAATGACACATTGTCTGGCAACCGACATAAGGCCATACTTGAACTTAGAGAAAGAAGCACGGTCTGCTACTATTCAACTAGAAGCTTTACGCTCAATAATAATCAACAATACGGGCAATAACCCCGCAACAGGTCTATTTTGTATGTTAAAAAAACAATCTCTCCTCTTGGTATTCCTTTCTAGTTTCATTCTCTCCCTAAGCTTTAACCCCGCGATGGCCGCCGATGATGGCATATCTGCTCTAAGCTCATTGAGCTCTAACCTTGGCTTAGGCGAAGATGAAAATGAGATTTTAGAGCCTGATGTAGCGTTCCAGTTCGGTTATGACATAAAAGACAATACCGTTAATGCCCATTGGGAAATCGCACCCGACCACTACATGTATCGCGATAAGTTTAAGCTGGTTATTAAAGAAGGCAATGGAGTAACCGTTGGCAAGGCGACTTACCCTAAGGGTGACATAAAAGATGATGAGTTTTTTGGCCGTATCGAGGTTTATCACAATAAAGTAAATGTCAGCATTGATCTTGTTAACGCAACCGACAAACCGGTTAAAACCAAATTACAAATAACCTATCAGGGCTGTGCTGAAAAAACCGGCATATGTTACCCGCCCATAAAAAAAATAGTTGAAATTAATGTCGCGCCTGGCGGCGTAATAACAAACAGTGCGGCAGCTGCCCCATCAAGCCAAACAGGCTTTGTATCAGAACAGGATCAATACGAACAATTACTCGGCTCGGGCGAGCTGTGGAAAATTATTATTGGCTTCTTCCTGGGTGGTTTAGCGTTGGCCTTTACCGCCTGCATGTATCCAATGATTCCAATCCTGTCGAGTATTATCGTTGGTCAGGGTGAGAAAGTAACCACCATGGGCGCGTTTGTCATGTCACTGGTTTATGTTGAAGCAATGGCACTTACCTTTGGCGCAATGGGTTTGCTGGTTAGTATGGTTTCGGGTTCATTTAATATCCAGGCATACTTCCAAAGCCCCGCAATACTGATTCCTTTCGCGCTTGTTTTTGTCGCTCTCGCGTTTTCTATGTTTGGTTTCTTTACTATTCAATTACCGGCCTCTCTGCAAGGCAGACTTAGCCAATTCAGCAACAAACAAAGAGGTGGCAACCTGATCGGTGTTGCGATTATGGGTGTTCTCTCAGCCTTAATCATCGGCCCCTGTGCTGGCCCCATTATTATTGGCGCACTCACACTAGCGGCAAAAGAGGGTGATTTATTCCTCGGCTTTATATCCATGTTTGTTTTAGGTAATGGCCTCGGTTTACCATTATTAATTATAGGCACAACGGGCGGTAAGTTCCTGCCAAAAGCAGGCAGCTGGATGGACATCGTAAAATACACCGCCGGTGTTATCTTGCTGGCAATCGCTATCTTAATGCTAGAACGTGTCAGCTTTATCTCTTCAACAACTCTAATGATGCTATGGGCCATCTTGTTTATTGTCTCCGGTATTTATTTAGGTGCACTCGAACCTATTAAAGAAGCGGCATCGGGCTGGAGTAAATTATGGAAAGGACTCGGTGTTGTCGTTATTATTTATGGCGTTATCGTTATGCTGGGTGGTTTAACCGGCGCACGTAATGTACAGGATCCTTTCCATGGCTCAAGCCTGGTAGGCGGTAGCGACAGCGCTGGTTCAGCACAAACACAGCATTTAAAATTTAAGCGCGTCAAAACCATTGAAGACTTAAATGCCGCACTCAAAGAAGCAAAGGCTCTCGGTAAAGGCGTGATGCTCGACTACTATGCCGACTGGTGTACCTATTGCAAAGTCTATGAAGATTATGTCTTTAGCGCCCCAGCGGTTCAAAAACTATTAAAAGCAAACTTTGTATTAATACAGGCAGATGTGACCGCGAATGATGAGCAGGATAAACGCTTGCTAGCACACACAAAAGTAACCGCGCCACCTGCAATTTTATTCTTTGATAAAGCAACTTCAAAAGAAAAACGTCGCTTTAGAATTGTCGGCGCAATGGACGCTAAGCAATTTATTGAACGTGTTAATCGGGTTATTAAATAAAAGTTTAGAAATTAAGTCATTCCCAAATCCTAGCGAAGGCGTGTGCGAGAATGACTAAATCTTAATTAATCAATGCTATCCAAATTTAAAGGCTCACTATGAACAATAAATTTATTATTGTTATTGCCATAATCGGCGTGATTACCGGTTTTGTTGCAAATCAATACTCCAGCCGAAACAGCGGAGAGAATATTACTGCTGATACGGCTACCACGAAGGTAGCCGTTAAAAAAGTTAAATCCAGTCGTCGACCAAACTACAGCTTAAAAGACCTGGAAGATAAAACCCGTTCAGCATCTGAATGGGATGGCAAAGTGGTTATTTTAAATTTCTGGGCAACCTGGTGCCCACCCTGCCGCCGTGAAATGCCGGCCTTTATTCAGTTTCAGGAAACCTATCAGGATAAAGGCGTTACTTTCGTTGGTATTGCGCTTGACGAAAAAGATGCCGTGGTTGATTTTACCGATCCAATGGGAATGAATTACCCCATTCTGATTGCCGAACTAGAAGGTATTCAACTGAGTCAGGATTATGGTAATCGGCTAAACATTCTACCTTTCACGGTTATCATCGATCGCAAGGGCAATATTGTTAAACGCTTTTCACGTGAAGTATCATTCGAGAATATTGAAGAGATCGTTAAACCTTTGTTGTAAGTAATCAAATTTTATTGCACCAATGCTACTCACTAACATCTTTCAAAACTCTCTCCCTCCCATTTCCGAGTAAAACTGTCTAAATTTTACTCTTTAAATTATTTTTGCTTATTTTTTAACCAAAAATAGTGTTTCTATCACAGTAGAAGGCTTTAAACTCCGTCAAAATGCTCCGAATTTCGCTTATTTTCGTTTTTATAGACAAAATAACCAAATTAAGGCACAATACTGATTCAAAAATACACAAAACAATTACAAATGCTGTCAAAATGATTAAGTTTGCAGCTAATTTTCACTAAACGGGCTTTAAATACACATAATGGCAAACCTACTGGTTATTCACGGTCCCAACTTGAATTTACTCGGCACCCGCGAGCCCGAGCATTATGGTGCAACACGACTTGAAGATATTGATAAACAACTCGTGAGCCAAGCCACGCAAGCCGGACACAGCATGGGTTGTTTCCAGAGTAATGCCGAGCATGAAATTGTCGAACGTATTCATCAAGCACAAGCCGATAAGGTTGAATTTATTATTATCAACCCGGCAGCCTTTACCCACACAAGTGTTGCGGTGCGCGATGCCATTGCCGGTGTGGCTATCCCCTTTATTGAAGTGCATTTATCCAACGTGCATGCACGCGAAGAATTCCGCCAGCATTCTTATTTTTCAGATATAGCCATTGGCGTTATTAGTGGCTTAGGTGCGCAAGGTTACGCACTGGCGCTTGAATCTATTATTAATAAATTAAAAACCAGATAAACATTTTAACCCCCAAACTGTCTAACCAATTAAGCGAAGTAAAAAACATGGATATACGTAAAGTAAAAAAACTCATCGAGCTACTTGAAGAATCAGGTATTGCCGAAATTGAAATTCACGAAGGTGAAGAATCTGTTCGCATCAGCCGTCAATCAGCCAATACCGTTGTCGCCCCTGCCCCCGTTGCTGTCGCAGCACCTGCACCTGCGCCTGCACCAACAGCCCCAGTAGCGGCCACAGCTGAAATACCGAAGGAAGAAATAAGTGGCCATGTTGTTAAATCTCCAATGGTTGGTGCTTTTTATAGCTCAGCAAGCCCCACAGCTAAATCTTTTGTCGAAGTCGGCCAAACAGTTGCCGTAGGCGATACCTTATGCATTATTGAGGCGATGAAGTTAATGAATCAGATTGAATCTGATAAAGCCGGCGTGGTTAAAGCTATCCTGGTAGAAAATGGTCAGCCTGTTGAATATAACCAACCATTATTTGTGATTGAGTAAAGCTGTTTTAACTAAAAACATTTTTATTTTCAATGACACATAATTATTTAAGGTAGTGAATCATCATGCTTGAAAAAGTTCTAATCGCAAACCGGGGCGAGATTGCGCTACGCATTATGCGTGCCTGTCGTGACCTTGGTATAAAAACCGTGGCTATTCATTCCGAAGCCGATCGTAATTTAAAACACGTGCGTTTGTCTGACGAGTCTGTCTGTATTGGGCCAGCACCATCAATGGATAGTTATTTAAATATTCCCGCCGTTATCAGTGCCGCAGAAGTCACCGATACCGTTGGCATTCATCCCGGCTACGGTTTCCTGTCTGAAAATGCCGACTTTGCTGAACGTGTAAAAGAGTCCGGCTTTACCTTTATTGGCCCAAGCCCTGAAAACATTCGCACTATGGGTGACAAAGTTGCCGCCATTAAAACAATGAAAGCCGCCGGCGTTCCCTGCGTACCCGGTTCGGATGGCCCACTCGGTGACGATGCTGAAACTAACATGCGTATAGCCAAAGATATCGGTTACCCGATTATTATTAAAGCTTCAGGTGGCGGTGGCGGCCGTGGTATGCGCGTGGTACATAGTGAAGCCGCTTTAATTAGCTCAATTGCATTAACAAAAGCCGAAGCAGGCGCGGCGTTTAATAACGATGTGGTTTACATGGAAAAATTCCTTGGCAACCCACGCCATATTGAAATCCAGGTTTTATCCGACGAACACGGCAATGCTATTCATTTAGGTGAGCGCGACTGCTCGATGCAACGTCGTCATCAAAAAGTAATTGAAGAAGCCCCCGCGCCGGGGATTAGCAAAGAGTTACGCAATAAAATCGGCATGCAGTGTGCGGATGCCTGTGTTGAATTTAATTACCGAGGTGCGGGTACCTTTGAGTTTTTATACGAAGACGGTGAATTCTACTTTATTGAAATGAATACCCGTGTTCAGGTTGAACACCCTGTTACCGAAATGATTACCGGTGTGGATATTGTGCGGCAACAATTATTAATTGCTTCTGGCGAACCACTTGAATACAAGCAAAGTGATATAAAAATTAACGGTCACGCAGTGGAATGCCGCTTAAATGCCGAACATCCGGATACCTTTATGCCCTCACCGGGCATGATTAATAACTTTCATCCGCCCGGCGGCCCCGGTGTACGCGTTGATACCCATATATATAATGGCTATGCCGTACCGCCTTATTACGATTCAATGATAGGCAAATTAATCACCCACGGCAACAATCGCGACATCGCCATGGCAAGAATGCGCGGAGCCTTAAGTGAGATCGTGATTGATGGCATCAATACCAATATTACATTACACCAGCGTTTGTGTAACGACACCGGCTTTGCAGCAGGTGGGGTGAATATTCATTATCTTGAAAAATTACTTGGTATTAATTAAAAATATTAACCACAACGAACACGAAAAACACGACGAATAAATATTGTAAACATTAAAATAGAATGTAATAACACAGTTCAAGAGATAACCAATATTTTAAAATTATTTTCATTGTGTGCTTCATGTCCGTTGTGGTTAAAATAAAAAAATTCAGGAATAGCAATGGCCTGGCTTCAACTCGTTATACAAACCAACACCGAACAAGCCAATACCTTATCTGATATTTTATCCTATGCTGGTTGCAGTGCTGTCACTTTACGAGATGCGGCGGATCAACCTTTATACGAACCGCCTATTGGCGAAACGCCTTTATGGAATGATACGGAAGTAATTGGTTTATTCGATACCAATACCAATATGGATAAAGTCTTGCTTCATATAAGCAATGAACTAGGAAGCTGTCCACGATATACCCTTAACCCGTTAGAAGATAAAAACTGGGTAAGAGAATGGATGGAACATTTCAAGCCAACGTTATTCGGCGAGCGCTTATGGATAGTTCCCAGCCATCATGCTGATGAACATCTTGCACAACATACCGACAGCACTAATATTTTACTCGATCCCGGCCTGGCTTTTGGAACAGGCACCCACCCAACAACCGCAATGTGTTTAGAATTTTTAGAACAAACACCACTGCAACAACAACATATTATTGATTATGGTTGTGGCTCTGGTATTTTAGCCATAGCAGCGGCAATGCTTGGTGCAAGCTCCGTTATGGCTATCGACAATGATCCTCAGGCTTTATTGGCAACAGAAGATAATGCAACAAAGAATTCAGTTAAAGATTTATTCCAAATTCAATTACCTGAACCTACGCCAACAAGGCAGGCAGATCTGTTAGTTGCAAATATATTAGCGCAACCATTAATTAAACTGGCTTCTCATCTGGCTAACCTAATTAAACCACAAGGACAAATCGCTTTATCTGGAATTTTAGCCGAACAAGCCGAAACCGTTCTACAAGCCTATTCGCCCATGTTTGAAATTCAAATCTATAAGCAACAAGATGACTGGATATGTCTTACCGGCCGCAAAAAAATAATCTAAACAACAACTCTTTTGACTCACTAAAAAAGAAGAATATAATAAAACAAACAGGTAAAAATAAACCTGCTATTGCAGCCAGGGATTTATTCATATCTCCGTTTCTTACAATCATACATGAGTTTATGCCTGATGCGCTTCCCTGACATGACGGTATCACCATTTATAACTCTAAATTTTCGAGGATTCCAAAATATAAAATCTGGAAAAGAATTCATTAAACTTAAGAAACTAAAACAAACCCAGAATAGTCGAATTATCCAGCTGCCGTATAGTATAAGCAAACAATATACTCATTGCTTAATCAAGCATGTTTACCATTCAACTATTTAAACAACAGAACGACCGGGTTTGCCTGCATAGTGTTAAGAATAAAAATAGAAGTTAACTGACTTTAAAGTTTGAAACAATTAAACCAATCGCATCAGAAAGCTCAGACATCTCGGCTGCGTTAGCCTTAGACTCTTTAGTGTAACTCGCGGTTTCATCCGCTAACTGGCTAATACTAACAACACTACGATTAATCTCCTCAGCAACTGAAGTCTGCTGCTCCGCTGCCGTTGCTATATAAGCATTCATTTCCGCAATCGAGTTTATCTCTGAACTAATACTTTTCAAAAACTCACCCGCTGAAGTTGAGTGCTCGACGGATTTTTGCGCTTGCGTATGGCCTTGAAGCATGACTTCCGCCGAATTCTTTGCTGCCAGTTGTAACTTGTCAATAGTTGTCTGAATTTCCATTGTCGACTCTTGAGTTCGATTGGCTAAACTACGAACTTCATCGGCCACTACCGCAAAACCTCGTCCCTGTTCACCGGCACGCGCCGCTTCAATCGCCGCATTCAACGCCAGTAAATTTGTTTGCTCAGCAATGCCTTTGATAACCTCAAGCACAACACCAATATTGGCACTGTCTTCTTTAAGTGACTCAATCGCAGCCACGGCAGACTCTACATCCCCGGCCAAAGCTTTAATAGAGTTCACCGAACTATTGACCACTTGCACTCCCTTGCCCGCTTCAATGTCAGCAAGCTGAGTCGCATTCGAAGTTTTAGTCGCTGTTTCAGACACTTCACTAATAGCTGCTGTCATTTCAGTAATAGCGGTCGCCATTTGTTCGGTTTGCATATGTTGCTGGTTAACGCTTTCGGTTGTTTTATTCATTGCCACCATCATGGTTGTCGAGACAGCACTTAAACGAATAACGCCTGCAATCATCTCTTCAATTAAATGCCTGTTTTTATCCACACTATCATTATAGTAATCAGCCAACCGGCCTATTTCATCGTGATGATCATGCTGAACATGCGCAGTAAGGTCACCTTCCGACATTCTCATTAATGCCTGTATGATTTTATTAACCCCTTTATTAATTCCTTCGCTTACCAGTACAGCCGTAACAATCAACAAGACAATAATAGTCACCCCTATCATCAAACCCCATAACAGATTATTTTGACTAGAAAAGTCAGCATCTTCTAGCACCTTATTGAATCGAATATAATGCCTGTTCCTAAATGCATTTAACTCACTTTCATAAGCCTTTAAAATTGTGGCCAACTCGGTTGACTGTATTTTTAATTGTTCACCACTGATCGATTCATCTAACATCCCCAAAATAAGCATTTTTGCACGACTAAAATATTGATTAAAATGACCTTGCAGTTTCTTAACATCGCTAGCAACACTACGATCCAGTTTAATAATATCCTCAAACGTCTGTTGGACTTTTTTTGCAATAACTTCGGCATCATCCGCCAAATCTTCGTCACCTGTGGTAACCGCAGAATTCCAGATATCTTTTATTCTACCCAGACGTACGATATTGGCATCGGCCCGTTCAAGTAACGGAAATAATACAAAACGAATAGAATCAAGGCGGGATGAATTCACCTGAGTAACCTGATAATTAATACCAAGGTAAACCGAAAAACCTAATACACCCACAAGCGCTATCGATAAAATTTTGTATTTTATTTTTAAATTTTTAAACCACTGCATCACACACCTATTTTCTTAACTCTATTTTTAACTTAAGTTGAAACAAAACCTTTCCTTAAATCTTAAATTTAAGTATCGACCGATAGACTAAAAACATTAGAGCTTTCAATATAACTTGACTCCCAAATTATCGTAAATGGAACTTTTTACAGCAACACTAACGACTAGTGGTCCACTTCAATACGTCTCAATTTATTTATCGCCTCAATAAGCGAAACTTATATTAAAAAGCCCCTATAAGCTAAACGGTATGCTAATTGCTTTATTCCAGCACAATGTATTTTCATAACGTAAATTTGACACTTACATATAAGGGGCAATACTGTCTTGATATTTATAAAAAATTACTTCTTCCCCCTAAAAGTAATACGCATGGAATAACAAAAGGAGAATATCCATGATAAGCCGCATAAAAAAATATGCTTTTCTACAAATTTTACTCTTACCATTATTAGGGCTCATCCCCATACCCAGTCAGGCCGATGTTAGCGTTATCGCAAACAAAGGCATTAGTGTTGATAGCATCACCACAAAGCAGGCTAAAAAACTTTGGCTAGGTAAGTTAAAAAAACTTAGCGGTATAAGAGTAACCGTTATGGATCAACCAGCCGATAAAAAAGTTTCCGAAGATTTCTATTTAAACGTTGTAAAAAAGAAGCCTTCGCAACTTAAAGCCTATTGGGCAAAAATATCGTTTACCGGCAAAGGTTACCCCCCAAAAAAATTAAAAGACGATGCGGCCATTATTAACTGGGTGGCCAATACCCCTGGGGCACTGGGCTATGTCGACAGCACAACAGTCAACGACTCAGTCAAATTATTATTAACCGCAAAATAAGGAGATTACAATTATGTTAAAAATAATGAAAATAAGCTTAATAAGCATTGTCACTTTTGGCCTGCAAATATCATCAGCCCACGCGGTTAACTTTGGTTTATTTGGTGATATCACATACAGCAGCAGCAACGAAGCTGGCAGCAATGATGCCTTCGCATTGGGTGGCCTGGACTTTTATGCGACACATCAAATATCCGATGACACGCGAGCCTTTGTTGAGTATGTATTTGAAAATACCGCCTCAGGTCTAGTTACCGATCTGGAACGTTTGTGGATTGCACATACCTTTGATGACCGCTTTGTACTGGCCGCTGGCCGCTTCCATTCGCCGCTCGGCAGCTGGAATCGTACTTATCATCATGGTGCAATGTTGCAAGATACTGTTTCACGTCCCTTCTTCTTAGATTTTGAAGACGGTGCCGCCGGTATATTACCTACCCATTTGGTTGGGCTAATGGCCAATGGTGATTTCACTCTGGGCAGTGGTGACCTTAGTTATGAGTTAGGCTTAGGCAATGGCCCGTCACTTAACACCTCGGCTGCCGGCTTTGCTGCAACATCGGCAAACAAACCAGAAATTGAGATTAACCCGACCTCTGATGCAGACAGTAATAAAGCGATCTTTTTACGTACCATTTACAAACCTGATGCCCTGCCATTAAAAGCTGCGATCTTTTTTATGAACAGTGCCGTAGCCGAATCAAACGGTACCGGCTCAGCCATTGCCACTAAAGGTGAGGTTATTGTTGACCAGACCATTATCGGTTTTGACGTGTCTTACGAAAATGATGATGGTTTTGATCTGCTTGCCGAATACTATAATATTGAAAATACTAACAAAGTTGGCACATCCGGCACCTACACCGGTAAAGCCTACTATATACAACTTGGCTACTGGTTTACGGAAACACTCAAGGGCGTTATTCGTTATGAAGATTTGAGTTTTAATGCTAATGACAGCTACTTTCGAGCGTTAGCAACCACCGAAGCCAGCCATAATGTTATTGCACTTCGCTATGATATTGACGATACCAACTCAATCAAATTCGAACTGGACTCAGCAGACCTTAAAACAGGTACCGATACAACTACATTTACCGTGCAATGGGCTTTTTTAATCCCTTAAACAGAAGGAAAAAAGCTTTCCTATAAAGATTTGTCTTAAGACAAGTACCCCGGCAGCCTCAGCTTTTGAGGCTGCTTTTTTATGTGGCTATTTTCATTTCATAACACCTTAGCTTATACTAACCCCCTTTAACCATACGTACTCAAATGTATACCTGCTGCCCCATTTGCAAGACAAATTTTAATGTTACCGAAGCCCAGTTACAGGTGGCCCAGGGTAAGGTTCGTTGCGGCTCATGTAAAAATGTTTTTAATGCTCGCCAGCATATTCACTATGCCCCTAGCAAAGCAGTGCCAACATCACCGCCAGCCATTAAACAAGCAACGACGGATACACCTAAACCTTCGCAAAAACAGCAATCGTCAGTATCAACAGGCAGTACTAATCAACCCATATCTGAAATCGATGCTATATTCAACGCTCTGGATACGCAACTATCGAAAGGAACCTATGTCGATATTGCAAAATCAGACAAGCCCGATATTCGCGAAACAGCCTTCGATAATATTCTTGACGATGAAATCGTTGCGACGGATACCCGCGCGGCAACGAAAGCCCATGATATTTTCCTTAGGCCCGCCGAGAATATAATCAGCAATAATGATGAGCCCGATTTAAATTTATACCACGAAGCAGTCAGCGAAGCTGATGAAGGTGCATTGCTCAAAGAAACAGCAGACATATCAGAGTCCACTCCAACCGTCTCTCTCGCTGACAATAATAGTGATACGTCGCAACAAACCCAGAAGAATAGTACACCTAATCAACCGGCATCAAAACCCACCCACCAACAAGAAGACGCCAACAAGCAACAACACACATTTGATTTTGTCGGCTTACCTGATGAAGCCAATTTACCATCAGAAGATGAAGAGCAACTTGCCGCAGTTAATACGCCACTGGAAATGCCAGCAACCAATAAGCTAGTAACAAAAACAGAAAATGACGACCTGCATAAAGCCATCGACAATATAATCAAAGTTAACAACAGCATCACCACACCTTTTGAAGAAAATGATGCCGACCATTTTGTGATTGAAATGCAGAGCGAAGCGGATGTTGAGCTTGTTGATGAGGATGACATTGATAAATTATTTGCCAGTACCGACAGCCTTAAAATATCAGATTTAAAATTTGATAAATTCAGAACCTCTGTAACTGAAAATAAACTTAATATAGAAGATGAAATATCGGCCACTCTTGATAACAACAGCAACACGGCTATCAACAGCGACACCGCTATTAATATCAATATTTCTCTTGATGACTCAGACGACGTTGGCTCTAATCTCAAATTTGAAGATGACGAAGATGTTATTGAAAATAATTTTAATACCCCTGCATTCGAGCAACCCATTGAAACATTTAATAACGATGATTCCGATATCATTGATTTAGAGGCAGAATTTGATAACCCCGATATTGATGAAGAAATTATCCTTAGCAGCAATGATTTAGACGATGTGGTTCCACATCGATTGCGTCATGCCGTCGCTTCATTGGAACAACCACCAATGAGTATAAAAAAACGGCTGTTTTACACTGTTGCGATTATTGCCCTTATTAGTCTGAGCGCCTATCAACTGGTACTTTTTAAAAGTACGGCAATTGCCAAAGCCTTACCCGCGTTACAACCTTTGCTGGTCTCTATCTGTAAAAAAGCGCCTTGTCGTTACACCGGCAACTACGACCGCCAACAAATAAAAATTATTAATCGCGATGTACGTTTACACCCTAAAATCAAGGGAGCTTTACTTATTAGCGCCACAATCATGAATCAAGCTAGCTATACCCAGCCATACCCAACGATATTACTAAAATTTACTGATTTAACCGGTGCAACGGTTGCACAACGCTATTTTCAACCCACCGAATACCTGGGCTTACTCAACAAACCCTTCGCCCTGATGCCAAGCAAAAAGCCCGTTCAACTCAATATTGAGGTTCTGGACCCCGGCAGCGATGCCATCAACTTCCAATTTTACTTCCTATAGCGAAACAAACCTCTTTTTAGTTTGTAAAATGCCACCTTAGTCAAATATTCAGGTGCAAATTGCAATTGATGCTTTTATCGCCACATATAAATGGTTAAAATACCCTTCCCCCCGAAAAGCTTTAACTTTAATTTAGGTAAGACAAAGCACAATGTTTATAGGACCACACCAGATATCGAACCAAGTCCTTCTTGCTCCCATGGCCGGAGTAACGGATCGCCCATTCCGTCAACTCTGTAAGCAACTAGGTGCGGGAATGGCCGTATCGGAAATGGTTTCATCCAACTCGCTGCTCTGGGGCAGCGAAAAAACAAAACGACGCGCCAACCACGACGGTGAAGCCGACCCGATTTCAGTTCAAATTATGGGTACCGAGCCGGCAATGATGGCAAAAGCGGCTAAACACAATGCCGACAATGGTGCACAAATTATTGATATTAATATGGGTTGTCCGGCCAAGAAAGTCTGCAACGTTCTTGCTGGCTCGGCACTTATGCAAAATGAGAGCCTTGTAAAAGACATTATAGAAGCCATCGTCGATGCAGTTGATATTCCCGTCACACTAAAAATTCGCACCGGCTGGGATACCGAAAACCGTAATGCCTTAAATATTGCCCAAATAGCCGAGCAATCCGGTATTCAGGCGCTAGCTATTCACGGCCGAACCCGCGCCTGTATGTATAAAGGTAATGCGGAATACGACACCATTGCCGATGTCAAAAGTAGAATTTCAATTCCGGTTATTGCTAATGGCGATATCAGCACACCGGAAAAAGCCAAATTTGTCCTCGATTACACAGCAGCCGACGCGGTTATGATAGGAAGAGCCGCCCAGGGACGCCCCTGGATCTTCCGTGAAATCAATCACTTCCTGCAAACAGGACAAATAATGCCCGCACCAACAAGCACCGAAATACGTGATATTTTGCTCGGGCATTTAAACAACTTATATGCCTTTTATGGTGAATACACCGGCGTACGTATGGCGCGTAAGCATATAAGTTGGTACAGCAAGGGTCAAAAGCATGGAGCGGCCTT
Organism: uncultured Thioalkalispiraceae bacterium; assembly: GCA_964504295.1. Taxonomy (GTDB): domain Bacteria; phylum Pseudomonadota; class Gammaproteobacteria; order UBA6429; family Thiohalophilaceae; genus SZUA-37. The sequence continues at coordinate 38,571 of CAZDEC010000022.1, forward strand.
TAGACAAGCCGTAAATAAAGCGGAGACCATCGAAAAACAACTAGAAATGACACAACATTTTTTTAATATAATGATAAATAGGGAGGAGATAGCAGCATGAATTTTGAGGCAGATCCAGTCGCCGACAAGGCCACTACGACCAACAACCCAACATTCGACAAACCATTGCGCGACTGCGTAGCGGACTCTGTAAATGCATATTTTAATGCTTTAAACGGACACCCCGCAGGTAATTTATATAATATGGTCTTAGGCGAGGTCGAAGAACCTTTGCTCCAGGCTGTACTTAAATATACCAATGGCAACCAGAGCAAAGCATCTGAAGTCTTGGGAATTAACCGCGGAACACTTCGTAAAAAACTAAAAACTTACGGCCTGCACCGCTAAAATTACATAAAAATAGCCTATCAACTTACTCACCCCCCGAGTGAGATTGGCGAATCATCTACTGTTCTTCCTCTACTTTTTAACCTAAAAGTCAGCTACCACTCCCCCTTTTTTTAGTGCTTTATTTATTTTTATTAACCACGAAGGTACCTGAAAGTATACATTGATGGTTAAAAATCTTTTTAATATAACAATAAAGAACCTCTGTTATGTATCCTTCTGACAAGATACAATTCAGCCTCAAAACCGTATCACAATAAAAAGGCTTACCCGCATGGCTAAAATTACTCGCACACTTATCAGTGTCTCAGATAAAAACGGCATTGTTGAATTTGCACAAACACTACATTCTGAATTTAATATCGAAATTCTATCTACAGGTGGCACAGCTAAATTACTGAGCGAGAACAATATCCCCGTTATCGAAGTATCTGATTACACGGGTTTCCCTGAAATGATGGATGGCCGGGTTAAGACCTTACACCCTAAAATTCATGGTGGACTTTTAGGCCGACGTGGTACCGACGATGCCATCATGAAAGAGCACAGCATTCCACCCATTGATATGGTGATTGTAAACCTATACCCCTTCGAACAAGCTACGGCCGATCCGGATTGCTACCTGGAAAAGGCGATAGAAAATATCGATATTGGCGGCCCAACCATGCTGCGTGCGGCCGCTAAAAATAATAAAGATGTTACTGTCGTCGTCAATGCCAGTGACTATGAAACGGTACTAAACGAAATGCGTAGTGCCAATGGCTGCGTCAGCAGTGACACTAACTTTGATTTAGCCATTAAAGTCTATGAACACACCTCAAATTACGATGGCAAAATCGCAAACTATTTTGGTAAGTTGGTATCCAATAAACCCGAAGCACATAGCAGTTTCCCGCGTACTTTTAACAGCCAGTTTAAGCTGGTTCAAGGCATGCGTTACGGTGAAAACCCACATCAGAATGCGGCGTTTTATGTTGAAGCCACGCCCGCCGAGGCTTGTATTGCCACCGCAACCCAAGTGCAAGGTAAGGAACTTTCTTATAATAATATTGGCGACACCGATGCGGCTCTCGAATGTGTAAAACAATTTACCCAGCCCGCCTGCGTCATCGTTAAACATGCCAACCCTTGTGGCGTGGCCGTGGCCGACGATCAGGTCAGCGCTTATGATCGCGCCTACACCACCGATCCAACCTCCGCTTTTGGTGGCATTATTGCCTTTAACCAGCCCATTGAAGCCAAAACTGCCGCAGCCATTATTGAAAGGCAGTTTGTCGAAGTGATTATCGCACCAGGTATTGCCGCCGATGCACTGCCTGTTCTTGCCAGCAAGAAAAATATCAGGGTATTAGAATGCGGCCAATGGCCAGCCGAGCGTATAGCCGGTATCGATTACAAACGGGTGAATGGTGGCTTATTAGTACAAGATCGCGACCTTGGTATGGTGACTGAATCTGACCTCAAGGTAGCAACCAAACGCTCACCCACAACGCAGGAAATACAGGATTTATTATTTGCCTGGAAGATTGCCAAATTCGTTAAGTCTAACGCCATCGTTTATTGCAAAAATAATATGACCATCGGTGTAGGTGCCGGCCAAATGAGCCGCGTCTACAGCGCCAAAATTGCCGCAATTAAAGCCGCTGATGCCGAGCTTGAAGTTAAAGGTTCCGTCATGGCTAGCGATGCCTTTTTTCCCTTTAGAGATGGCCTAGATCAAGCTGCCGAAATCGGTGTGACGGCCGTCATTCAGCCCGGTGGCTCAATGCGTGATGAAGAAGTCATTCAAGCCGCCGATGAAAATGACATTGCCATGGTCTTTACCGGTATGCGTCATTTCAGACATTAGACTTATGCAGTTTAATCACTAAATTTGCACTAATTCCTGTTAAAATAGCTTGAAATTAAATATGCTATTACATCCGAACATTAAATTTATATAAGAGCCGATAAAATGAAATCCATACGCTTAACATCTCTTTTAGTATTCGTTTTTGTTGCCAGCGCCTGTAACTGGGCACCGCTCACTCAACCCGGTAAAAAAATACGTGTACTTGAAGCTAACGAAGTAAGAACCTGTAGTCGAAAAGGCAAAACAACCGTTGCAACCACGGCCAAAGTGGCCGGTATCCCTCGCGGCAAAGATACGATTGCCGAAGAACTGATTAACTTGGCCAGAAATATGGCACCAGAGTTAAAAGGTGACACCATTGTGGCAGCCTCACCGATAAAAGAAGGGCAACAAACCTTTATCGTTTACAAGTGTGTTGACCCGCGTCATTAACCTTAGTTGTACATAGGGACATTTTTAGATTATCCACGGATGGAATTAAACAGCCACCACACTACTAATCAATTTAATCCCAACCAATATCGTTACTACTTCAAAACTACGCTTTATCAATTTATTTGATTTTACTATCGACATATGCGCACCAACATAACCACCCGCAACGGATGCCACCAGTAACACGGGTAACCATTCCCAGCGCACGTCCGTTTGTAATACCAGAGTAAGCGCACCACCACCATTCCAAAATAGTCCCACCAGCACAAGGGTATAAGCAACCGCTAATTTATAATCCAGACCAAACCAGTAAACAAGCCAAAGCGTGACAAATAACCCGGTTCCCGACGTTAGCGAACCGTTTAGAATACCTATCAAGAAAATAATACTAGCGCCGATAACATACCCGCGGGTGGTACGATTCTTTAGCTTTAACTGCTGACCAAGCTCAGCACTAAACCATGAATATATCCCCAGCCCAATGGTTAAAAAACCCAGCAATAAAATAGCGAGGTGATGCGGTACAGCGAGTATTATATTGGCTCCGAGAATGACTCCCGGCAAACCCGAACCCAATATCAAAAGTGAAAATCCCCGTTGCAGGCGATGCTCGCGCAAATGCCGTAAAGTTGCTCCAACACCAAGAGCAATGGTTGCAATTTTATGCGTTGCTAGAGCGGTACTAAAAGATAGACCGAGGAATAATAATATGGGAAGCTGTAATAAACCAGCACCACCTCCCACAAAAGCAGAAAAGGCGTTGGCAAGAAACGAAACTAAAAGTAAGATAAGGTAATCCAACATCAGAATGAGTGTAAAACATTTGTCTCCATATGTATCAATTCCAGTATGAATAAACCTTTAAGTCAAATCTGCATTATTGCCCTTGCAGCAGCAAGCTATTTACCGGCCAGTATGGCGGCTATAAAATGCTGGAACAATGATGAGGGGCTGCGCGAGTGTAGCTATACCGTACCTAAAAAATACCTTGGCCGTGAAATTCAAATACTAAACGGCAGAGGTCAGGTTATTCGAGTTATCCCCGCCGATAAAACACCTGAACAAAAAAGAGAAATAGCCAGACTGGCTAAAATAGCCAAAGATAAAAAACGTATTCGTGATGAGCAACGGCGAAAAGACCGCATTCTAGTGAACACTTTCGTTTCAGTAGATGACATCATTCTAAGCCGCGATAGTAAATCAAATGCTATTGACGGTATTATACAAATAACCCAAAGCAATCGAGCCAAGCAGCAAAAAATTCTTGACCAACACACTAAACAGGCAGGTAATTTTGAGCGTAAAAGTCAAAAAGTACCTAAAAGCATTCTTAATAAAATCGAAAAATCCAAGGCTAAAATAAAAGAGTATGATAACTTTATAGAAAACAGGAAACAGGAAAAACTTGCTATACACCTTAAATACGAGGCCGACATTACCCGCTTTAAGGAATTAAAAACAATAAAGCCTCGTTAAACGGTAACCGTCTTTACCACATGCCAGTGATCACTCCAGTGCACCAGTGGTGATATTTTAAAACTACTCCGTACATATTGGCTAATATGGCCTTCGGCAAGCACCATCATCATGTTCGCCAGTGCCTGCACAGAAATAGTCAGCTGGATTTCTGCATTCATTTCACCTTCTCTCAGCACTTGTTTGAGTTGTGTTTCAAAACGCTCAAAAAATTTGCCTATACGCAAACGTAAACGTTCAGTTTCACCGGTTAAGGCTTCCCCCGTTAACAAGCGAGACATACCTGCATTTTTTTCTGCGAAGGTTAATAAGAGTTTAACTATTTGTTCACAGCGAATAAGAGAAGATTTTTCTTCACTCAAAATACGCGTAATCAAACCGAAAATCGAATCTTCTATAAATTCAATAAGCCCTTCAAACATTTTGGCTTTACTGGGAAAATGTCGATACAAAGCCGCTTCTGAAACACCCACTGCTTTAGCTAAACCGGCCGTAGTAATACGTTCGCCAGGACTTTGCTCTAACTGAAGCGCAAGCGCCTCTAATATTTGTTGTCGACGAGAGGGTTTGGATTGCTTTGATTCCGTACTCTTTGATGTAACATTTACTGTTGCCATTGTCCCGTGCCTCTTTATTATTTTTTTAACCCTTAATTAAAGTGCCCACACCTTCATCTGTTAATAACTCAAGTAATACTGCATGTTCGACTCGACCATCAATAATTTGCGCTGTCTTAACGCCTGATTTAACCGCATCCAGGGCACAGTTAATCTTAGGTAACATACCGCCATAAATCGTACCATCGTCAATCAGTTGCTGAACTCGATCTGACTTCAAACCCGTTAACAATTTACCATTGTTATCCAGTACACCCGAGGTATTCGTGAGTAAAATAAGTTTTTCGGCCTGTAGTGCTTCGGCTAATTTTCCAGCCACCAGATCAGCATTAATATTATACGATTGGCCATCTGCCCCTACACCAACCGGGGCAATAACAGGAATAAAATGTGCCTGATCCAGCATCTTCACAATTTCAATATCGATACTTTCAACCACACCAACATGACCAATATCAACAATTTCAGAGGCATTCATTTCTGAGTTTGATTTATCAAATTGAATTTTACGCGCACGAATTAAATCACCATCTTTGCCGGTTAAACCCACCGCCTTGCCGCCATGACGATTAATCATTGAGACAATTTCTTTATTCACCAAACCACCCAAGACCATTTCAACCACGTCCATGGTTTCGCTATCGGTTACACGCATGCCATGCACAAACTGGCTGTCCTTACCAATTTTTTCCAGTAACTGACCAATTTGCGGCCCACCACCGTGTACTACAACCGGGTTCATGCCGACCAATTTCATTAATACAATGTCACGCGCAAATGACTGCTTTAATGCAGCATCGGTCATGGCATTGCCACCATACTTAATAACCATCGTTTTGCCCTGGAACCGTTGAATATAAGGCAAGGATGTATTTAAAACATGGGCAATATTTTTTGCCTGATCAGTTGATAAGCTCATAGTAATTTTTTGTAAGTTAATGTTCACTTCGTTGCTATTGAAGTTATGGTAACTTAGAGGTTGGGGAATAACAATAGAAAAATCGTTAACCACGCCAGCACAGCGAAGAATGTTTAAAGAGAAATCAGCTATAACTGAAAATAAATATTTTCGCCGTGCACGCTGTGTCGCCGAGGTTTAAAAAATTTAAAATGGTAGCACTAAAGTTTCATCAACCGCATGCAGTATTTTCTTAAACCTGGCTTGCACATTCATCATTGCTTCTTTGGTTTGGCCTTCAAAACGTAGCACTAAACACGGCGTTGTATTAGACGCCCTAACTAGGCCCCAGCCGTCGGCATAGTCGGCTCGAATACCATCAATCATAGTCAAGTTGGCTTCACCAAAATCAGGGTTATCTAGTAGTTTCTCAATAAATGCATGATGCGCACCTTCTTCCATTGGAATTTGTAATTCAGGTGTATTAAAGGAATCCGGCAAGCTTGCAAAAACCACACGTGGCTGCCTCACATCTCGGGATAAAATTTCGAGTAAACGCGCGCCACTATAAATGCCATCATCAAAACCAAACCAACGTTCTTTAAAGAAGATATGACCGCTCATTTCACCTGCGAGCAAGGCGCCCGACTGTTTCATTTTAGATTTAATCAGAGAGTGCCCTGTTTTCCACATCAATGGCTCGCCACCTTTTTCCCAGATAACTTTGGTAAGATTGCTGGTGCATTTAATATCAAAAATAATCTGTGCCCCCTGGTTACGGGAAAGAACATCTTCGGCAAATAACATCAGCAATCGGTCTGGCCATATAACGTTGCCGTCTGAACTAATAACACCTAAACGATCACCATCACCATCGAAAGCCAGGCCTACATCGGCTTTATGTGATTTTACTGCTTCAATCAAATCAACCAGATTTTTCGGTTGGCTTGGGTCTGGATGATGGTTTGGAAATTTACCGTCAATATCGCAGTACAATTCAATCACCTCACAACCCATCGCTTTATACAGGCGCGGTGCAACACCACCAGCAACACCGTTACCACAGTCAACCACGATTTTAAGTGGACGTTTTAGTTTTACATCAGATGTTATCCGCTTAATATATTTATCCAGCGTTGGCACTGTCGAATATTCACCCGTCCCCTCATCAAAATCGCTCAACTCGATTCGTTTTCTTATCACCTGAATACTGTCTTCCGATAAGGTTTCACCGGCTAACACCATTTTAAAACCATTGTAGTCTGGCGGGTTATGACTCCCCGTTAGCATGACACCCGAACCTTTGGTGAGCTGATGTGCTGCAAAATAAAGCAACGGTGTTGGAACCATACCAACATCAATAACATTGATACCCGTGGATAAAATACCTTTAACTAAAGCCTGGCCTAACTCCGGCCCAGACAAACGTCCGTCGCGAGCAAAGGCCATATTTGTAACCCCACGCGCAATCGCTTCACTACCCAGCGCTTTACCGATAAGTTCAGCATAAGCAGCATTTAAACTAACACCGACGATACCACGAATATCATAAGCTTTAAAAATTTCAGCGGGTGGAATAAGAGACATCTCTTTCTTCTTTGACTTATCAGTATCTTGTTTAATTGAATTTTGACTTCGGTTTGATGCGATACTTTTTTGGTGTTTCGACTTTATATTGGCAGATGATTCTTCGTCCAGCTCTTCCACCTGTAACGATTCACCTGTATCAAACATGGAAGGCGAATTCAGCTCAATTTCCATGCTCGATAAATTAATATTATTTGTTTCATCATCACGTTCGCGGTCTAAGCTTTGATTGGTTAAAATATCATTAAGCTGTTTGGCGGCCTCCTTAAACTCTTTCATTTCCATTTTGTATTCAAAATTTTTCTTGCCACGCAGGGTACCAACAACAAAACCGACCAGGCTATCAATATCTTTAGCTAAAGCTCGACTCAACGAACGCCAGAATAAATAAATAATAACGGCAAACAAACCTACACCAACAAACAACATAATATAGGTTAACAAGCGGTCATATTGCGCATCAATACTTTTACTTGGCCAAACTCTTACTTCCCATGCCGTGCCTGCAATAGGATATTTAATCTGTTTATCATTTGAACGTAATGAAGCACTACCTGATTTGCCGATTAACAAGGATTTATGCAACTGCCCTGCACGCTGATATAACTCCACATAGTCAATTTGATTCGATTTTTTAAGCCATACATTAAGCATGCCGACATTAACCATCAACTGCACATGGCCAATAGCATTGGCACCCGTCTTATCCAGAATGGGATGAACAAAATCAATATGTTGTTGCGCCGTACCAAACACGTGAGTTTCAACACCCGGTGGTCTTTTATATTTGCGCGATTGATTTAACATATCAATACAGGCAAAACCAATATTAGGTTTAGTTAAATTTGTTGTTCTTAAATTACCTTCCTTGACCAATCTTATAAGTAAGCCACCCGGAAAAAGTTTTAGCAATTGTCTTTGTCGACTTACGATTTGTTGCGCATCACCCGATAACAAAACATCGCGGGTATGAGGATCTTTTGCAATAATAGCTATACCTTTTGTATATGTGGCAATCGCTAAATTTATTCTACTTGCGAATTGGTCGGCAGTACTGTTTTCAATTGCTTCACTTTGATTATCAATAATACTTAACGTACTCCAGCGCATCGTGTAAAGCATAACAATAAAAGTCGCACTGAATAAAATAAAAGATAATAGCGAAATAGTATTAAGCGTTAAGCCACCTTGCTTAATTCCACCTTTAATTTTTTTACGTTTTGAAGTACGTAATGGTTTATCCTGCTTTGCCATAAAATATTGACTACCTTAAGTAATTACAAAATGTTAAATATTACGCTCGCCCGGTATGACCAAACCCGCCGGCAGCTCGCTCACTTTCATTAAACTCTGTCACAATATCAAACTCTGCCTGAATAACCGGCACTAAAATCATTTGTGCAATACGTTCGCCTATATTAATGGTAAAAGCATCACTACCTCGATTCCAGCACGATACAAATAATTGCCCCTGATAATCGGAATCGATTAAACCCACCAAGTTGCCGAGTACAATACCATGTTTATGACCTAGGCCTGAGCGAGGCAAAATCATCGCGGCAAGTGATTCATCAGCAATATGAATCGCCATCCCGGTGGGTAATAAATGCGTCTCACCAGGGTTTATTGTTAAAGCCTCGTCCAGGCAAGCACGCAAATCAAG